>NZ_BAABBE010000002.1:0-505215 GCF_039537795.1 Lentzea roselyniae
CCGCGGCGCAGGGCACAACGCCGCCCTGCGCCAGCTGGCGAACCGGTTGGTCGGCATCCTGCACGGCTGCCTCAAAACCGGCACCCTCTACGACGAGACGACCGCCTGGTCGCATCACGCCGAGAACATCGCGGCTTGACATTTCAGCTCCTGGGATGTCTTTCAGGCCAGTGGTGAGGAGACGGTGAACGACGAGTCGCCGGCGAAGGCCGCGTCGGACGTGCGCCAGTCGACGCGCACCTCGAAGCCGTAGTGGCGCAGGTACCGGCCGGGTTGGGCGTAGGACTCGAACGACGTGCTGCCGTTGCCCGCGAGACCGGCGCGCCCGCAGAACGTGGTGTCGCGGGCGAACACCGAGTCACCGGTGTTGGTGTCCAGCCGGACGCGGAAGGCGTAGTGCCGCAGGTAGCGGTCCGGGTGGTTCACCGACCGGAACGAGTAGCAGGCGGCGTTCGCGAGGCCCGGCACGATGGTGAAGGTCGCGTCCCTCCGGACCGTGACGTCACTGGACGAGCTCACCGGGTCGACGTAGGCCAGGTTGTCGCGGTGCCGGACGTGGCGGTCGGGGAAGTTGACCGACCGCAGCGACCGGTTGCCCGTCGCCACCGGCGTGCCGTCACCGGAGTCCTCGCGCAGCACCGTGAAGTGCCGGGCGGTGCCGGACAGACCGGGCAGCTCGACCTTGGCGCCGAAGGTGGTCAGGTTCGCGCTGTCGGCGTGGAAGTAGCGCCGCTGGCCGTACTGGTCGAAGTAGATCCGCCACCGGCCGTCCGGCAGCCGCGTGATCGCGGGACCTTCGAGCCCCGCGCCCCAGCCAGCCCAGTTGCCGGTGCCGACGAACGTCCAGGGACCGTTCAGCGACGTGGCGGTGGCGTGCTCGATGTACTTCGTCGTCTCGTTCTTGAGGAAGTTGTGGTACGTGCCGCCGGCCTTGACCACGAAGCTGTCGATGTAGTTGGCCGGGATGCCCAGTGCCACGGGGCTGGTCCACGCGGACAGGTCCGGGTTCGTCGCGGTGATCCGGTATGGACGGAACTGTCCCGCCGTGCCCGTCGTGGACGCGGAGAAGATCACGTGGACGCTGCCGTCGGAGTCCTTGAACCACTCCGGCGCCCACGTGCTGCCTGTGGCCCCGTTGAGGCCGACGCGGACGTTGCGCACGAACGTCCAGGACACGTAGTCCGCGCTGCGGGCGAAACCGATCGTGTCGCCCGTCCAGTTCGTCGTGTAGACGATGTAGTAGTAGCCGTCGGTGTGCCGGATGACGCTGGGGTCGCGAATGAGGCCTGTCGGAGGCGTGTACGCGTTGGCTCTGACCTGAGTGAAGCCGGTCGCGTTCGCCGAGTCGTACACGTACATGTTCGACTCGCTGCTGTTGGTGAACGCGGTCATCAGGTAGTGCGGCACGGGACCGGCGGCCGATGCCGTCGGCGAGCCGGAGACAGCGCCGGCCGCGGCGAGGGCAGCCGTGACACCGATCAGCACGTACCGCCGGATGGAACGCGCGGCGCGCGGCAGGGACGAACGCATGGACCTTCTCCTTGGAACAGAGGGACGAACCTCTCAGAGCACGCGGGGCCAGCCGGCTGGGTCGTAGGTCAGGCGGTTGATGCCCAGCAGCGACGTGCCGTTGTCGGCGTAGTAGTGATAGATGAGCAAGTCGCCGCTGGTGTCGGCGAGCACGGCCTGATGTCCCGGCCCGTGCACGCTGCCGTGGCCAGCCAGCACTTCCGTGCCTCCACCGGAGTTCAGGGGCACACCGTTGCGGTCGAGGTAGGGGCCGGTGACGCTGGAGGACCGCCCCACCATCACCCGGTAGGTGCTCGACGCGCCGCGGCAGCAGAAGCCGAACGAGACGTACTGGTAGAAGTACTGGCCGCGCTTCACGATGAACGGCGCCTCGATCGCGCCGCCACCGCGCCCGGCGATGGCGGTGATGCCGCTGCCGAGCCGCAGGCCGGTGGCGGGATCGAGCTGGATCATCTTGATGCCCGACCAGAACGAGCCGAAGCTCAGCCACCAGCGGCCCTGGTCGTCCACCACGAGGTTCGGGTCGATGGCGTTGAAGTCGTCCGAGGTGCGCGACTCGATCACCAGGCCGCGGTGCGTCCAAGTACCCGAGTCACCGGTGGGGCTGGTGGCCAGGAAGATCGCCGAGCGGTTCGATCCGAACATCGACGCCGAGTAGTACAGGTGGTAGCGGCCGTCGAGATGGGAGAGGTCCGGGGCCCACAGGTTCCTGCCACCGCCGGTGTAGGCCGTGGTCCACGGCGCGCCGCCGGGGAACACCGTGCCCGCGTTGCGGAACGTCACGCGGTCGCGGGAGGTCTTCAGCGCCAGGTTGTCGCCGGTGTGCGCCAGCAGATAGCTGCCGTCGGGCCGCTTGACCACCGCTGGGTCGTGCACGCGGATGTCGCCGGTGACACGGGCGGGGTCCGGATACGCGGCCGCCGACGCGGACGGCGCGACGACCAGTGCGGCTACGGCGGCGAGTGCGGTGACTCGAGTGATCGACATGGATGCCTCCGTTGGCAACCGATGGCTGTTAGCGCTAACAGGTGTTGCTGTGCGCCGATCTCGCGCTCCCGGACTCCGGGGCCGACAGTTGAATGTGAACGTTCCCAGCGCACCGTAACCCAACTTTTTCTTGCCTGGCAAGGTTTGTCGAATGTTCGATCAGAGGTGTGGTGAGCGTTCACATATGTGGGCGTGCGACAACCATCCCTGCTCGTCAGTGCCCCGGCCGCGTTCGCTGCGGACATCAACCTGGCCTTGGACAAGCCGGCCACCGGCTCCCTCGCGTGCGCGGGCGCCGAAGGGCCGGAGAAGGCCGTCAACGGCGGCGTCGCCGGTGGCAACGGCGACAAGTGGTGCTCGACGGCGAGCGTCGAGTACCTCCAGGTCGACCTCGGCGCGCCTGCGTCGATCACCGGTTTCACCGTCGAGCACGCGGGCGCCGGTGGTGAGGCGGCCACGTACAACACCAAGGCGTTCGCCGTTCAGCTGTCCTCCGACGGCAGCACGTGGACGACGGCGGTGTCCGTTACGGACAACACCGCGAGCACCACGACGCATCCGATCACCGCGGCCAGTGCCCGCTGCGCCAAACTCGTCGTCACCACACCGACCCAGACCGCCGACCCGGCCGCGCGGATCTACGAGTTCGAGGTGTACGGCGCGAGCAGCGGTACCCCGGCGGCGGCGTCATCCCGGTGTTCGACCGCATCCCGCAGTTCGGCATCTACACCAGCGGTGACCCGGTCGGCTACACCCGCCCGCGGGCGTGCTGACGTGGAACCGGGGCACCGAGTTCGCGAGGAAGCGGACCGACGCGGAGAAGGCGCTGATCGGTGACGACCTGCGGGTGAGCTATCACGCGCAGTGCGACAACTACGACCGGATCGGCACCGTGTTCTACGTCGCCGTGCCGAAGGGCACCACGCCGACCGCGGCCACGCCGAGGGTGACCCTGCTGGACTTCATCACCCCGTTCAGCAGCTACTGGCGAGGTGGCGAGGCGAACTACACGTTCCCGGACGCCGACCTCGGTCCGTACGCGGTCGCGCTGGCGGATCCGGGCAAGGACGTGTACCTCGGCATCGGCGGCGGCTCCAACCCGTACCGCGGTGACCCGTGCGACTCGCATCCCGAGGTCACGCCCGAGTTCAGGACGATCGGCTTCAAGTACTCGATGTCGCTGGTCTCCACCGTCGCGCTGACCGCGCGGGACCACGACGTCGCCGGGATGATCTCCGGCGTCCGCGAGACCACCAACTCGATCACGCGGGCCCGGTCGCACACCGCGACGGGCAACCGCGGTGACATCGCGCTGGTGATCGCCGGCTACGGCTCGGCGGCGGGCGGCGAGGAGTACTCCAACACCACCGTCACCGTGTCGGTGAACGGCACCAGGGTCGGGGTCGTTCTCCACCGCGTGGACTGCGTGAGCCTGGAGCAGGACGACCCGGACGGCAACCCCGGGATCTTCCGCAACAACACCGCCGGCAACCCGCGCAGCTGGTGCCCAGGCGGGTTGATCCCGAGCCGGTACTTCCCGACCGGTGACATCGCCGGGAGGAACGTCACCGTGACCATCGGCATCGGCTGCCGGGTGCCGTACGTCGGCGACTCCGGTTACCGCACGAGTGTTTCCCGGCTGGAGCGCTGATCGCTGCAACCGTTGACGCCGGTGGGCAGGCCACCTATGTTAGCGCTCACATTTTCGCGTGAGGAGCTGGCGCATGGTGAACGGGTTCGCACGGCGGGACTTCCTCAGGGCCGCGTCCTTGACCGCCGCCGCGCCGTTGCTCGGCGTGGCGGCGGGAGAGGCGATGGCGGCACCGGAAGCTGTCGCGCCGGGTGGCCTGCGTCCCTTCGAACTGTCCGAAGTGGCGCTGACCGAAGGCGTTTTCTCGAAGAAGCGCGACCTCGTCCTCGCCTACGCGCGCGGCTACGACGTCAACCGGCTGCTCCAGGTGTTCCGCGCCAACGCGGGCCTGGACACGCTGGGCGCCGTCGCGCCCGGTGGCTGGGAAGGTCTCGACGGCGAGGCGAACGGCAACCTGCGCGGCCACTACACCGGGCACTTCCTGTCGATGCTGGCCCAGGCGTACGGCAGCACCGGCGACACCGTGTACCTCGAGAAGATCCGCACGATGCTGGGCGCGCTCACCGAGTGCCGGGCCGCGCTGCGCCGTGATCCCCAGGTGCTGAGCGTGCCGGGGAAGTCCGGCCGCGCGGTGGAGCAGGTGCGCGGCTCGTACCAGTACATCGATCTTCCGGCTGAACCGCTGCCCGCGACGTTCACGTTCACGGCCTGGGTCCGGCCGTCGCACGACGCGAACTGGACGCGGATCTTCGACTTCGGCAACGACACCACCCGCTACCTGTACCTGGCTGCTCGCAACGGCAACGGTGTGCCGCGGTTCGCCATCACCCTGAACGGTCCGGGTGCCGAACAGGGCATCAACGGCACCGCACCGCTGCCGTTGAACGAGTGGAGCCACGTCGCGGTGACGATCGCGGGCACCACCGGCACGCTGTACGTGAACGGCGTCCGAGCCGGCACGAACACCGCGATGTCGGTCAACCCGGCGGCACTCGGCACCCTCGCGCACCACTGGCTGGGGCGGTCCCACTTCGGTGGCGACCCGGTGTTCGCCGGCGCCCTCGACGACGTGAACCTCTTCTCCCGGGCACTGGGCGCGGACGAGATCACCGCGTCCCTCGAGGGAGATCTGAACTCCTACGCGTTCGACGAGACGACCGGCGGGACGTTCGCCGACGTGTCCGGACGCGACCGCCACGCCACGCTGCGCCGCACCTGGGGCGGTCCGAGCCACCCGGGCTTCCTCGCCGCGTACCCGGAAACGCAGTTCATCACGCTGGAAACCATGACGCGCCCGGACTACCAGGTGGTGTGGGCGCCCTACTACACCGCGCACAAGATCCTCAAAGGCCTGGTCGACGCCTACCGCAACACCCAGGACACGCGGGCCCTCGACCTCGCGGACGGCTTGTGCGACTGGATGTTCTCGCGGGTGAGCAAGCTGCCCGCAGAGGTGCGTCAGCGGATGTGGGGCATCTTCTCCAGCGGCGAGTACGGCGGCCTCGTGGAGGCGATCGTCGACCTGCACGCGATCACCGGCAAGCACCTGGAGCTGGCCAGGCTCTTCGACCTCGACTCGCTGATCACCGCGTGCGCCGAGAACCGCGACGTGCTCGAAGGCCTGCACGCCAACCAGCACATCCCGATCTTCACCGGCCTCCTGCGGCTCTACGAGGCCACCGGTGAGCAGCGGTACTGGCTGGCGGCCAGGAACTTCTGGGGCATGGTCGTCCCGCCCAGGATGTTCAGCATCGGCGGTACCAGCACAGACGAGTTCTGGCGGGCGCGCAACGTCGTCGCCGGCGGGTTGAGCGACACGTCGGCGGAGACCTGCTGCGCGCACAACCTGCTCAAGCTCAGCCGCCAGCTGTTCCTGCACGAGCAGTCGCCGAAGTACTTCGACTACTACGAACGCGCGCTCTACAACCAGATCCTCGGTTCCAAACAGGACCGTGCCGACGCCGAGCTGCCGTTGATGACGTACTTCATCGGCCTCACTCCGGGTGCCGTCCGCGACTTCACCCCCAAGCAGGGCACGACGTGCTGCGAGGGCACCGGCATGGAGAGCGCGACGAAGTACCAGGATTCGGTGTACTT
This sequence comes from Lentzea roselyniae, assembly GCF_039537795.1. Classification (NCBI taxonomy): domain Bacteria; kingdom Bacillati; phylum Actinomycetota; class Actinomycetes; order Pseudonocardiales; family Pseudonocardiaceae; genus Lentzea; species Lentzea roselyniae. The sequence goes on from NZ_BAABBE010000002.1 coordinate 6,206, forward strand.
CCGCGCGGCCGACGACTCGCGGCTGTACGTGAATCTCTACAGCCCGTCCGTGCTGAAGTGGAAGGGCGTCACCGTCACCCAGACCACCGGCTTCCCGGTCGAGCAGGGCACGACGCTGCGGGTCACCGGCCGCGCCCGGTTCGACCTGAGCCTGCGCGTGCCCGCGTGGGCGGGGGAGTTCACCGTGACGGTCAACGGCGTGCGGCAGCGGCTGGACGCCCTGCCCGGCACCTACGTGACGCTGTCCCGGTCGTGGCGCGACGGAGACGTTGTGCGCGTGCGCATGCCGTTCGCGTTGCGGGCCGAGCGCACTCCTGACCAGCCTCTCGTGCAGTCGCTGATGTACGGCCCGATCCACCTGGTTGCGCGTGATGCGCGGCGTGACTTCCTGGAACTCGGGCTGTACGGGCGCGCGGCGTTGTCCGGCGACCTGGCGGGCAACCTGCAGCCGATCGCGGGCAGTCCGCTGCACTTCCGGCTCGGTGAGGTCGCGCTGGCCCCGTTCTTCGAGGGCACCGAGGACGCCTTCCACTCGTACTTCCGCCGCGTGGAGCCGAAGATCGTGTTCGCGGGCGTGGACTCCGGCGTCGCGAACCCCGTGCGCGCGGACGGGGCCACGTTCCTCGACGAGGTGTGGGTGGCCGCGCCGTTCTCCTCCAGGAGCGTGTTCCTGGACCGGGTGACGGCCGTGGCGCGGCGGTGGGTCGGCGACGGCCTGATGTCCGTCGCCGACCACGACCGTGTCATCCGCACGGCCCGCAACGCACCGATCAGGTAGGTGTCACGAGGCCGGCACGAAGATCGCGCCGAGCCGGTCGACCTCGGTGCCCGACCGGCCGGTGAACCCGGCGATGCGCCATCCGGCCGGCGCGGTGACGGTGATCGTCTCACCGGTCGGCTGACCGGCGGAGAGCGTGCGTCCCCGGCTGGTGGTGAACGCGGCCGAGAAGACCCGCGTGTGGCCGTTGTACTTGCCCTGGCTCAGTTTCGCGGACACGAGGTGCTCACCCGGTTCGAGAGTGAGCGTCGTCGCCGTACCGCCGTTGCCGCCGTGGGTGAACGTCCTGCCGTTCGCCAGAGTGAGCGACACCTGGTCCAGCCTGCTGCCACCGCGCAGGGTCAGCGAGCGCACGGCGCCCAGGTCGACGGCGGCGAGGTCGGTGAACGGCGTGCCGTGCGGGCCACCGAGTTCGGGGCTGAGCCGGATGCCGTCGTCGGCGGCCCAGTCGAACCGGGTGGCGATCGGGTAGTGGTCGGACAGCGGTTTGCCCTGGGCGTCCTGGAACTTCGTGTTGTCGTTGCGGTAGTCCCGCGCGGTCAGGGTGATCTGCCGGTTGCCCCGGTAGAGGATCTTGTCGACCACCTCGCACGAGTCGGTGACCGCCGCCGGGTCGCACACCAGCGCCGGGCTGCCCGCCGCCGGTGCCTGGCCGCCGCGTTCCAGCTGCACCCACGCGTCGGTCAGGCCGTTGGTCGTGACCAGTTCGCGGATGTTGTCGGCCTCGCGGGTGTACCGGGTGTTGGTGTCACCCATGACGATGACCGCGTTGCCCACGGAGTTCGCGGCGATGTACTGCGACAGCTGGGTGATGTTCGACCGGCGCGCGGCGAGGTCGGCGTTCTCCACGCCCGCGTTCGGGTGCAGGTTGTAGACGTCGACGTGCACGCCGTCGGCCAGCTTGACCCGCTTGTACGTGAAGCCCTTGGGAGTCAGGCAGTCCGTGCCGTTGCAAGAGGACCACTTCGTGCGCGCGAGGTCGCTGTAGGGCAGGTGGGACAAGGTGTTCAGGCCGCTGCCGAACGGCACTCCGCCGCTCGTCGGCGTGCGGTGCGCGTGGTTGTCGCCCGCGTACAGGGCCGCGTGGTAGTTGAAGTCCTCCTGGACGTTGACGACGTGGTAGGGCGCCAGTCGCGGGCTGATCAACGGGGTGTTCACGGCCGGGTTGCCGGAGGAAAGGCCCTCCGGCAACCCGGCCACGTTGTAGGTCAGCACCTCGAAGCTGCCGCCGGTCGCGGCGGTGGCCGTCGGCGGCACCAGCGTCGCGAGCACGACGGGGATGACGAGCAGGGTGGATCGTCGCATGCTGCTCCTCGCAGGTTTGGAGCGTCCGCAACACGGGAACGCGGCACGATGATCCACGATTTGTGAGCGCTAACACAGCGTCCGTTCCCCGACCGTTGTCGAAATCGACGTCGAATCGACGGAGTTGGCGCGTTGTTCACCGCTCAGGCCAGTGCGCGTACCAGGTAGGTGGTTCCGGAGGTGGCGTCGATGATGATGACACCGCCCTCACCCCGGACCTCGACCTTGCGGCCGGTGTGCGCGTCGAGCACCTCGTAGCGGTTCTCGAACAACGTGCTCGACACCGTCAACGGTCCGCTCCGGCCCGCGGTGAGCTGGACGCGGACCGGTTTTCCGTTCACCCATCGGATGTCCACCGTCACGTCGCCGCGTGCCCGCAGCCCGGTGACCGAGCCGGTGTCCCAGAACTTCGGCAGCGCGGGCAACAGGTCCACCACGCCGCGGTGGCTCTGCAGGAGCATCTCCGCCACGCCCGCGGTGGCGCCGAAGTTGCCGTCGATCTGGAACGGCGGGTGGGTGTCCCACAGGTTGTCCAGCGTGCTGGTCGCGAGCAGTTCGGACAGCATCTTGTGGGAGTGGTCGCCGTCCAGCAGCCGTGCCCAGAAGTTGATCTTCCAGGCCTTGCTCCACCCGGTGCCGCCGTCGCCGCGCGCGGTGAGCGACACCCGTGCCGCGGCGACCAGTGCCGGGTCGTCCTGCGGCGTGATCTGCCGTCCGGGGTGCAGCGCGAACAGGTGGGACACGTGCCGGTGGGTGTTGTTCGGGTCGTCCCAGTCCTTCTTCCACTCCTGCAGCTGGCCCCACGAGCCGACCCGCAGTCCGGGGTCGAGACGGTCCACGGTGGACTTGACCTGGGCTGCGAACTCGTGATCACCGAGCGCGGTGGCGGCCTCGGCGGTGTTGGTCAGCAGGTCCCACACGATCTGCTGCGACATCGACGCGCCCGCGGAGAACGGGCCCTGCTCAGGGGAGTAGCTCGGGTTCACCACCAGCGCGCCGTCCCGCGGGTCGGCCACCAGTTCGTCCATCCAGAACAGGGCGAGCGACCTGAGCATCGGGTAGGCCCGCACCCGCAGGAACCACTCGTCCCGGGTGAACAGGTAGTGCTCGTAGTAGTGCTGGGCCAGCCACGCGCCCGCCTCCGGGAACCAGAACGCCGTCGCCCAGTCGTGCACGCCGGTGAACCCGAACGGCGTGGTCTCGTTGTGCACCACCCAACCGCGGTTGCCGAACATCTGCCGCGCGGTCACCTCACCGGGTGGCACGAGCGAGTCCACGTAGTCGAACAGCGGTGCCGCGGTCTCCGCGAGGTTCGTGGTCTCCGCCGGCCAGTAGTTCATCTGCAGGTTGATGTTCACGTGGTAGTCCGCGCTCCACGGCGGCGACGTCGAGTTGTTCCACACGCCCTGCAGGTTCGCGGGCAGCGACCCGCCCCGGGAGGACGCCACCAGCAGGTAGCGGCCGTACTGGAAGTGCAACGCCTCCAACGCCTTCCGGTGTGCGGCCGGGGTGTTCGCGTCGCGGTAGCGGCGCAGCAGTTCGTCGGTCGGGATGTCCGGCATCTGCTGACCCACGTCGAGGCGCACCCGGTCGAACAGCTTCCGGTGGTCGGAGACGTGGTCGGCACGCAGCCGCTCGTACCCCTTCGCGACTGCCCGGTCCGTTCGCCGGGTGACCGTGTTGTGCGGGTGCACACCGGAGCGGTAGACCGGATGGCGGGTGGCGTAGTCGGTGCCGGCGGCCAGCACCAGCACCACGGAGTTGGCACCGCGCACGGTCACGGACCCGTCCGCGTTGTCGGTGCGGGTACCGCCCTGGTTGATCACCTGGACCTGCGACTCGAACCTCAACCCGTTGTCGTTGAGACGTCCGGTCAGGGTGATGCGACCGGCCCGCGAGGTGATCGTCGCCGTGCGGTTCGACGGCGTGCGCACCGCCGTGGTGAAACCGATCCGGCCCGGCCGGTCCGCGGTCAGCCGCGCCACGATCACGTTGTCCGGTGCGGTGGCGAAGTACTCGCGCGTGTACCGCACGCCGCCGGAGGTGTAGCTCACCCCGGCGACGGCTTCGGCGATGTCGAGGTGCCGCCGGTACGAGCTCACCGTGCCGGGGGCCGGTAGGAGCGTCAGCACGAGGTCACCGAAGGACTGGTAGGCGCCGAACCCGGTCTTCGCCTGACCGAGTTTGCCCGCCACCCATTCCGGGTCGGCGCTGCCGTCGGCGTCGATCCGGCGCTGGACCTCCTCGACGGCGCCGGGCCGCGGGACTTTCCAGTTGCCGAAGTCGTACCCCGGCGAGCCAGGGCCGCCTGTCCACAGCGTGTTCTCGTTGAACTGCAGCAGTTCGCTCGCCACGCCGCCGAAGACGCTCGCGCCGAGCGCGCCGTTGCCGATGGGCAGCGACTCCGACTCCCAGTTGGCCGCGGGTTCGGTGTACCAGAGGGTGAGGCCGGCCTGGGCGGTCTGTTCGGCCTCGGGGTCTGCTTCCGCCCGGCCGGTCGTGGCGCCGGTCATCGCGGCGGCCGCGGTGCCGGCGACGAACGACCGGCGGGAGACTTTCGCGGATGTCGATCTGCTCGCCACAGCTGGCTCCTCGTCGGCAGGACGGGCGACTCGTCGGTGATCACCCCAGCGTGGTGGTGTGCGCGGGATCGGATCAAGAGATCGGATCGCTCACAAATTGCCTGTTATCGAACGCGTTGAAGGCCGGGCAGTCGCGCCGCCGTGGTCCGTTGTGGTCGGTCGCGCAGGCATCGGTGTTGGCGCCGCCGACGCGGTCGTCGTCTCGTTGACGCCCGAGATCCGCACCGCGGATGCAGCCCAACCCTCGGATGCTTCCACAGCATCGGCCGCCCGGACAGACCGGTTCGCCACATTGGGCCAAAAGTGTTGCGTGTCAATGAGATCGGTGGTCCAGAGCCCGTTGACCGGCTCGCCTCGCTCCGGTCTCATGGGCTCGACGGCGGCTCGCGACGGGGCGAGGTGGGACGATGCGGACGACCGGGCGGACCACCACCGGGAACCTTCCCGCCGAGCTGACGAGCTTCGTGGGCCGGCGGCGCGAGCTCGACGAGGTCAAGCGGCTGCTCGGCGAGTCACGGCTGGTCACGCTCACCGGCGTCGGCGGTACCGGCAAGACCAGGCTGGCGTTGCGGGCGGGCACGGCGTTGCGGCGGGCGTTCCCCGGCGGGGTGTGGTTCGTCGACATGACGCAGCTGCGCGACACCAGGCTGCTCACCCGGGAGATCCAGGGCCCCGAGGTGCTCGCGTACCTCGTGGGCTCGGCCCTGCAGCAGCCGGAGCCGGGCAACGGGTCGCCGCTGGACGCGCTGGTGGAGTGGCTGCGGGGCCGGGACCTGCTGCTCATCCTGGACAACTGCGAGCACCTGATTCCGTGCTGTGCGATCGTCGCCGACGCGCTGCTGCGGGGCTGCCAGGAGATGCGGTTGCTCGTGACCAGCCGGGAACCGTTCGGAATCTTCGGCGAGGTGGTGTACGGGGTGCCGCCGCTGCCCGTCCCGGACTCCGGTACGAGCCGGGCGGAGCTGGCCCGGTGCGAGTCGGTGGCGCTGTTCGTCGCGCGGGGCGCGGCGGCGGCGCCCGGTTTCGCGCTGACCGCCGACAACCACCGCGCGGTCGCGGAGGTGTGCGAGGTGCTCGACGGGCTGCCGCTCGCGATCGAGCTGGCCGCCGCGCGCCTGCGCGTGTTCACCCCGCAGCAGATCCTCGAGCGGATGACCGACCGGTTCGCCCTGCTGTCGCGGGGGAGCCGCACCGCGCCGGAGCGCCAGCAGACGCTGCGGGCCTGCATGGACTGGTCGTTCGACCTGTGTTCCAAACCGGAACGGATCCTGTGGGGCCGGCTGTCGGTGTTCGCGGGCGGGTTCGAGCTCGACGCGGCCGAGGGCGTCTGCACTGACGAGCACGTGCCGGAGGCGGACCTGCCGGAGCTGGTGGCCGCGCTGGTGGACAAGTCGGTTCTGGTGCGCGACGACGCCTCAGGCGCGGCGGCGCGGTACCGGATGTTGCAGACGATCCGCGGCTACGGCCGGGACAGGGTGCGCGCGTCCGGCGAGGAGGCGCTGCTGCGACGGCGGCACCGCGACTGGTACCAGGGCCTGCTGGACCGGGCGCGCGGCGAGGCGATCACCGACCAGCACGGGTACTGGCTCGCCCGCCTCTGCCGTGAGCAGCCCAACCTGCGGGTGGCGATGGAGTTCTGCCTGACCGAACCGGGCGAGTCCGAGGCCGCGCTGCGGCTCGCGGTCACCGTGCCGCGCCTGCACTGGCGGGCCGGGGGCGTGCTCACCGAAGGCAGGCGCTGGCTGGACCGCGCGCTCGCCCAGACCAGTGGGCGGACCGTGCTGAGGGCGCGGGCGCTCGTGGTCGCCGGTCAGCTCGCGTTCTGGCAGGGCGACACCGTCGGCGGGATGCGGCTGGTGGAACGGAGCGAGGAACTGGCTCGGGAGGCTGGCGCTCCGGTCGTCCTGGCCTGTGCCGCCTTCCTGCGCGGGCTGGCCGCGCTGCACGCCAACGACCTGCAGCTCGCCGTCGCGGCTCTCACCAGCGCCCAGGCGGCCGTGGCCGTGCTGCCGGACCTCGAACCCGACCTGGACCTGCCGCTGAACGTCCTGCTCACGCTGGGGCCGGCGGCCGCGCTGTCCGGTGACCTCGACCGCGCCGACGCCTGCGTGCAGGAGATGATGTCGATCGTCGAGTCGCGGGAGTCGGGTCTCGACCGGTCGTTCGTGATCTGGCAGGTCGCCCTCGGCGCCTGGCTCCGCGAGGACCTGCGCCAGGCCGCCGAGCGAGCTCTCGAGTGCCTTCGGCTCAAACAGGGCTGCGGCGCCGACGACCGGTACGGCACGGCGCTGTGCCTGGAGCTGCTGGCCTGGATCACCGCCGGTCAGCGGCGTCACCGCCGGGCCGCCACGCTGCTGGGTGCCGCGACCGCGCGCTGGGCCGACATCGGTGCCTCCATCGCCTCCTACCGGCACCTCGTCGTTCATCACGACGCGTGTGCCCGCCGGATCCGCGAGGCGATCGGTGACGAGGCGTTCGACGAGGCCTTCGCCGCCGGCCGGAGCCTCACGCTGGACGAAGTGCTCGCCTTCGCGTTCGAGGAGCAGCGGGACGCCACGCCACCGCCCGCGGCGCCGCCGACCCCGCTCACCCGGCGTGAGCGGCAGGTCGCCGAGCTGGTCGCGGACGGACTGTCCAACAAGGAGATCGCGGCCCGCCTGGTGATCGCCCGCCGGACCGCGGAAGGGCACGTCGAACGCATCCTGCAGAAGCTCGGTTTCGGGTCGCGCACGCAGCTCGCGGCCTGGGTGACCGAGCGCCGCAACGCGCCGTGAGGCCCGCGTTGGTGTGACGTTGGGCTGCCGTTGGCGAGATCAAGTGGACTCCACGGTGCACTGGTGTGTCGCCACAGGAGGCTGCCTTGGATCCGTACGCGTGGGTCAACGACTTCGAAGCCCGAGCGGCCGAACTTCAGCGGAAGGCCGCTGAGGCGCAGGAGAACCTCGCGGCCGTGTCGGGAACCGCGTCCAGCAAGGACGGTGCGGTCACGGTCACCGTCGGACCCAACGGCGGCCTGACGAACCTCCAGCTGGGACACAGGGCGGTCGAGCTCGGCGCTCCCCGGCTCACCGCGCTGATCCTGGAGACCGCGCGGCAGGCCCAGAAGAACGCGTCGGCGCAGGTGGTCGAGGTGTTCCGGCCGATCGGTGAGGGCACCGAGACGATGCAGATGATCACGGACGTCATCGAGGCGAACGAGGACGCGGAGCCGGACGAGACGCACGCCCTCGAGCAGATCGAAGAAGACGACGAGCCGGTCGCCGAGACCAAACCGGCGCCCGCCCAGGCGCCTCCGGTGCGTGGCCGTCGCCCGGCGGACGACGAGGACGACGACGAGAACCAGCCGTGGTGAAGGGAATCCAGCGATGAGCGACAACCCGCTGCTGGTCAACATGGACGAGAAGAACAAGTACAAGGGCACGCTCTTCATCGAGTCCTACGACAGCTTGATCGACTCGATCACCGGACAGGCGCAGAGCGAACTGGACCTCGCGTTCAACGCGATCGGCGCTGTGGCCTCGACGGTCTCGCTCGTCGTCGACCCGTTCGGCTCGCTGCTGGGCTCCGCCTTCGGCTGGATGATGGAGCACATCAGCATCCTGAAGGAACTGCTCGACGAGGTGCTGGGCGATCCGGAGGACATCCAGGCCAACGTCGAGGCGACCAAGGCGAAGGCCGCGGAGCTGCGTGTGCTGGCGGAGGACCACCGCAGTTCGCTGGCGACCTTCGACGGCTGGACCGGTGCCGCGTCGGAGAAGTTCCAGACGAGCATGGACACGATGGGCAAGGAGCTCGACAGCCTGGCCGGCGCGGTCGAGGGCAAGGCCAAGGTCGTGGCGATGATGGGCACGATCGTCTCGGTCCTGCGCGACATCATCATGAGGCCGGACTGCACCTGCTGCGGGCGTCAGTGGTGCTGGACACCAGGACTGATGAGGTCGCTGGTTCGATCCGCGAGCACGGTGTGGACGCCGTGGCCGACGCGTTCATCCAGCAGTTCGAGCGCCCGATCATCGAGACAGCGCAACGGGAGGCGTTCGCGGACCTCGACTCGGACACCTACCGGCCGCACACGTAGCGTTGCGAACCGTTAGCGGTCCGGATGAAGCTTGATCGCGCAAACATCCTGGTGGCGAGGCGATCACACTTCTGCTGACCGTTGAAAGAACCTCTTCAAAATTGAATGAAGATCACGTACTGTGCCCGATCGGAGCGCAGTACGAGGAACAGGTTCATGCGACTGAAGCATTCGGGTGATCTGAGGCGGGCACACCGTGTCGAGGTCATGCGGAGCTTCTACGGTGGCGAACCCCGGACCCGGCTGGAGCTGGCGAACCAGCTCGGCCTGTCCGTCGCCACGATAGGCACCATCGTCGGTGAGCTGACGAAAGCCGGATTCCTGAAGGAAACGGCTGGACCGCGCACCGGTGGGCGGCCTGCCACGCAGCTGACGTTGCGCGGCGGCGGTTCGTTGGTGGTGGGAGTGGACGTCGCGGAAACACACGTGACGGCCGAGTTGTTCGACCAAGCCATGGCGCGACTGGCCCGGAAACGGGTGCCAGTGGAGGAGAACGCGCCGGAAGCCGTGGTCGAGCACGTTCTCACCGCTGTGGCCGCCGTGCGGCAGCAGGTGTACGAGGCGCCGATCCGTGCGATCGGGGTCGGCGTGCCGGAGCCGCGGTTGCGGGCGTTGCTCGAACGGCGCTGTGACGTGCCGGTGGTGCTGGATCATCCGCTGAAGGCGATCACGCTGGCCGAGCAGATGTTCGGTGCGGCGCGCGACCAGGACGACGTGATCGTGGTCAGCCTGGGGACCGGTGTCGGCTTGGGAGTGCTCGCCGACGGCCGGTTGCTGCGCGGTGCGACCAACAGCGCGGGGGAGTGGGGCCACACCGTCCTTCACGACGGTGGGGAACCGTGCCGGTGTGGGGGCCGCGGGTGTGTGGAGGCCTACGTCGGAGCGGGCGCGTTGGTGCGCCTTGCCGGGGACGGCCCTCCTGGTGACCTGGAGGCGACGGTGGCACGGCTCGCGGGAGCCGTGCGGCGGGGCGACTCCGCGGCGCTGGAGACGCTCGCCCGGTACGCCCGTCCGCTCGGCCTGGCGCTCGCCAACGCCGTGAACGTGCTCAACCCCGGGTTGATCGTGTTCGGCGGATGGGTCAGCGCCGCGCTCGGAGAGCCGCTCGTGTCGGCGGTCACCCCGGTGATCAAGGAGTACGCGCTCGCAACCGCTTTCGAAGCGGCGACCACCGTGCTGGGCAGGCACCTGGACAATCCGGTGTCCCTCGGTATGGCCGTGCTCGCCTTCGAAACCCACCTGCTCGACTGAACTTCCGAGGGGATCCAAATTCATGGGGCAACTCCGCCCGTTCAGAGCCATGTCCGCAGTCGTGGCGTGCCTCGTCGCGACCGCGTGTACCACCACCGGCGCGCCGGCAGCCGCGCCCGACCCCGAGGTGACGGTCGCGGTCTGGGGCGGTGACCAGGACGCGAAGACCTACCAGCAGCGGGTCGACCTCGCCAGCGAGCGCGTGGGCGGGGTGAACGTCAAGCTGATGCACCTCCCCAAGGACTACGGCTCGGCGATCCAGAAGATGATGTCGGAGGGCAACCCGCCGGACATCATCCAGGTCGCCGAGTCCGTGCACAGCTACAGCGGCAACAACCAGCTGCTGCCGTTGAACCCCTTCATCGAGACCGCGAAGCTGGACCTCGTCGGGAGGTTCGGTGAGCGGGCCGCGCGCTCCTACGACCGCGAGGGCAAGACCTGGGCGCTGCCGGACCGCAACGGGCCAATGGTCCTGTACTACAACAAAGATCTCTTCGACAAGGACGGTGTCGCCTACCCGACCGCCGACTGGAAGTGGCCGGACTTCCTGGCTGCCGCGCAGAAGCTGACGGTCAGGGAAGGCGACAAGACCATGCGGTACGGCTTCGCCGCGGGCGACTGGTGGCCGTGGTGGATGGCGTTCATGCTGCAGAACGGCGGCAGGGTCCTCGACGACGCGGGCAAGCCGGTGATCAACTCGCCGGAGAACGTCAAGGCGATGCAGTTCTACGCCGACCTGGTGCACAAGCACCGCGTCGCGCCGTCCAAAAAGGACTACGAGGCGCTGAAGGTCTCCAGCCCGGACAAGCTCTTCGCCCAGGGCAACGCCGCGATGATCATGACCGGCTTCTGGAACATCGCCTCGCTCAAGGAGACCCCGCAGGTGCGGTGGGGCATCTCGCCGCTGTTCAAGAACACCAAGCAGGCGACGATCTCGTTCCAGAGCGGCCTCGCGATCACCAAGTCCAGCAAGCGTCCCGAGCTCGCGTTCAAGGTGCTCGAGTTCCTGACCAGTGCCGAGGGGCAGAAACCCATCGCCACCAGCGGGCAGGACGCACCGGCCAACAAGGAGGTGCAGGACAGTGAGGACTTCCTGCGTCCGGCGTGGGCCATCTCGGACATCAACATGTCGGCGTTCAAGGAGTCCGCGGAGTTCGCGTTCACACCACCGATGACGCCGGAGTGGGGCGGCATGCAGAAGGCGTTCGGGACGATCATCGGCGAGATCTGCGACGGTGTCGTCACGCCGAAGGACGGCCTGGCAGCCGCCCAGCGGTCGCTCGAGACCATGGGCAAATGACCGCCCGGCGGGCGGGGCCTCTCCCGCCCCGCCCGCCAGGTTCATTGACGATCTATCGAGTGCCAGCTATGTTGGCGCTCACTTCAGGGACTGTCCGCGTGTTCCCCTTTTCAGCCTGTTCCGGGCGCCTTCGCGCGCCCGTCGGGAAAGGTCGGCATGTCCTTTCGTCATCTCACTTTCACGTCGGCGCTCGTCGCCGTCGCCCTCACCGCGGCCGGGCTCGCGATCTCGGTCACGACCAGCTCGGCCGCGACGCTCGACGACGGTCTCGTGGTGCACTACGACCTCACTCAGGCCAGCGGCACGACGGTGCCCGACACGTCCGGCTTCGGCCGCGACGGCACGGTCAGCGGTGACACCGCCTGGCTGGGCGCGGAAGGCCTCCGGCTCGGTGGCACGAGCGGCCACGTCCGCCTGCCCGACAACGTGCTTCGCGGCCTGACCGACGTCACTGTCTCGGTTCAGGTCGAGATCGCGGCCGACCAGCCGGTCCCGTACTTCCTCTGGGGCCTCGGCAACACCCTGGACAACAGCGGGAACGGCTACCTGTTCGCCACGGGCGACCAGTTCCGCGCCTCGATCGCGACCGGCAACTGGTCCACCGAGCAGACCGTCGACAGTGGACGGAACCTCGCGCGCGGAAGCTGGCGCACGATCACCTACACGCTGGGCAGCGGTACCGCGATCCTCTACGAGGACGGCGTCGCGGTCGCCAGGAAGACCGGCGTGACCATCACTCCCGGCTCCATCGGCGGCGGCACCACGACGGCCAACCACCTCGGCCGCTCGGTCTACCCGCTGGATCAGCACCTCAAGGGCAAGATCCGCGACTTCCGCCTCTACGGCCGGGCGCTCAGCGCGGGCGAAGCACGTGAACTGGGGAAGGGAACGGCGGCGGGCCGGCCTGCCGCCGACGTCGCGGCTCTCAACCTGGGAAACACGTCGGCCGTGACGGAGAACCTCACGCTCCCCACCAGAACCCCGGGTGGCTCGGTGATCTCCTGGGAGTCGAGCAGGCCCTCGGTGATGTCGGCGACCGGCGTCGTCACCCGACCCGCGCCGCGGACCGGCGATGTGACGTTGACGCTCACAGCGACGGCCACCTACGCCGGCTACACGGCCACGCGCGACTTCGCCGTGACAGTGCTGGAGGACATCACCGACCGGCAGAAGGTCGACAACGCGTTGAAAGCCATCGTGATCCACGACGAGGACGCGATCCGCGGCAACATCACGTTGCCCGTCAAGGGTGCCCGCGACGTCAAGTTCACCTGGCAGAGCAGCGATCCCGGTGTCGTCACCGCCACAGGTGAGGTCACCAGGCCGCCGGCCGGATCCCGCCCGCGCCTCGCTCGCCTCTCGGTCAAGGCGACCAAGGGGTACACGACCAGCACCCGCTACTTCACGCTCACGGTGCTCCCGCTGCCCAGGAAGGCGGCGATGGAGGGGTACATGTTCGCGTACTTCACCGGCGAAGCCAGCGAGGACACCGAACAGGTGCACTTCGCGGTCAGCAGGGGCAACGACCCGTTGCACTGGGACGAGCTCAACGGCGGCCGCCCTGTGCTGAGGTCGAAGCACGGCGAGACCGGCGTGCGCGACCCGTTCATCATCCGCAGTCCGGAGGGCGACAGGTTCTTCCTCGTCGCGACCGACCTGCAGATCCACGACGGGCGCGGCTGGGACGCCGCGATGCGGCACGGCAGCAGGTACCTGGAGATCTGGGAGTCGACGGATCTCGTCACTTGGTCGGAACAACGGCACGTCCTGGTGTCGGACGCGACGGCCGGTATGACGTGGGCCCCTGAAGCGACCTACGACCCGTTGATCGGCGCCTACGTCGTCTACTGGGCGTCCAACGTGTACTCGGCGGCGGACCCCGGCCACACCGGCTCGACGTACCCGCGGATGATGTACTCCACGACCCGCGACTTCCGCACGTTCACCACCCCACAGGTCTGGAACGACCCCGGCAGTGGCGTGATCGACTCCACCGTCCTCAAGGAAGGCGAGTACTACTACCGCTTCACGACGGACGAGAAGGTCATCGGGTCGTGCACGCGGGACATCGTGCTGGAGCGGTCGAAGGACCTGCGGGCGGTGGACCTGCCGGGAACCGGGCCCCGCAACTGGGAGCTCGTCGACGACTGCGTCCGCACCCGGCTCGGCACCGACTGGGTCGAGGGGCCGACGGCGTTCAAGTCCAACGACGGCAGCAAGTTCTACGTCTTCATGGACGAGACACCGCGCCGCGGCTACCTCCCGTTCGTCACCGACTCGCTGGAGAACCCGAACTGGTCGATCCCCGCGGACTACCAGCTGCCCGCGAAACCCCGTCACGGCACGGTGCTGCCGGTGTCGAAGGCGGAGCTCGAACGGCTGCGGCAGGGCCCGCCACCGGTGCGCGGCAACAAGAAGGGCGTCGTGGCCGACTACGACCTGACCGGCGGAACCGGCTCGGCCATCGCGGACCGGTCCGGAAACGGCCGTACGGCGACGATCCGCGGTGACGTCGGCCGCTCTCCTGCCGGGCTCGTCTTCGGCGGCACGGACGGTCAGCTGCAGCTGCCGGACAACCTCACGACCGGACTCGACGGCCTGACCGTGTCCGCGCAGGTGTGGATCGACAGCGCTCAGCGGACGCCCTATTCGCTGTGGGATCTCGGCGAGCTCGACGTCGGCGGCGAACAAGCTTTGCCGCGCGGCAATTGGCACACCATCACCTGCACCTTGGCGAACGGCACCGCGCGTTTGTTCGACAATGCCGTCGAATTCGCGAAATTCGACGGTGTGACAGTGAATCCGCATGACACGTCGAACTCCGCCGGCCGGTACCTCAAGGGCAAGATGCGCAGGTTGACGGTGTGGAACCGGGTGCTGACCACACAGGAGATCGCCGCTCTGCGGCGCTAGAGGACTGTGTACGTGCACAGCGCTGGAAACTTCAAGGCTTGCTTCGATCTCTGATGTGCTGTTCCATCTGAGCTGTCGCCGATTTCCTCGCTGTGCACGTTCACGAGCCTTGGCCTCGCGAACGTCTGACAACGTTGTCTGCGGGAGGCTCTGATGGCCTGGCGATTTCGTCGTGCGGTGGTGGCCTGCCTGCTGCTGGCCACGGGGTGATCGCCGCTCCCGCTGTCTCCGCCGACACCCCTGCGGCCGCGGCGGTCGGTCTGCGGGTCAACGGCCCGCGGATCGTCGAGGCGAACGGTGCCACGTTCGTGATGCGCGGCGTGAACCACGCGTACGCCTGGTATCCGAGCCAGACGAGCTCGTTCGCGAACATCAAGTCCTTCGGCGCCAACACGGTCAGGGTCGTCCTGGGCAGCGGGCAGCGGTGGAGCGCGACGCCCGCGTCCGAGGCCTCGCGGATCATCGGGCTGTGCAAGCAGAACAGGTTGATCTGCGTGCTGGAAGTGCACGACACCACGGGGTACGGCGACCAGGGCGGTGCGGCGACCCTGGACCAGGCGGCGAACTACTGGGTCGGCATCGTCAACACGTTGAAGGGGCAGGAGAACTACGTCGTCATCAACCTGGGCAACGAGCCGTTCGGCAACGCGTCGGTCAGCTCTCGGTGGGCGAGCTCGACGACCGGCGCGATCAGGAAGCTGCGCAGTGCCGGTCTGCAGCACCTGCTGATGGCCGACGCGCCGATGTGGGGCCAGGACTGGAACAACATCATGCGGAACAACGCCGCCTCGGTGTTCAACTCCGACCCGCAGCGCAACACCGTGTTCTCCGTGCACATGTACGGCGTCTACAACACCGCGGCGAAGGTCAACGCCTACTTCGACGCGTTCCGGTCGGCGGGGCTGCGCTGGTGGTGGGCGAGTTCGGTGACCGGCACAGCGACGGCGACCCGGACGAGAACACGATCATGGCGCAGGCCCAGGCCCGCGGACTCGGCTACCTCGGGTGGTCGTCGAGCGGCAACAGCAGCGATGTGGCGTACCTCGACATGGTCCATTCGTTCGACCCGTCGCGGCTGACGCCGTGGGGACAGCGGTTCCTCAACGGTGCCAACGGGTCAGGCAGACCTCGAAGCAAGCCACGATCTACGGCTGAGATCTGTCCTGCCGGACAAGCCGATGTCAACGGGTTGTCCGCAAACGGACAGGCTGTGCCGGTGGGCCACTCGGCGGTGTGGCACCGGATTTCCCCGTGGTTACAGTCCGATTTCTGGGAGCGCTCCCGGAAATCGGACCTTCCCCTGTCGCACATCCCCCCAGGAGGTCGTTTTGACCTGGCGATTTCTCCGAGCGGTGGTGGCCGGCCTGCTCCTGGCGGCCTGCGCGGTCATCGCTCCGGCCCCGGCCGGTGCCGCCGCGCCCACGCGGATCATGGCACTCGGCGACTCCATCACCGGCTCGCCGGGCTGCTGGCGGGCACTGCTGTGGAAACACCTGCAGGACACCGGGCACACCGACGTCGACTTCGTCGGCTCACTCCCTGCGCCGGGCTGCGGGTTCCCCTACGACGGCGAGAACGAGGGTCACGGCGGGATCCTCGCCACGAACATCGTGCGGGACAACCAGCTTCCCGGCTGGCTGTCGTCGGCGCGCCCGGACATCGTGCTGATGCACTTGGGCACCAACGACGTCTGGAACAACATCTCAGCGCAGACGATCCTCAACGCCTACACCACGATGCTCGGCCAGATGCGGGCGAGCAACCCCGCGATCAAGCTGATCGTCGCCAAGATCATCCCGATGAACCCGTCCGGCTGTTCAGCGTGCGGGCAGCGGGTGGTCGACCTGAACAACGCGATCCCCGGCTGGGCGCAGGCGAACAGCACCGCCGCCTCGCCGATCACCGTCGTCGACCAGTGGACCGGCTTCAGCACCGCGACGGACACGACCGACGGCGTCCACCCCAACAGCACCACCGGCATCCAGAAGATCGAAAGCCGCTGGTACCCGGCCGTGGTCGCGGCGCTGGCCGGCGGTCCCACGCCGGCGGTCGGGCTGCACGTCGAGGGCACGCGGGTCGTCGAGGCCAACGGCACGCCGTTCGTGATGCGCGGCGTGAACCACGCCTACGTCTGGTACCCGACCCAGAACAGGGCTTTCGCGGACATGAAGTCCTTCGGCACCAACACTGTTCGCGTGGTGCTCGGCAGCGGTCAGCGGTGGGGACCGACGCCGGCCACCGAGGTCGCCAACGTCATCTCGCTGTGCAAGCAGAACAAGATGATCTGCGTGCTGGAAGTCCACGACACCACGGGTTACGGCGAGCAGAGCGGCGCCGCGTCCCTGGACCAGGCGGCGACGTACTGGCTCAGCGTGGCGAACGTGCTGAAGGGCCAGGAGAACTACGTCATCGTCAACTTGGGCAATGAGCCGTTCGGCAACAACGCGTCCGTGAGCGCCACCTGGGCGAGTGCGACGAGCAGCGCGATCAGCCGCCTGCGCGGCGCCGGTCTGCAGCACCTCATCATGGCCGACGCGCCGATGTGGGGCCAGGACTGGCAGAACATCATGCGCGACAACGCGGCGTCGGTCTTCAACGCCGACCCGCTGCGCAACATGGTGTTCTCCGTCCACATGTACGGCGTGTACGACACCGCGGCCGAGATCAACGCCTACTTCAACGCGTTCCAGACCGCCGGCCTTCCGCTGGTGGTGGGCGAGTTCGGGCACAACCACAGCGACGGCGACCCGGACGAGAACACGATCATGGCGCAGGCCCAGGCCCGCGGACTCGGCTACCTCGGCTGGTCGTGGAGCGGCAACAGCAGCGATGTCGGCTACCTCGACATGACCAACTCCTTCAACCCGGCGAGTCTCACGCCGTGGGGTGAGCGTTTCCTCAACGGCGCCAACGGTGTCCGCCAGACCTCGAAGGAAGCCACCATCTTCGGCGGCGGAGGCCCCGGTGACACCGAGCCACCGTCCACCCCGGGCACTCCGGCCGCGTCGGGCGTCACCTCGACCGGCCTCACGCTGACCTGGGCCGCGTCGACCGACAACGTCGGCGTCACCGGGTACGACGTGTTCCGCGCGGTCGGCAGCGGGTCGTTCACCCTCGTCGGCCCGGTCGCGTCGGCGACCTTCACCGACAGCGGCCTGACCCCGTCGACCACGTACCGGTACCAGGTGCGGGCGAGGGACGCGGCCGGCAACGTCTCGGCGAACTCCGGCATCGCGACGGCGACGACCGGCACGGGCGGCGGCACCGGCACGTGCAAGGTCGGCTACTCGGCCCAGAACTGGGGCGGCGGCAACGGGTTCACCGCGAGCGTGTCCATCACGAACACGGGCACCAGCGCGATCGACGGCTGGACCCTGGCGTTCAGCTACGCCAACGGCCAGCGGGTCACGCTGCCCGGCTGGGGTGCCACGTTCACCCAGTCCGGCGCCGACGTCACCGCCACGAACCTGACCTGGAACCGCACGCTGGCACCGAACGCGTCGGCGAGCATCGGGTTCAACGGCACGTACAACGGGTCGAACCCGGCGCCGGCCTCGTTCACGCTCAACGGCAACACCTGCACGACCTCCTGATCGGCCGCCGGTGCGGGCGCGACCCCGAAGTCAGCACGCCCGCCCCGGTGGTCACGCCGGCCCTGGTGACCTCGCCGTCACCAGGGCCGGTCCGTGCGCGAACTCGGGTCAGAGGCCCTGCACGACACCGGTGGCGGTGTCGATGCTGATCCTCTGGTGCCAGGACATGGTGATGGTCCTGGGAGTGGGGAACTTCAGCGGCAGCCACACGTACTGCGACTCGTTGACCGGACGGTTCCACGCTCCCGCCCAGCGATCGCCGAGGTACAGGTAGGACGTGGTCGCGGTGCCCTGCACCGGCAGTACGAACGCGGTCTGGCTGCGGTAGGCGGTGGAGTCGCCGACGTTCGCGAGCCCGCTCCACGTTCCGGTCATGCTGGTCGCGGTCGCGTACTTCTGCTGGTTGGGGTTCCAGTAGGTCGCCCCGGAGGTGACCAGGAAGTAGACGCCGTTCCGTTTGAAGAAGGTGGGAGATTCGCGGGAGACGCCTCGCCACAGCACTCGCACCAGCGTGCTGACCTGGGTGTAGTCGGCGTTGAGCCGGTACAGGTGGAGGTCGGCGTTGTTGCGTGCGGCGGAGGCCATGTAGGCGGTCCCGTCGTCGTCCTTGAACAACGTGATGTCGCGGGACATGTGACCGAACGGGCGGAAGCTGCCGCGCCACGTGTAGTTGCCGTCCACCGTGGACGAGGTGGCGACGGCGGCGCGGGCCTCGCTGTAGTCCCGGCCGTTCTCCTTGTGCATCCACATGACGAACTGGCGGGTGGTGCTGTTGTAGATGACCTTCGGTCGTTCGATGTTCGCCAGACGCAGTTCGGTGGCTGACGAGTTGGTGAGGACGTTGTTGCGGAACTCCCACGTCTTCAGGTCCGTCGAGCGGTAGACCGACACCGCCTTGAAGGTGTTGTCGGGATTGCGGTTCTCACCGAACCAGTAGTAGTGCGCACCGACCTTGATCATGCCGCCGCCGTGGGCGTGCACGACGTTGCCGGACGTGTCGGTGAACTGGGTTCCGTTGGTCACCGTCACCGGTGCGGCCGAAGCGCTGAGGGGGACGGCGAGAAGCGCGCTCACCAGCAGGGCGACCGCGGACAGTCGTGGCATGGCGCCTCCTTTCCGGGAAGGGCGGATTTGGAAACTGGCCCTGGCGCCGCCACGCCAGGGCCAGCGGCTGGATGGGCTCAGCGCAGGTAGCTGACCAACGGCAGGTTCAGCTCACGCACGCCTTGCACGACGAGTCCAGCCATCTCCGCGCCGCCTCGCGCGGAGAAGTGGGTGTTGTCGCCCGCCTCCCTCGTGAGGTAGAGGGCTTGGGACGCCGACGGTCCCATCGACTCGACCAGGGCCTTGCTCTTCGCGGTCAGGTCGATCACCGGCACGTTCGCGCTGCGGCCCAGCGCCCTGATCACCGCGGGCAGGTCGACGCCCACGCTGTTGACGTGCAGCGCGGCACCGGTGAGCCGGTCGCCGCTGAACAACCTGCGCACCGGCGGGGTCATCAGCACCGGGACGCCGCCGCGCTCCCGGACGCCGCTGACCAACTTGGCGAGGTTGTCGCGGAACGTGGTCGCGCTCGTGGTCTTGTCGTTGTGCCCGAGCTGGATGAACACCAGGTCCTTGCTCTTGATCAGCGGCTTCATCGTGGGGAACAGCGCGCGGTTGGACAGGAAGCTGCCCGAGCTCTCGCCGGAGTCGCCGTAGTTGGCGACGACCGCGCCTTCACGGATCCGCGACGGCAGGTACTGACCCCAGCCGGTGTAGGGCGCGGTCGGCTGGTCGCAGACGGTCGAGTCGCCGGCGAGGTACGCCACCAGGGGAGCCTGCGCGGGGGTCACGGTCAGCGAGTTGACCGCGGGTGCGGTGCCGCTGAACGTGATCTGCAGGCCGGACGTGCCCGTACCGCCCTGCCCGGTGGGTTGCCCCTCCGGGCTGCGGACGTTGACCGTCGCCCTGGTGCGGACGAGCTGGCCGGAGGTGGCGGAGACGGGGTTGAGGATCTGCCTGCGTGCCTCCACGGACATGGAGGTGTTGGCGGCCTTGCTGGTGCTTCCCAGTTCCACGGTGACGTCGTAGTTGCCGGGGGCGAGGTTGAAGCTGCACCTGATCGGCGCGGTGCCTGAGCACTGCGGTGGCAGTGCGGCCGACGCGGGGATCGGCGCCAGCACGGCCGCGTTCAGTGCGGCCGTGAGGAGCGCCAGACGCTTGAGGTACACGGTTCTCCTGTCACATGTTGACGAAGTTGTAGCCGGTGAACGGAGAGGTGCCGCTCATGACCGCTTGCTCCAGTTCTGGCTGGAGCCACCGGTGCAGGTGTTCACCACGACCGGCGAGTTGTCGGCCGTGCCGCCGGCGTCGAGGCAACGCCCGGAAGCGGCGTTCGTGACCGTGCCGTTGGCGTTGACCGTCCACTTCTGACTGTTGCCGCCGTTGCAGGCGTTGATCGTCACCCGTGTGCCCTGAGCGGAAGCGCCCGCGTCCATGCACTTCGGGTTGTCGTAGACACGCAGCTCACCGGCGGCGGTCTGGGTCCACCGCTGGTTGACCTGACCGTTGCAGGTCCACAGGAGCAGCCTGGCGCCGTTCGCCTGGGACACGCCCTCGACGTCCGCGCACTTGCCAGAGGCAGCGCCCACCAGGCTGTAGGTGTCCGCGGGAGGCGTCGGGTCACCGGGAATCAGCGGGCAGGTGCTGCGGTAGGCCGAGATCCCGGTGTTGTCCATCAACGGGCACAGGAACTGGTGGTAGCGCGTGTCGTTGTCGATGAAGATCTTCATCCACGGGATGACCTTGCGCGTCATCACCGAGTTGTTCGAGGTGGGAAAACCGTGTCCGGCGCCGGTGAGGTCGAGGTACATCTTCTCGACGCCTGCGGGGATCTGGTTGTAGTAGCCGGAGATCGACGAGGGGGTGGTCGTCCCGTCCCGCTGACCTGCCAGCAGCGCGGTGGGGATCTGCATGTTGTTCAGGTTCTGCGAGGCGCTGAACGGCGCGTTGCCGATCGCGGTCTTCAGCGACGGCCGGCGCAGGGCGGCGGAGATGGCGCCGCCACCGCCCATCGAGTGGCCCATCACCGCGAGCCGGGTCGCGTCGACCCGGTCGCGCACCGAGCTGCGCTGGGTCAGGTAGTCGAGCGCGGCCAGCAACTGGGTGCCGCGCGCGACGTCCCAGTCGTTGCGGCTGAGCGTGTCGATGCCGATCACGACGAACCCGAACGAGGCCAGCCAATGCCCCATCCACGCGCCTTCTGCCGCCCACGTCGCCGTGTAGCCGGGCACGACGGCGATCGCGCCGAACTTCCCCTGGCCGGTGTCGGTCGGGTAGTAGATCTTCGCCGCGGCGAAGCCGTTGCCGCCGCCCACGCTCGTCTCGGCCGTGGCGAAGGTGCCGCGGCTGGCGGCGACGCTCTCGCGGGTCGGGTTCGGCCCGCGTTGGTAGGGGTTGTCGGCGGCGGCCGCCGGAACCGCGGCGACGGTGGACGCGAGGACGGCGGCCGTGCAGGCGATCGCCGCTCGGCGCAGCAGACGGATTCCGGGCATGACGAGGTACCTCTTCCTTGGCAGGGGCGGCGAAAGAGAACTCGGAGCTAGCGGAACATCGTTGTCAGGACGTCCAGCGGATGCCGGGCAGCAGGCGCCCGGTGCGGTCGAACACGGCCTGGTTCTCCCAGCCGTTGCCGGAGTTGGCGATGTCGGCGGGGTCCCAGCCGTTGCCGCGCACGGCGTGCCAGGTGGGCTCCCAGTAGAAGACGCCGATCGCACCGGCGTTGCGGGCCGTGTTCTGCACGGCGGTGAAGTTGGCCGCCTGCCCGGCGGGCGTCGCCGGATAGCCCGCGCACGGCTGCGCGGCGCTGATCACGTTCGCCGTGCCGTCGTGGTTCGCCGTGGTGTACGGGTAAGCGGTCTCGGCGAGGACGACCGGCTTGCCGTACCGCGACCGCACGTCGGCCACCACGCCGGCCATCGCGGACATGCTGCCGTGCCAGTAGCAGTAGTACGACAGGGCGGTGATGTCCCACTGGACGCCCTGGGCGCGAATGCCGTCGTAGAACCAGCGTGGACCGGTGCGGACGTTCGCGGTGTGGATGATCACCTGGGTGCTCCGGTTGCACGCTTTCGTGGCGTTGTAACCGGCCTTGAGCAGACGGCCGAGGTTCGTGAAGTTGCTGTTGACGACTCTGCCGTCGTCCCACAGCATGCCGGTGTTGATCTCGTTGCCGATCTGCACGCTGTCCGGCGCGGTTCCCTGTGCCTTGAGGCTGTTGCAGACGTCGTAGGTGTAGTTGTAGACGTCCGTTTGCAACTGGCTGATGCCGTGGTTCGCCCAGGCCGCGGGTTTGGCCTGCTTGCCTGGGTCCGCCCACGTGTCGGAGTAGTGGAAGTCGACGAGCAGCTTGAGGCCCTTGGCCTTCGCGGTCTTCGCGTACTGCAGGACCTTGGCCTTGTTGTTGTAGCCGCTGCGCGGGTTGTTCCAGATGCGCAGGCGGACGTAGTTGACGCCGACACCCTGGAGGACGTCGAGCGGATCCCTGGCGGTGCCGTTCGCGTCGTAGTACTCCGCCCCGAGCTCCAATGCCCTTTGGACGGTCGAGACGTCGGCGCCTCGCATGGTCAGCGACGCGGCGGAGGCGGCAGGGGCCGGCAGCGTCGCGGAAAGTGCCAGCACCGACAGGAAAGCGGCGGCTCTTCCCGCGCGGCTGGTGCCGTGCGCGGTCATGAGATCTCTCCTTTGAGTTCTGTGAACGTGCACAGTGTTCGTGCGCGGCATCTACATTGATAGAACCGCAATTGAGAGATCTATTCAAGAGTGAGAATGTCGAATGATGTGAACGTGCACAGTCGAATTCAGTCGAATGCGTCCCAATTCGTCGAGAAAGATCAAGCGGACTCGCGGACCACGAGCTCGGTGGGCAGGATGACCGTCGCGGGTCCCTCGCCGGCGATCTGTGCGAGCAGCTGGCGCACCATCATCTCGCTGATCCGGCTCCACGGCTGGCGGATCGTCGTGAGCGGGGGATGGACGGCCGTCGCGGCCGGTGAGTCGTCGAAACCGCCGACAGCGATGTCATCGGGCACACGCAGGCCCGCCCGCTCGATCGCCGCCAGCGCTCCGTCGGCCATCAGGTCGGACGCGACGAACACCGCGTCGATGTCCTTCGCCGTGGCGAGCAGCTGCTGCATGCACGCCTCACCGCTCGCCCGGCTGTAGTCGCCGGTCGTGACCAGCCGCTTGTCGTACGCGATGCCGTGCTCGGCGAGCATCTCGCGGTAGCCCTGCAGCCGTTCGAGCCCGCCGGGCATGTCCTGCGGGCCGGCGATGGTCGCGACGCGCCTGCGGCCGGACTCGATCAGGTGGCGCACCATCGTCCTGGCGCCCTCCAGGTCGTCGGACGCGACGTAGGACAGCGTGCCGCGCTCGCCGAGCGGCTTGCCGCAGCACACGAACGGCAGGTTCGCCCGGCGCAGGTGCTCGATCATCGGGTTGCCGCGGTGCGAGGAGATCAGCAGCACTCCGTCGACGTGGTGCGCCGACAGGAACGGCAGGATGCGGCGGCGTTCGGCGTCGGTGCCCGCGGTGATCAGGATGAGCGGGATGTCGTGCTCGCCCAGGGCGGTGGTGCACCCGGTGAGCAGCGTGGTGAAGTTGGGGTCGGCGAACAGCCGGTCCTGGGTCTCCGACAGCAGGAACGCGACCGAACCGGCCCGCTGGGTCACGAGGCTGCGGGCCGCGCGGTTCACCACGTAGCCGAGCTTGCGGATCGCGGCGTCGACGGCCTCCCTGGCGGCGGGGCTCACGTTGTGCCCGCCCTGCAGAACGCGTGACACCGTGCCACGGGAGACACCGGCGTGCTCGGCGACGTCGATGATCGTCGGCGGCCGCTGAGCGCGTGCCCGCCGTCGTGGCGCTGTGTCCGTCATCGGCCCTCATCTGCTCCGGTTGGTGGTCACGACTTTACGACTCCCGACAGCAGATCGACCCGCCAGTAGCGCTGCAAGCCCAGGAACAGCGCGATCAGGGGAATGATCGACAGCAGTGCGCCGGTGATCACGAGGGTGTAGAGGGCGGGTCTGCTCGCGCCCTGCTGCAGCAGGCTGTAGAGGCCGACCGTGACCGGGAACGTGCCGTCGTCGGCGAGCATGACGTAGGGCAGCAGGAAGTTGTTCCAGATCGCGACGAACTGGAACAGGAAGATCGTCACCAGCCCCGGCAGCATCATCGGCCAGGCGATCGAGGTGAAGAGCCGCAGCTCACGGGCCCCGTCCATCCTGGCGGCCTCCAGCACCTCGTCCGGCACGGCGGCGGCGGCGTACACGCGGGCCAGGTAGATGCCGTACGGGCTGAGGATGCTGGGCAGCAGCACCGACCAGTACGTCCCGGCCAGGTCGACCTTCGCCAGCAGGAGGTACTGCGGCACGGCCAGCGTGATCGGCGGCATCAGCACACCGGTGAGGATCACGGTGAAGATGACGCCGCGGCCGCGGAAGTCGAACTTGGCCAGCGCGTACCCGCTCACCGCCGACACCACGGCGGACAGCAGCGCGCCCACCCCGGCGTACAGCGCCGAGTTGAGCATCCACAGCCAGTACACCCCGTCGCGGTACGCGGTGAGCTCGGCGAGGTTCGACCACAGCCCGCTGCCGGGCAGGAACGTGAAGGTGCTGAACAGCTCGCTGCGGCTCTTCGTCGCCGCCATCAGCACCCACAGCACGGGGATCAGGCAGTACACCGCGCCCAGCAGCAACACGAGCGTCGGCACCCACGACGTGCGGCGCTTCACGACGCGGCCCGTCTGTTGACCAGCTTGAGAAAGCTGAACGAGAGCAGCAGCGTGACCGCCGCGATCACCACGGCCGTCGCGGCGGCGGAGTGAAGGCCGCCCTGCACGAAAGCGTCCCGGTAGACCTTCATGTACGGGCTCCAGGTGAAGGTCAGCGAGTTGGTCAGCGGTCGCAGCGTCATCGGTTCCGCGAACACCTGCAGCGTGGCGATGGTGGAGAAGAAGAACGTCAGCACGAGCGACGGCCTGATCAGCGGGATCTTGATCCGCCACGCGATCTGCGCCTCGGAACAGCCGTCCAGCCGTGCCGACTCGTACAGCTCGGGCGGGACGGCACGCAGCGCGGTGTAGATCACGACCATGTTGAAGCCCGTGCCACCCCACACCGAGATGTTGGTGAGCGCCAGGAACAACCCGTCGCCGTGCAGCAGGTCGGGACCGCTCCACCCGGCCGCGTTCAGCAGGAAGTAGCCGGGGCTGACGCTCGGCAGGTAGAGGAACCCCCACAGCAGCGAGGCGATGATGCCGGGCACCGCGTAGGGCAGGAAGATCGCGAGCCGGGAGAACGCGCGGAACCTCGTGCGCGGCAGGTCCAGCAGCAACGCGAACAGCAGCGCGAGACCGAGCATCGCGGGCACGAGCATCGCCCCGTACCGCAGGACCCGGCCCGCGCCCGCGAGGAGCTCCGGGTCGGCCAGCGCGGTGGCGTAGTTGTCCAGCCCGACCCACACCTCCTCACGGGCGTTGCGGCCGAGTCCCAGGCCCTTGACCTGCAAAGAGTGCAGGCTCAGGTGGACGGCGTAGCCGATCGGCAGTGCGAAGAACAGTCCGAACAGGACGATCGCGGGCGCGAGGAAGCCGTACGGCACGAGCCGCCTGGTGTGAGCCATCTCAGCCCTCGATCTTGAAGCCGTTTTTCTTCATGTCCGCGACAGTCGTCTCGTGCACCGTCCTGAGCGCGGCGGGGAACGACGACTTCTCGGTGGCCGCCTTGCCGAACGCGTCCTTGAAGGTGTTGTAGGCGACGTTCACGTTCGGTCCCCAGCCCGCCGCCGCGGTGCCCTTCGCGATGTCGGCCGCGAGCGCGTAGAAGTCGGGCTGGTTCTGGAAGAACTCCGGGGTGGTGAGCGCGCCGCTGCTCTGCGCGGCGGTGGCGGCCGGGTAGACACCCGCTTCCTTCACCAGCGCGGCAATGGCCTTGGGGTCGGTGTTGAGCCAGGTGGCGAACTTCGCGGCGGCCTGCGCCTTGCCGCTCTTGGCCGCCTTGCCGGTGATTCCGGTGGCCGAACCGCCCCAGCTGCCGGTCTTGGTCGCCCCGGCGGTCCACTGCGGCAGCGGCGCCATCTTCCACTTCCCCTTGGTGTCCGGCGCGCTGGTGGTCAGCGTGCCCGGCGCCCAGACCGCGCTCACCCAGGCGATCTGAGTGCCGTCGTTCAGCGCCTTGTTCCACGCGAGCGTGTACATCGGTTGGTTATCAATGACTCCGTCCTTCACCAGGCCGCCCCAGAAGTCGGCGACCTTGCGCGAGGACTCGTCGTCGACGCCGACTTTCCAGGTGTCGCCGGACGTTTGCCACCAGGTCGCTCCCGCCTGCTGGGAGAGTCCGGCGAAAAGTCCCGCGTCATTGCTGGAGAAGGTGGTCAGTGCGCGGTTAGGGTCCTTCTGCTTGAGCTGACGAGCCGTCTCGGCGAACTCGGTCCACGTCTTCGGCACCGCGAGGCCGAACTGCGTGAAGAGGTCCTCGCGGTAGAAGAGTGCGAGGGGAGCGGTGTCCTGCGGAATCGCGTAGACCGCGGGGGAGCCCAGGGTCACCTGCTTCCAGACGCTTTCCGAGAACGAGTCCTCGGCGCCACCGGCGAACTCCGCGACGTCGGTGAGCACGTCGTTGGACACCAGAGTCGGGATCATCTGGTACTCCGCCTGCACCAGATCCGGTCCGTCGCCCGCCTTCGCGGCGGTGATGACCTTGGTGACGAGTTCGTCGCCACCTCCCTGCTCCTGCACGGTGACCTTGATGTCGGGATGGTCGGCGTTCCACATTTCCGCGACCTTCTGCAGGCTTGCCCAGGACCACATGGTCAGCTCGACCGGGCCGGTCGCGGCAGGGGTTCCGCCGTCACATCCGGTGAGCGCGAGGGAGCCGGCGAGTGCGATGACTGCGAGGGCGGTGCGGCGCTGCATCCGTTCCTCCGATGTCGGGGGGAGGCTGGTGGGCTGTGCACGTTCACAGTAGAGACGCGTCCTCGACACGGGCAATAGGCGAAATGTACGGTTGGGAGCACGTTCTTGGACGGGTTCCTTCGCTGTGCACGATCACAGAGACAGGGGTGCGAATGGAGCGGCGGCACTGGCCGATCGGGTTGGAGGCCATGGCGTACGGCGGTGACTACAGCCCCGAGCAGTGGCCGGAACCGGTGTGGCAGGAGGACGTCCGCCTCATGCGCGAGGCCGGGGTGACGATGGTCAGCATCGGGATCTTCACCTGGGCCCAGCTGGAACCCGAGCCGGGCCAGTACGACTTCGGCTGGCTGGACGGGCTGATGGACCTGTTGCACGACAACGGGATCCGCGTCGACCTCGGCACGCCGACGGTCGTGCCGCCCGCCTGGTTCTACGAGAAGTTCCCGATGGCGCTGCCGGTGTCCCGCGAGGGCGTGCGGTACGCGTTCGGCGGCCGGGGCACGATCTGCCACCACGCGCCCGCCTACCAGCAGGCCACGGTGTCGATCACCCGGCAGCTCGGGCGTCGCTACGGCGAGCACCCCGCCCTCGCGATGTGGCACGTTCACAACGAGTACGGCGCACCGGTGAGCGCCTGCTACTGCGACCTCGCGGCGGCCGCGTTCCGCCGCTGGCTCACCGACCGCTACACCACGGTCAAGGAGCTCAACGAGGCGTGGGGCACCACGTTCTGGGGCCAGACCTACAACCGCTGGGAACAGGTGCAGCCGCCACGCCTCACCCCGACCGCCGGCAACCCCGCCCAGCAGCTCGACTGGGAGCGGTTCACCAACGACGCGATGCTCGCGAACTTCAAGCGGGAGAGGGACGTCCTGCGCGAGGCGTCACCCGGCGTCCCCATCACCACGAACTTCCACGCCGCGCTGTCCCAGTGCCAGTCGATCGACTACTGGTCCTGGGCGCGCGAGGTGGACGTCGTCACCAACGACCACTACCTGATCGCCGAGAACGAGCGCGCGCACGTGAACCTCGCGATGACCGCCGACCTGACGCGTTCGCTGGCCGGCGGCCGGCCGTGGCTGCTGCTGGAGCACTCCACCAGTGCGGTGAACTGGCAACGCCGCAACATCGCCAAGAGTCGCGGGGAGATGGCGCGCAACAGTCTCGCGCACGTCGCCCGCGGCTCTGACGGCGCGATGTTCTTCCAGTGGCGGGCTTCCCGGTTCGGCGCCGAGAAGTTCCACTCGGCGATGCTGCCGCACGCCGGCACGGAGAGCCGGATCTGGCGGGAGGTCGTGCGCCTCGGCGAGGCCCTGGGCGCGCTCGCCGCACTGCGCGGCAGCCGCGTGGTCGCGGACATCGCGCTGCTGTGGGACTGGCAGTCGTGGTGGGCGCAGCGGCAGGAGTGGCGGCCCAGCGCCGACCTCGACGCCCGCGAGCGGGCGGAAGCCTGGTACGCCGCCACGTACGACCTGCACCTCACCGGCGACTTCGCGCACCCGGAAGCCGACCTGAGCGGCTATCCGCTGGTCGTGGTGCCAGCGCTGTACGCGATGACGGAGGCCGCGTCGGCCAACCTGCGCCGGTACGCCGAGAACGGCGGCGTCCTGGTCGTGTCGTGCTTCTCCGGGATCGTGGACGAGCACGACACCATCCACGACGGTCCGCACCCCGGCGCGTTGCGGGACGTGCTCGGCCTGACGGTGGAGGAGTTCACGCCGCTGCGCGCCGGTGAGCGGGTGCGCCTCGACAGCGGGATGGCGGGTGACGTGTGGTCCGAGGTCGTGACGTTGCGCGGCGCCGTGCCGGTGTGGTCCTACGTGGACGGCCCTGCCGCCGGCCTGCCCGCAGTCACCCGGCATCCGTTCGGGACGGGCAGCGCCTGGTACGTGTCGACGTGTCTGGGGGAGGACGGGCTCGACGCCGTGCTGGTCGCCGCGAGCGCGGAGGCCGGGATCTCCTCGCGCGACCTGCCCCGCGACGTCGAGGTGGTCGAACGGGAGGGGGAGCAGGGGCGGTACCTGTTCGCGATCAACCACACGGACGAGACGGAACTGATCCCGGCCACGGGGACCGAACTGCTCACCGGTGAGAGCGTGGACGGTCACCTCAAGTTACCACCTGGTGCTGTCAGAGTGACGTTCACACCGCGGCAGCCGGAAAGCGCTTCCTACCCGAACGAGGCCTGAGTTCTCAATCAACTTGTGACGCAGCACTTCCGATTGATCCGGAAGGGCTCCTGGCACGTACTCCCGATCATGCACGGCATGAGCGAGGAGGACGAATGACACACCGCGAAGCCGACAGACGGAAGTTCCGCCTGATCGCCTCGTTGTCGGCGGTCGCCGTCGTGGCCGCAGGCACCGCTACCGTGGCGCTGGCCGCCAAGGACGGCGAGCCGGCGCCAGTCGGCGCGTTCGTGCGCATTGAGCAGGTCGCCAAGAACGTCGTCACGCCGAAGGTGCAGCAAAACGGTGCCAGTGGCGTGTTCACCGTCGACTGCGGCACGAACGAGAGCGGCAAGTTCAGTGCCGACAACCCGGTCGCCCAGCCAGGGCTGCCCCACGGTGCCCAGCACGTCCACGACTTCGTCGGCAACCTGTCGATCAGCGCCGACTCGAGCGACGAGAGCCTCGCGGACTCCGAGACGACCTGCAAGAACGGTGACAAGTCGTCGTACTTCTGGCCGGTCGTGCGGATCAACCCCAAGGCGAACGTGAACTCGTCGGGGTCCGGGCCGGACAAGATCAAGGAGGCGGGCGCACCCCACATCGCCTGTCCGTCGGTCAAGGACCGGCTGCCCGCCGTGCCACAGCAGGCGCGCGGCGAGGTGGACCGCAACCTCGAGCTGCTGGACAAGCAGCTCAAGGAGGCCAACGACCGGGTGGCGCGCAACGAGAACCCCGGTGACCCGAACTTCGTCAACAACGCGATCCTCGGCCCGCTGCGCGACAAGCGCGTGGCCACGCTGGACCGCATGGCGATCGCGATCGGCCGCAGCGCGCCCAAGCCGAACCTGACCTCGCTCGCCGACTGCGAGATGTTCTTCGGCGCCGGACACGGCGGCAACGGCCAGGCGCCGCGCAAGTTCAGCGGTCAGCAGGGCGGCTCGGAGGGCCACGGCCAGCACGGCGACCACGGCCAGGCTCCGCGCAAGTTCGCCGGCCAGCCGGGCGGCAACGGCGACGATGCGACGCCGACTGTGAAGTGCCCGTCGGTGCGCGGCGAGCTGGGTGCCGTGCCGGACCAGGCGATCGCGGAGGTGGACCGCAACCTCGCGTTGCTGGACAAGCAGATCGCCGAGGCCAACCAGCGGATCGTGACCAGCAAGGGGCAGGGCGGCCCGAACTTCATCAACAACGCCATTCTGGGACCGCTGAAGGACAAGCGGGTCGCCACGATCGACCGGATGGCCATCGCGATCGGTCGCAACGTCCAGAAGCCGCAGGGTCTGGAACGCCTGGCGCCGTGCAAGCTCAGCAACGACAACGGCGGCGGCAACAACAACGGTGGTAACAACAACGGCGGCAACAACAACGGTGGTAACAACAACGGCGGCAACAACAACGGTGGCAACAACGGCAACAACGCGGGTAACAACAACGGCGGCGGCGACGCGGCCCTAGCGGTTCCCTCTGGCCCGAACCTGGAGCTCGTCGGCAACAACGGCAAGATCGAACGGCCGGCCCAGGTGAAGATCGAGTACCGGGGCAACGCGGCCAGCAAGGTCACCGCCATGCCGAAGTTCCTGAAGATGATCGTCGGAGACGCGAAGCCGACCAGCCGCGGCCCCGCCAACGCCCGTGCCACCTGGACCTGCAGCGGGTTCGAGGACCGGCTGTCGGACAAGTACGTGATCTGCCCGAACGGCAGCAAGGTCATGCGCGTGCACGACTTCGCCAGCTGCTGGGACGGCAAGAACACCGACAGCGCCAACCACCGCGACCACGTCAAGTTCGCGGACAAGAACTCCGGCAAGTGCCCGAGCGGCACCAAGGCCATCCCGCAGCTGCGGATCAGCATCTCCTACAACATCCCGCGGGACGTGCAGGAGAAGGGCCAGTACCAGCTCGACGCGTTCCCGGAGGAGAACCACAACCCGTTCTCCGACCACAACGACTACGTCAACGTCAACTCCGAACAGACGATGGCACAGATCGTGAAGTGCGTGAACGAAGGGCGCAAGTGCTCCTGATCGTCAGATCGCCGTGCTCACCACCGTCTCAGACGGTGGTGAGCACGGAGTCGATGCGATTGAAGCGTTTCAACCCGGCTGTCCAGTTGTGGACAGGCTTGCACCGAACGTCTTGACGCACTCCGCCAAACCCAACGACCCTGGCTGTCGCCTCAGGAATTGAAACGTTTCATCCAGCGACGAAGGTGGAGACGACGTGCGGCGACGGGTGTTCCTGAAGACATCGGCGGTGGGGCTTTCCGCGACGGCGCTGCCGGTCGGGGTGGCGCAGGCCGAGCAGGAGAAGGCGAGCGGGTTGCGGGTCGTGCGCACCACCGTCGAGTACGCGGAGACCTTGCTGGGCACGGATGTCACGGCGCCGCGGCTGGGCTGGGTGCTCGAGGCGGGTGGCACCGGTGCGCGGCAGACGGCCTACCAGGTCGAGGTCGGCACCGCGCCCGGTCGTGCCGACGTGTGGCAGTCCGGGAAGGTCAGTTCCGATCGCACCACCGGGATTCCCTGCGGTGGCAAGGCTCTCAGGCCGCGCACGCGTTACCACTGGCGGGTGCGGGTGTGGGACGGTGCCGGCAGACCCTCGGCGTGGAGCACGGACAGCTGGTGGGAGACCGCGCTGCTCGGCACGCCGTGGCAGGCGCGGTGGATCGGCGCGCCGGACACCTCGATCGGCTTCACGGGTGCCTCGTGGATCTGGTCGGCCACCACGCCGCCGGAGAGCCGGTGGTTCCGCACCCGCGTCGACCTGCCCGCCGACGCGGTCAGGGCGAGGCTTGTCGCGACCGCGGACGACGACTTCACGTTGTACGTCAACGGGTCCGAGGCGCTGCACGTGCCGGAGCAGACGGACGTGTGGAAGGTCGGCCAACGCGCCGACGTCACGAGGCTGGTCCAAGGCCGGCGAATCGTGCTCGCCGTGCGCGCCACGAACCGGTCGGCTGGGCCGGCTGGACTGCTGGTGCGGTTGATCGTGGACCTGCCGGACGGGCAGCGCGAGATCGTCACCGGGCCCGGCTGGAAGGTGGCCGACACCGAGCAAACCGGTTGGCAGGCACCGGACTTCGACGACAGCGCGTGGACCCCGGCGACCGTGCTCGACCCGTACGGGCAAGGGCCGTGGGGTTCGAACGTGACGGTCGAGGAACAGCCCGCACCGTTGCTGCGCAAGGAGTTCAGCCTCGGCAAACCGGTCAGGCGCGCGAGGTTGTACGTCAGCGGGCTGGCCTACCACGAGACCGAGATCAACGGCCGGCGCGTCGGTGACAGGGTGCTCGATCCCGGCTTCACCGACTACGACAACACCGTGCTGTACGCGACGCACGACGTCACCGCGCTCGTCCGGCCCGGTCGCAACGCGATCGGTGTGACGCTGGGGCGCGGGTTCTACGGCATGAAGACGCCGAACGTGTGGCGGTGGGAGAAGCCGCCGTGGCACGACGAGCCGAAACTGCTGGCACAGCTGGAGATCGAACACCCGGACGGCACGCGCACGATCATCGCCTCGGACGAGTCGTGGCGGCTCACCGACGGTCCCACGGTGTCGAACTCGCTCTACACCGGCGAGACCTACGACGCCCGCCTGGCCCCGAAAGACTGGACCAATCCCGGCTTCGACGACCGTACCTGGCAGTCCGCACCGGTCAGGCCCGCTCCGAAGGGCACGCTGAAAGCCCAGGAACACGAACCGATCCGCGTGATCGAGTCGGTCACGCCGACCATCACGTCCCCGAAGCCCGGCGTGTTCGTCGCCGACATGGGCCGCACTATGTCCGGCTGGACGCAGCTCACCGTGAACGCGCCCGCGGGCACGACGGTCCGGCTCAAGCACGGCGAGACGCTCAACCCCGACGGCACGGTGCGGATGGAGAACGGTCACGTGACCGGCAACCGCATCCAGCTCGACGAGTACGTCTGCGCGGGGCGCGAGGAGACGTGGGAACCGAAGTTCTCCTACAAGGGCTTCCGGTACGTCGAGGTCACCGGCCTGACCGCCGCACCACGACTGGTCGGCCGGGTCGTGCATTCGGACGTGCCGCGAGCGAGCACGTTCCGATGCTCGGAGCCGCTGTTCGAGCAGTACGACGCCGCGATGCGCCGCACGGTCCTGAACAACCTGCACGGCATCCCGACCGACACTCCGACCTACGAGAAGAACGGCTGGACCGGAGACGCGCAGGTAGGCGCGCCGTCGATGCTCGCCGAGTTCGGCATGGCGAAGTTCTTCACCAAGTGGCTCGGCGACCTCGCGGACAGCCAGGACGCGGCCGGCCAGCTGCCGGTGATCGTGCCGAGCGGCGGCTGGGGCTACCGCGAGCTCGCGCCGGCGCCGGAGTGGACGACCGTGTACCCGTTCGTGCTGCGGGAGATGTACCGGATCTACGGCGACGACCGGCTGCCCGCGCAGCACTGGCCGGTGCTCACCCGCTACCTCGACTGGGAGATCGGCAGGCTCAGGGACGGGCTCGCCGTCACCGCGCTCGGCGACTTCCTGCCGCCCGGATCCGGTGGCCTGCCGCCGGAGGACACGAGGCTGACCGCGACGGCGTACCTGTACGGCGCTCTGCTGCACGCCGCCGAGCTCGGTGACGTGATCGGCAAACCCGTGCCGCGGTACCGGGAAGTCGCCGCGAGTCTGCTGTCGGTGTTCAACAGGACCTTCCTCGATCCGAGCGGCTACTACCGCACGGCCAGGGATCCTGACTACCGGCAGACGTCCAACGCCATCCCGCTCGCGTTCGGCATGGTGCCCGCCGGTTCGGTCCAGGCCGTCGCGGACCGGCTCGCGGCCGAGGTGAAGGCCGGCGGCAACCACGTCAACGTCGGCTGCCTCGGCGCGAGCGTGCTGCTGAAGGCGTTGAGCGACAACGGACACGCCGACGTCGCGCACGCCATGGCCACCGAACGGTCGTACCCGAGCTGGGGACACTGGTTCGCGAACGGAGCCGACACCATGTGGGAGATGTGGGACACCGGCACCCGCTCTCGCAACCACTACTTCAAAGGCACTGTGGCGCAATGGCTTTACGAGCACGTCGCCGGGCTGGTGCCGGGTGACGCGGGCTACCGGACGTTCACCGTCAAGCCCAACGCCACCACCATTTCCTGGGCACGGCTGGAGTTCGAGAGCGTGCGCGGACGCATCGGTGTGGCATGGGCCAAGGTCGACGGCGTGCTGCGGCTGACCGTCGACGTGCCGGTGGGCTCCACCGCCGAGGTGCACGTGCCCGGCAAGTCGGTGGTGTCGGCGCCGCACGGAAGGTGGACGTTCACCGGGAAGGCATGAGGTGTTCCGTCAGACGACGAGCGGCCGGGCCACCTCCAGCTCGTCGTGTTCGATCAGCCAGCGGACTGATTCGAGCACTGCCGGACCGGGTTCGTAGCGCGGTGCGAAGCCGAGCAGGGCTTTGGCCTTCCCGATGCTGATGCAGTGGCTGCGGTAGAGGTGCTCCCAGCTGGTCGCCGCGTGCTCCGGCGTCGTGGTCCGGCCGAACTCCTCCCAGCTCACCGGCTCCAGCGACGCGGTCTGCCCGAACCAGCCCGCGGCCGCGTGGGCGTACCCGCGGACGTTCAGCGCGGTGGGGGCGACGATGTTGAAGTCCTCACCCGCCGCCGTGTCCCTGTGCGCCACGGCTTGTTCGAAGGCGTGTGCGACGTCGTCGGCGTGGACGTGGTGCATCAGCTCGGCGCCGATGCCGGGTATCCGCAACGGGTGCCCGGCCGACAGCGCGTGCCAGACCGCGGGGTCGAGGTTTCCCAGCGGACCGATCGGTGGCCAGCCGGGACCGACGATGTGCCCGGGGTGCAGGGAGGTGGTCACCAGGCCGCCGGAGGCGGTCTCCTCCTTCAGCATCCGGGCGATGCGGTCCTTCTGGATGCCGTACTCGCCGACCGGAGCGGTACCGGAGGTCTCGGAGATCGGCCCGTGGTGACTGGGGCCGTGGCGCCAGATCGAGCCGCAGTGCAGCAGGTGCCCGGCCCGGCCGCGAAGGCTGTCGACCAGAGCGGTGGCCGAGTCGAGCGTGAAGCAGACCAGGTCGACGACGACGTCCGGCGCCAGGCCGGCCACCCGGTCGCCGAAGGTGCCTTCCTCGTCTTCCCGCTGCCGGTCGGCGACGACGCGACGCACCTGCTCCCATTCGGGCGCGTCGAGGTAGGCGCCGCGGACGCCGCGGCTGATGTTGATCACTTCGTGGCCGGCTCGCACCAGCCGGGGCACGAGGAACGTGCCGATGTGCCCGCTTCCGCCAACGACGACGACTCGCATGGCCGTCCTAACGGAACAGCCGCAGGGGAACTGCTTCGGCGAGCATCCGGTAGCCCGTCGGGTTGAGATGCAGGTGGTCGCCGACATCCGCGGCGGCGACGAGCTGCCGCGGGTTGGCCGGGTCGCGGACAGCGGCGTCGAAGTCGACGACCGCGTCGAAGCGGCGGCTGGTGCGGATCCACCGGTTCACGGTCTGCCTTGTCTCCTCGCGGAAGCCCTCGTCGTAGAAGCTGGCTCCGAACGGGGTCAGCGTCGCGCCGTACACCTTGATGTCGCGCGCGTGCGCCCGGTCGACGATCTGCTGGTAGCCGGCGATCAGGTCGTCGGCCACCTGCTTCTGGGCGGCTTCCGTCGTCGCGGCCGTGCCGATGTCGTTGATGCCCTCGAAGAGGATCGACCACCGG
The DNA here is from genome assembly GCF_039537795.1 of Lentzea roselyniae. Taxonomy (NCBI): domain Bacteria; kingdom Bacillati; phylum Actinomycetota; class Actinomycetes; order Pseudonocardiales; family Pseudonocardiaceae; genus Lentzea; species Lentzea roselyniae. Next base: position 41,819 of record NZ_BAABBE010000002.1, read on the forward strand.
ACTGCGCTCTGTGCCAGCAGATCGCGGTCCAGGCGCGCCAGCACGCTCGGCCCCAGACCGTCGTTGAGCACGCGGTTGCCGCCCGCGGCCTGGTTCAGCACCGCGACGCCGGGTGGCATGCGGTTCAGGAGCTGGTCGGGCCAGCGGTCGTTGCCGTTGGTGGTGGAGCCCCGGCCGTCGGTCAGCGAGTCGCCGATCATCACGACGGCAGAGGCGGTCGAGAGCACCTCGATGCCGCTGAGGAAGTACCAGTGGTCGGTCGGTGTGGAGCCCACGAGGTCCGCTGACTCGACGTGGTTGCCCGCCAGCAGATGGGAGGTGGTGCGGGAACCGGGGTGCGAGGTGATGTCATTGGACGCCTGCCCGCGCGCGAGATAGGCGGTCACCGTGAGGTTCATGCCGGGCTTCAGCGGGAAGTCCAGCGGATCGGACACCATCAGCGCGCCCTTCGGAACGTCCACAGAGGACCGCCCGTTGAACGTCACCCGCCGCACGGTGCTCGGCTGGATCGCGCTGACACCCGCGCGGCCGTCCTTCGGCAGCGCGACGGTGACCGCGGTGATCGGCAGCACCGCGCCGCCGAACGCGTTGGAGAAGCGCAACCGCATCCGCCGTCCTCCTACCGTCACCCGGACGGTCTGGCGCAGCGTGGCATCGGCCAGCACCAGGCCGTCCTGGGTGAACGGGGGAGGCGGCATGTTGTGCGGTTCGCACAGCTGTGGCATCGACGTCCAGGTACCGGCCCAGCCGGTTCGCCCGGTCGCCTCGGCCTGGGCCACGGCGGGGCTGAGCACGCCGGTGGCGGCCAGGCCGAGGAACAAACGCCTGCGCATCTTCCACGTCCTCTCGGAACGGGAGTTGAAAGATCAACGTAGGAGGATGCGTGAAGGAGCGTCAATCGCCGGCGTTTTCGAATTCATTTTCGAAACGCGTGGAAACTTTTCGAAACCGCCGCTGATCAGGAGCGGCCCACCACCGGAGCGACCGTCACGTAGTCGATTTCCGGGGCGTACTTCGAGCGCTGGCCGTACTCGTTGTACGTCCTGCCGTCCCAGTTGGGCAGTTCCTTCGAGGTGAACCTGATCGTGTTCACCCCGGCGTTCAGTCACACCGGCACGCCCAGGTCGCGGAACTGGTTGCCGTGAAACGTGTTCGGGAAATCGACGCGCTTCGGGGTCATCCCGTTGACGGAGACGTCCGCGTGCCGGGTCACCGGATCCGGGTTGTAATGCGTGGGAATGGATTCCTGCGCATTGGCGTACCGGACCACGAGCATGTGCTGTCCCGGCCGCGTGGCACTGACGTTGACCGTGAGCGCGTTGGCCGGGCCGTCGCCGACACCGGTCGCCACGCCGCCGGAGGCGAACGAGAAGCCGGTGCTGATCCTGGCCGCGCCGGTGACCGTTCCGCTCTCCGCCTCGACCTTCACCGGTGCGGGCTGCAACGCGGCGGAGGTGCGGACGCGGTCGAGCCGGAGGGTGCCGATGGTGCCGGTGACCGCGAGCTGGTTGATGCCTGCGGAGAGGAACAACGGCACAGACCGGGTTCCCGCGCCGACGACAACGCCGTCCACGTTGCGCCCGTCGAGCTTCACCGACCCGAGACCGCCGCCGGCGTGGTCGAAGGACACCATCGAGTAGCCGTCTCGGTCCGAGTGGACCCAGAACGTCGCGGACGCGCCCATTCCGATGGCCGCCACACCGGGCCCCGAGGAGTTCGAGACGGTGTACTGGGGCTTGGCCCTCCTGAGGTCCGCGTACTCGGCCTCGTAGACCGACCGTCCGTCGGTGTTCGCGTCGACGGCGGTGAGGTCGATCTTGTCGATGATCGCGTCACCGCGAGTGGTGCCCAGCGGGTCGGACGCGGCGAGCGTGATGGTGTGCTTGCCTGCGCTCAACTGCACACGGGTGTCCGTGTGATCCCACACCACCCACGCGTACGACACCGGCAGACGCAGCTCCTGCGGTTGCTGGCCGTCAATGCGCATGAAGACGTTGGTCGGGCCCTGCGGTACGACACTGGCGTACTTGTTGTGCGTGCTGGAGAAGACGCTGAGGTCGTAGACGCCGGTGTGCGGAACTTCCACGTCGAACGACAGCACGACGTTCGAGCCCGTGCGCAGGCCGCCGACGTTGTAGTTGCCGGAGGTGGCGAACTTGCTTACGTTCTGCGGGCTGCCCTCGGGACCGTTGAGGCTCCAGCCGTCGCCGGTGTGCCGGGCGTTCTCGGCCTCGTAGGTACGGCTCCACGGCACGGAGACGGCCGTCGTGCTGCCGCTGGCACCGGGGCTCAGGATCACCTGGTAGGCCGACATCTCCTTCATGCCGGTGAACGGGAGCACCACGCTGCCGTCGGCCGCGACCGCGAGCCTGGTGTCCAGCAACGGGCGCGGTTCGGGAGAGTCACCGACCTGACCGGTCCACGGGATCTCGCGCACGCTGGCGTGCACGGTCCTGCCGAACACGGCGGGGTCCACGTTGGTGAACCTCACGTCGGCTGCACCGTTCGCACCGCCGAAGATGGCGCGGGACTGGCGCTTGGCCTTGTCGAGCGTGGCGATGCCCTGCAACGTGTACTGCTGCCCAGGCGACGGGGGCGTGACGCGCACCGTGTCACCTGTCATCTGGCCGTAGGCGTTGAAGAGCCACCACTGGCCGTTGCCCTTGTTGGCCTCGACGGTCGAGTCGTTGAGGTTGCCGTCGATGTTCCAGTACGCCAGATCGGCATCCACTTTGGACTCCTCGATCGCGGACATCCACTGGATCATCTGGCCGGGCACGGAGAGGTGGTAGCGGTAGGCGTACTCGTCGATGTTGATCGGCAGGGGCGCGATGCCGAGCTCGCGTTCCCAGCCCCGGTACTTCGCCACGCTCTTGCGCACCACGTCCGGCGACGACAGCTCGTGCCAGGTCATCACCTCTGGCAGGCAGCTGTTCGCCTTGCAGTACTGGAGGAAGCCCTTGACCTGGTCGTAGAGCAGGGAGGTGTTGGGCCCGGCGATGCGCGCCTTCGGGTCCATGCTCTTGATGAGGTCGTGGATCTGCTTGTACTCCTCGAAGAAGTACTTCGGGTCGTTGAGCCAGCTGATGTTGTTGTAGCTGTACTGGCCGGTGCCGTACCAGTTGCCTTCCGGCTCGTTGAACGGCACGTAGACGATGTGGTCGCGGTGGCCGGAGTCGAGCACCTGCCGCACTTGTGACTGGACTTTGGCGCGGAAGTCGTCCCGGCCGGCCTGACCCTGTGCGCGCTGGTAGGGAAAGCCCCGGTAGATGTCCGTCATGTAGATGTAGACGTCGCCGCCGCCGTTGGCCACCCACGGCCCGGCCACCTCGAGCGCGTCCGCGCCGGGGTGCTGGGGACCGTCCTGGGCCTTGGTGGCGAGCGTCTTCGGGTAGAAGCCGGCGAGCGCCGCATTGCTCGGCACGCCGGGGCCGTACACGCCGTAGAGCGAACCCGCGGCGCCGCCGTGGAACGCTCCGGTGCTGGCGCCGAGGTCGATGGTGAGCGTGCTGGTGGCAGCGGCGCTCGTGCTGGGAATCAGGGCGGCCGAGACGAGTGTCGCGGCGAGCGCGAGCACAGTTCGCCGTTGAACCATGGGGGACTCCGAACGAGAACAGGGACACGGAGGCTCGAACCGGTTCGATCAGGTCGAGAACGTACGCGCACTCATCCAGACAAGGCAAGGATTGAGCGTGTCGAACCGGTTCGCAAGCCTCACGCCCTGCGGCGCGCCCCGGTACTCGAGCGCAGCGTGATCGGCGGCGCCAGCATGCTGTGCCGGGGCGTCGCGGACGGGTCCCCGATCTGCTCCAGCAGCAGGTCGACGGCCAGCCGGGCCATGTCACCGGCGGGCACGTCCGCGGCGGTCAGCGGCGGGTGGAAGTCCTCGGCGAGCCGGTCGGCGATCACGCCGGTGAGGGAGAAGTCCCGCGGCACGTCGAGCCCGGCGCTGTGCAGGGCGCGTTGCACACCGGGCAGCGCCGCCTCGTTGATCGTCACCGCCGCGGTCACCTCCGGCCAGCGGGTCCTGATCTCCTCGAAGCACGCGACACCGGCGGCGGGATCGTCCGGGCAGCACACCGTGTGCGCGGTGATGCCGCACTCCCTCGCGGTCCCGGCGAACGCCGTCGTCGCGCGCAGAGCCGGGCCGTAGCCCGCCGCGACCAGCTCGTCGGACCGGTTGATCAGCACGACGTCGGAGTGACCCAGGTCGGCGAGGTGGCGGACGCAGCGGCTGATCAGGCCCGCGTAGTCGACGTCGACCCACCACGACGCGGCAGGGTCCTCGACGTGGCCGATCGTCACGAACGGCAGCCCGGCGCTGGTCAGGCGCTCGACCCTCGGGTCCTGCAGGAGGATCTCCATCAGGATCACGCCGTCGACGCGCCGGCCGGTGACGATCCGCTCGAACGACCTGTCGTGGTCGCCGCCGCTGGGGGAGAGCAGCACGTCGTGGTCGTGGACGGCGGCGGCCTCCACGACGCTCGCGACGAACGCGAGCTGCACGTCGGTGAGCCGGGTGCTCGCGGGCGGTATCACCAGCCCGAACGTGCGGGTGCGTCCCTCGGCGAGCGCGCGGGCGCTGGCGTTGGGCCGGTAGCCGAGCTCGTCGATCACGTCGTTGATCCGCTGGGCGGTCGCCGCGGACACCGGCCGTTTCCCGCTCAACGCGTACGACACGGTGCTGCGGGACACCCCGGCCCGCTTGGCGATCTCTCCGATGTTCATGCGCGCTTCCTGTCTCCGGCCCGTTGCTGAGAACCGGTTCGACTGCCCGCCATCGTAGAACTTTCCCTCTTGCAAGACATCATCTCGGGGGTTTACGTTGGCGCCGCTTCTCGGCATCGAACCGGTTCGACCTCTTGTCGTCAGCGCAGCCGCCAGGAAGGACCCCCATGTTCCCCGCACCTGTATCCACACGTCTGCTGGCCGCGGTAGGCCTGGTCGTGTCCGTGGCGGCGTGCTCGTCCGCGCCCACCGCCGGCACCCCGGACACCTTCTCCGTCTGGGACCCGTACCCGCAGTTCACCGCCGAGTCCGAGTGGGTGAGGACGATCGAGAAGTGCGGCGCCGAGGCCGGCGTGAAGATCCAGCGCCAGGCCTACGACACCACCGACCTGACCAGCAAGGTCCTGCTCGCGGCCCAGCAGCGCACCGCGCCGCACGTGCTGGTGGTCGACAACCCGGTGGTGTCCACGCTCGTCGAGGCAGGGGTCCTCAAGCCGAACTCCGAGGCCGGTCTCGACGCCGGGCAGGTCTCACCGAACCTGGTGGCCGCCGGAACCGTCGACGGTCAGACCTACGGCGTGCCGATCGGCGCGAACACCCTGGCGCTCTACTACAACAAGGCGGTGCTGGCCGGCGCGGGCGTCGACCCGGCGTGGGTCAAGGACTGGGAGTCGCTGAACGCGGCGCTGGCCAAGGTGAAGGCCGCTGGCAAGAAGGGCATCACCTTCTCCGCGATCGGCACCGAGGAGGGCAGCTTCCAGTTCCTGCCGTGGTTCTGGGGCGCCGGCGCGTCGCTGACCGACCTGCCGTCGGGCAAGGCCGCGCTGGAGCTGTGGAAGTCCTGGCTGGACAACGGGTACGCGCCGAACTCGGTCGTCGGCAACACCCAGACGACCAGCTGGCAGGAGTTCGCCACCGGCGAGTACGCGTTCGCCGAGAACGGCACCTGGCAGCTGGGCAACGCGAAGAAGGCCGGTTTCGAGTACGGCGTCATCCCGATCCCCGGCCGCACCGGCGGGACCGCGCCCGCGCCGACGGGTGGCGAGTTCGTCACCGTGCCGGTGCAGGACAACAAGGACACCGAGGCCAAGGCCGGGCGCATCGCCTCGTGTCTCACCGCACCGGACAAGGTGCTGGCCGCCGACACCGCGCTGACCTACATCTCGGCCGTGCCTTCGGTGCAGCAGCAACAGGTCTCCGCCCAGCCGGAGCTCACCGTGTGGGTCGAGGCGGTCAAGAACGCCAAGGGACGCACCGGTGACAACCTCGGCACGCGCTACCCCAGGATCTCGCAGCCGCTGTGGGGTGCCGTGCAGGCCGCGCTCACCGGTGCCAAGGCGCCGGAAGCGGCGTTGCGGGACGCCCAGGCGTCGGTGAAGTAGGTGCGAGTGCGGTCCAGGCTCGCGGGCTGGGCGTTCCTCGTCCCGCTCGTGGCGTACCTGGCGGTGTGCTACGCGTACCCGCTGTTCACCAACGTCGACCTGAGCATCCGCGGGTACAACGTCCGCTCGTTCGTGAGCGGCGGTGCCCCGCTGGTGGGGTTCGCCAACTACGCCACCGTGTTCGGCGACCCGACCTTCCGCACGGCGCTGCTCAACACCGTGCTGTTCACCGTGATCTCGCTGTTCTTCCAGTACACGATCGGCCTCGCCGCGGCGCTGTTCTTCGCCCGCGGCTTCCGGTTGTCGGCGACGCTGCGCGCGTTGTTCCTCGTGCCGTGGCTGTTGCCGCTGATCGTGTCGGCCTCGACGTGGGCGTGGCTGCTCAACAGCGAGTCGGGGCTGGTCAACGCGGCGCTGAAGGTCGTGGGCCTCGGTCCGGTCAACTGGCTGACCTCGCCGGAGTGGTCGCTGGTGTCGGTGACGATCGCGAACATCTGGATCGGCATCCCGTTCAACCTCGTCGTGCTCTACAGCGGTCTGCAGAACATCTCCCGCGACGTGTACGAGGCGTCCGCATTGGACGGTGCGAGCGGCTGGCAGACGTTCTGGCACGTCACGTTCCCGTTGCTGCGCCCGGTCTCCGCGATCACCCTGCTGCTCGGGCTGGTCTACACGCTGAAGGTGTTCGACGTCATCTGGATCATGACGAAGGGCGGGCCGAGCGGCTCGTCCACCACGCTCGCCACCTGGTCCTACGAACTCGGGTTCGGCAACATGCTGCCGCGCTTCGGGCCCAGCGCCGCCGTCGGCAACGTGCTGATCCTGATCGCCGTGGTGGCCGGGCTGCTGTACATCCGCGTGCAGCGCAGGCAGGAGCTCTCATGACGTCCTGGCGCACACCGGTCGGCGTGCTGCTCACCGCCGTGATGCTGTTCCCCGTCTACTGGATGATCAACGTGTCGCTCACGCCGATGAGCGACATGCGCAAGTCGCCCAGCCTGATCCCGGTCAACCCGACGACCGAGGGCTACGAACGGGTGCTGCGCGAGCAGGTGCCGTATCTGGGCACCAGCCTGCTCGTCGCAGCCGGCACGGTCGTGCTGACCCTGGTGCTGGCGGCGCCGGCCGCGTACTCGCTGGCCAAGCTCCGCCCCGCCGGGCGGCGAGCGCTCGGGTTCGTGCTGCTGGTCGCGCAGATGATCCCGGGAATCATCATGGCGCTCGGCTTCTACGGCATCTACGTCAAGCTCGGCATCACGAACACGGTGTGGGGCCTGATTCTCGCGGACTCGACGATCGCGGTGCCGTTCGCCGTGCTGATCCTCACCTCGTTCATGGCGTCCGTGCCCGACGAGGTGCTGCAGGCGGCCACGATCGACGGCGCGGGGCCGTGGCGGTCGTTCGTGTCGATCGTGCTGCCCGCGAGCCGCAACGGTGTCGTCACCGCGGCCCTGTTCGCGTTCCTGTGGGCGTGGTCGGACTTCCTCTTCGCGGCCACGCTCGACTCGGGTGGCCGGCTGCAGCCGCTCACCCTCGGCATCTACCGCTACATCGGCAACAACAACCAGGAGTGGAACTCGATCATGGCCACCGCCGTGGTCGCGTCCGTGCCCGCGACGGTGCTCATCGTGGTCGCCCAGCGGTTCGTCGCCGCCGGCGTCACCTCGGGTGCCGTCAAGGACTGAAAGGAAACCCGTGGCCACCGAGTTCTCCGTGCGGGAGATCCCGTTCAGCCGTGCCGGCGCGTGGTTCGGCCTGTCGCCGGTGGTGGGACTGGCCAGATACGCGCAGGACGTGCACGTGGTCTCGCACCGCAACGGCATGCACGCCGTGCTGTCCCTGACACCCGCGCGGCCCGCCGAGATCATCGCCGAGCCGGCCGTGCTCACGTGGCGCAGCGGCGAGTCGCAGATCCGGGCCGTCTTCGCCTCGCCCGACACGCTCCGGATCTCCGGCAGCGGCCTGGGGATGCGCATCGCTGCCGCCGAACGGACGTTGACGCCGTTCACGGGCACCTACTTCTTCGCTGAACCTTCGGGTGGCGCGGTGTTCACGTCGTACGAGACCGGGCACAGGTTCCGTCTCACGGTCCTTTCCGGACAAGCGGAGCACGTCGGCGCCGAGGAGCTCGCGACCGCTGACCGCGCGGTCGTCCTGGGAGAGGAACCGTGGGAGGTGGTGATCGAGGAGATCACCACCGCGCTGCCACCGTTCCGTTCCAGCACCGGCTTCACCGACGCGGTGAGTGCCGCACGCGAGGCGTTCGGCCGGTTCACCGATGCCGTGGCACCGGCGCGTGCCCCTGCCGCGGAACTCGCCTGCTACGTGATCTGGTCCGCCACCGTGGATCCGGCCGGCTTCGTCACGCGCCCTGCGGTGCTCATGTCCAAGCACTGGATGAACAAGGTGTGGAGCTGGGACCACTGCTTCAACGCGCTGGCCCTCGCGCCCGGCGCGCCGGAGCTGGCGTGGCACCAGTTCCAGGTGGTGTTCGACCACCAGGACGCGCAGGGCGCGCTACCCGACTCGATCACGCATTCCGAGGTGCTGCGCAACTTCGTGAAGCCACCGGTGCACGGCTGGACCCTCAGCCGTCTGCGGGAACGGCTGCCCGGCGGGCTGCCCGACCCCGCACTGGCCTACCGCCAGCTGTCCGAGTGGACGGCGTTCTGGCTCGATCACCGGCGGGCGCCCGGCCGACGGCTGCCGTACTACGAGCACGGCAACGACAGCGGCTGGGACAACTCGACGGTGTTCGCCGCCGATCGGCTCGTGGAGTCGGCCGACCTCGCCGCGTTCCTCGTGCTGCAGATGAAGGAACTGGCCGTGCTCGCCACCGAGCTCGGTGACACCGCTCCCTGGGCGGAGCGGGCCGACGAGATGCTGGCCGCGCTGCTGGAGGAGCTGTGGGACGGCGACCGGTTCGTCAGCCGGGGTGTGGCGTCCGGCGAGCTGCGGGCGACGGCGAGCCTGCTCGACCTCATGCCGGTCGTGCTGGGGGAGCATCTGCCGCGGGAGATCTTCGACCGGCTGTGTCAGGGCGTCGCCGAGCACCTGACGCCGGTCGGACCGGCCACGGAGCTGCCCAGCTCGCCCTACTACGAGGCGGACGGCTACTGGCGGGGCCCGGTGTGGGCCCCGGCCACCGTGCTGATCGAGGACGGGCTGCGCCGGGGTGGCGCGGTGGAGCTGGCCGGCGAGGTGAGCGCGCGGTTCCGGGCCACGTGCGAGAAGTCCGGGTTCGCCGAGAACTTCGACGCGCTCACCGGCCAGGGCCTGCGCGACCGCGCCTACACGTGGACGGCCAGCGCCTACCTGTTGCTCAGCGGGGGAGATACCGCCGCAGCGGCTGGGACTTCCGCACCAGCGTCCTGAGGTCGGCGAGCGTGCCGTGCACCGCGCCCACGGCACGCGCCTGCACCAGGACGTTGCCCAGCGCGGTCGCCTCGGCGGGTCCCGCGACCACCGGGAGACCGCACGCGTCGGCGGTGAGCTGGCACAGCAGCTCGTTGTGCGAGCCGCCGCCGACGATGTGCACGACCTCGACCTCCGTGCCGGACAACCGCTGGGCGTCCGCGATGGCGTCGCGGTGGGCCAGCGCCAGGCTGTCCAGGACGGATCGCACGATCTCGGGCCTGGTCATGGTCTTCCCGCACTGCCGCTGGATCCGCGCGGGCATGTCACCGGGTGGCAGGAACACCGGGTCGTTCGGGTCGAACACCGACCCTCGCGCGCCGGCGGCCTCCCGCAGCAACGGCTCCAGGCCGGTGTCCCAGGTCCGCAGGCATTCCTGCAGCAGCCACAGGCCCATCACGTTGCGCAGGTAGCGGATCGTGCCGTCGACGCCGCCCTCGTTGGTGAAGTTGGCGGCGCGGCTCTCCTCGGTGAGCACGGGGGAGCCGAGCTCGACACCGACCAGCGACCACGTGCCGCACGAGATGTAGGCGAACCGTTCGGTCTCGGCGGGTACGGCGACCACCGCGGACGCGGTGTCGTGCGACCCGACCGCGGTGACCGGCACGCCCTCGTGCGTGCCCGCGGGATCGCCGGGATGACGCAGGTCCGGCAGCAGGCCAGCGGGCAGGTCGCGCGTCAGCCCGGCCGACCACCGTCCACTTCGGACGTCGATCAGGCCGGTCGTGGTGGCGTTGGTGTACTCGGCGCCGCGCTCGCCGGTCAGCCAGTAGGAGAACAGGTCCGGGATGAGCAGGAGCTGTTTCGCGTGCGCCAGCAGCGGTTCGGCCATCAGCTGGAACATCGTGTTGAACGGCTGGAACTGCAGGCCGTTGATCTCGTACAGGCCGTCCGGTGGTGTGATGCCCTCGGTGCGGGAGTCGCGGTAGTGCACCGGGTTGCCCAGCAACGCGCCGCGAGCGTCGAGCAGGCCGTAGTCGACCGCCCAGCTGTCGATGCCGATGCTGTCGAGGCCGACGGAGTCCAGCTCGGCGGCGAGGCGCAGGCCGGTGAGCACCTCCCGGTACAGCGCCAGGACGTCCCAGTGCAGGGTGCCGAGCAGGTGCACCGGACCGTTCGGGAACCGGTGCACCTGCTCGGTGTGCAGCTTGCCATCGCCGACGCGGCCCAGCAGCACACGGCCGCTGGAGGCGCCCAGGTCGACGGCGGCGACCGTGGCGGTCATCGCAGGAACGCCGCGGCCACACCGGCGTCGACCGGCACGTGCAGCCCTGTGGTGAGCGACAGCTCGCCCGCGGTCAGCGCGAACACCGCCGCGGCCACGTGCTCTGGCAGCACCTCGCGCTTGAGCAGGGTGCGCTGGGCGTAGAACTCGCCGAGCTTCTCCTCGGGCACGCCGTAGACGGCCGCGCGCTGGGCACCCCAGCCGCCCGCGAAGATGCCGGAGCCGCGGACCACGCCGTCCGGGTTGACGCCGTTGACGCGGATGCCGTCCTCACCGAGCTCCGCCGCCAGCAACCGGACCTGGTGCGCCTGGTCTGCCTTCGCCGCGCCGTAGGCCACGTTGTTCGGGCCGGCGAAGACCGAGTTCTTGCTGGAGATGTAGACGATGTCACCGCCCATCGCCTGGGCGCGCATGACCTTCGCCGCCTGCTGGGAGACCAGGAACGAGCCCTTGGCCATCACGTCGTGCTGCAGGTCCCAGTCCGCCTCCGTGGTCGCCTCGAGCGACTTGGAGATCGACAGCCCGGCGTTGTTGACCACCAGGTCGACGCCGCCGAAGGCGAGCGACGCCTCCCGGAACGCCGCGGCGATGCCCGCGCTGTCGGTGACGTCGACGGTCACGGGCACCGCGACGTCCGTGTTTCCAATGCCTTCCGCGACCTCGCGTGCGGCGTCACCGTTGCGGTCGGCGACCACCACGCACGCACCCTCGGCGGCCAGCCGTTGCGCGATGGCCCTGCCGATGCCCGATCCGCCACCGGTGACGAGCGCGACGCGGGTGGCGAGCGGCTTGGGCTTCGGCATCCGCTGCAGCTTGGCCTCTTCGAGCGCCCAGTACTCGATGCGGAACTTCTCGCTCTCCTGGATCGGCGCGTACCGGGAGACCGACTCGGCACCGCGCATCACGTTGATGGCGTTGACGTAGAACTCGCCCGCGACGCGCGCGGTCTGCTTGTTCCTGCCGAAGCTGAACATGCCGATGCCCGGCACGAGGACGATGGCCGGGTCCGCGCCGCGCATCGGCGGGCTGTCCGGCTCGGCGTGCCGCTCGTAATAGGACTTGTAGTCCTCGCGGTAGGCCTCGTGCAGCTGTTCCAGCCGTGCCACGACATCTTCGAGCGGTGCCGTCGGCGGCAGGTCGACCACCAGCGGCCTGACCTTGGTGCGCAGGAAGTGGTCCGGGCACGACGTGCCGAGCGCGGCCAGCTCGGGATGCCGTTCGCGGGCCAGGAAGTCGAGCACCACGTCGCTGTCGGTGAAGTGGCCGACCTGCGGGGAGTCCGTGGACGCGAGACCCCGGATCACGGGCGCGAGCTCGGCGGCCCGCAACCGGCGTTCCTCCTCGGGCAGCGGTTCGTGGACGACCGGGCCGAAGGGTTCGGCGCGCCCGTGCTCGTCGAGGTAGCGCTGGGCGGTGTTGATGATCTCCAGGGAGTTCGCCTCGCACTCCTCGCTCGTCGCGCCCCACGCCGTGATGCCGTGCCCACCCAGGATCACGCCGATGGCCTGCGGGTTGTCCCGCTTGACCGCGGCGATGTCCAGCCCCAGCTGGAAACCGGGCCGGCGCCACGGCACCCACACCACGCGGTCGCCGAAGCAGGCCTTCACCAGCGCCTCGCCGTCGGCGGCCGTCGCGAGGGCGATGCCCGCGTCCGGGTGCAGGTGGTCGACGTGAGCCGCGTCGACCAGGCCGTGCATGGCCGTGTCGATCGACGGCGCCGCGCCGCCCTTGCCGTGCAGGCAGAAGTCGAACGCGGCGACCATCTCGTCCTCGCGCTCGACCCCCGGATACACCTCGGTGAGCGCCCGGAGCCGGTCCAGGCGCAGCACCGCGAGCCCGGACGCGGTCAGCGTGCCGAGATCACCGCCGGATCCCTTGACCCACACCAGCTCCACCGGCTGCCCGGTGACCGGGTCGAGCTCCTCGCCCTTGGCCGACGTGTTGCCGCCCGCGTAGTTGGTGTTGCGCGGATCGGCTCCCAGCCGGTTGCTCCGCCCCAACAGCGCTTCGACCTGGTCCATCACGCACCCCATCCGGCGGCCTCGCCGCCGACTCGTTCACGGACGATCTGCTCGGCGTACCCGGACCGCCGGTACGCGGCCATCGGGTCGGGGTCGAGGCCCATCTCCTCACGCAGTTCGCGCAGGAGCGGGCGGACATCGGTGTTGTAGGCGTCCATCAACGTGCCGTTCGCGCCGAGCACGTCACCGGCCTGCTGTGCCTGCGCGAGAGCCTCGTGGTCGACCAGCAGAGCCTTCGCCGTGGCCTCCTGGACGTTGAGCACCGAGCGGATGATCGCCGGGATCTTCGGTTCCAGGTTGTGGCACTGGTCGAGCATGAACGCGATGCCGGCGGCCGGCTTCAGCGCGTCGGCCAGCACGATCTCGTGCATGATCCGGAACAGCTGGAACGGGTCCGCCGCGCCCACCATCAGGTCGTCGTCGGCGTAGAAACGGGAGTTGAAGTCGAACGCGCCGAGCTTGTTCGCGCGCAACAGGAACGACACGATGAACTCGATGTTCGTGCCCGGTGCGTGGTGCCCTGTGTCGATCACGACCTGGGCCTTCTCGCCGAGCTGCTGGCAGTGCGCGTACGCCGTGCCCCAGTCCGGCACGTCGGTCGTGTAGAAGGCGGGCTCGAAGAACTTGTACTCCAGCAGCATCCGCTGGTGATCGCCGAGCCGCGCGTAGGTTTGTTGCAGCGCCTCGGCGAGCCGGTCCTGGCGGGCGCGGATGTTGTCCTGGCCGGGGTAGTTGAGACCGTCCGCGAACCAGAGCTTCAGATCCTGCGAGCCCGTCTGGTCCATGATGTCGACGCACTCGAGCAGGTGCCCGATCGCCTTGCGCCGCACGGCGGCGTCCGGATGGCAGACGCTGCCGAGCTTGTAGTCGTCGTCCTGGAAGACGTTCGAGTTGATGGCACCGAGCGCGACCCCGCGGTCCCGCGCGTACTCGGCCAGCTTGCCGTAGTCGTCGACCCTGTCCCACGGGATGTGCAACGCGACGGTCGGCGCGACACCGGTGAGCCGGTGCACCACCGCCGCGTCGTCGATCTTCTCGTACGGCGTGCGTGGAACTCCCTGCTGCGCGAACACCTTGAACCTCGTCCCCGAGTTCCCGTAGGCCCAGGAGGGGGTTTCGATCCGTTGCTCGCGCAGAGCGGCCTTCACACTCATCACTGTTCTCCCCAAAAGCTCAATCGAGGTGGAAGACCTCGTCCAGCGGCCGCATCCGTTCGTCGGCGTTGCCGTCACCGACGAAGAACCCGGCCATCTCGGCCTGCCACCGCGCGTTGACCTCGGTGCGCGCCATCTCGGCGAGCGCCGCGTGGAAGTCGTCGCACTCCAGGTAGCCGATCAGCAGGCCGTCCTCTGCGAGGAAGAGGGAGTAGTTGTGCCATCCCGCCTCGCTGAGGGCGGCCCGCATCTCGGGCCACACCTCGCGGTGCCGTGCCTTGTACTCGTCGATCCGGTCGGGCCGGACCCGCAGGGTGAAGCAGATCCGCATGTCAGAAGTCGAACTTCTCGATGTTGTCCTTGTTGAACACGGTCGGCGGGCCGAGCACGATCTCACCCTTGGCGCCGATCGTGTACTCGCCGAGGTCACCCGCCTTGAACTTCTCGCCCTGGGCACCGGTGATCTGCCCGGACGCGAGCGCGGCCGCGGCGTAGGCGGCGAGGTAGCCGAGCTTGCTCGGGTCCCACAGCATGAAGTCCTTGACCGTGCCGTCCTGCACGAACTTGCGCATCTGGTTCGGCGTGCCGAGACCGGTCAGCTGGACCTTGCCCTTGTACTCCGACGAGCTGAGGTAGCGAGCCGCGGCGGCCACGCCGACGGTGGTGGGCGAGATGATGCCCTTGAGGTTCGGGTGCGCCTGCAGCAGGCCCTGGGTCTTCTGGAACGACGTCTGGTCCTCGTCGTTGCCGTAGGCGGTCTCCACCAGCTTGAGGCCGGAGTACTCGGGCTTGGCGAGCTCGGCCTTCATGACCTCGATCCACGCGTTCTGGTTGGTGGCGTTCGGGGTCGCCGACAGGATCGCGATCTCGCCGCTGCCGCCGATCGCCTGGGAGATCAGCTTCACCTGGCCGGCTGCGATCTCCTGCGAGGTGGCCTGGTTGATGAAGACGTCACGGGCGTCGGGCGCCGCGTCGGAGTCGAACGTGACGACCTTGAGGCTCTGACCGCGCGCCGACTTGAGGGCGGGCGCGACGGCGTTGGCGTCGTTCGCGGAGATCACCAGCGCGTCCTGCTTCTGCTGCGCGGCGGTGTTGATGTAGGTGACCTGCGAGCTCGCGGCGGCGTCGGACGGGCCCGTCGCCTTGACCTCTGCCTTGAGCGCCGTGCCCGCGCTCTCCGCGCCCTTCTGCGCCACGGTGAAGTACGGGTTGTTGACCTGCTTGGGCAGGAAGGTGATCTTGAGCCCTTCCTTGAGCGCCGCGTTCGGGTCGGCCTTCGCGGCGTTGGTGGCGCCGCCGGTCTGCTGGCCCGCGCTGTCCTTCGTGGTGCCACCGCAGGCGGTGAGCGCGACGGCCCCGGACACCACCAGGGCGAGCACTAGACGTGTGTTCATGGCGTTGCCTTCCTCAGACTTCCGACGCGACGGGTGACGGATGGAGCGAGAACGCTCACCAGCAGCAGAAGGCCGGTGACGATGGTGAGCACCTCCGTGGAGGTGTCCTGCAGGATGAGCAGGTTGCGCAGACCGCCCAGCAGCAGCACGCCGGCGAGCACGCCGAAGAGCGATCCCTTGCCGCCGAAGATGGACACGCCGCCGAGCAGGACGGCGGCGACGACGGCGAGCTCGAGCCCGACGCCGTTGTCCGCGCGGGCGCTGGAGAAGCGGAACGTGTAGACGATGCCCGCGATCGCGGCCACCGCGCCGGCGAGCACGAAGAGGGTCAGCTTGATCCGCTTCACCCGGATGCCGGAGAAGCGCGCGCCCTCCTCGTTGGCGCCGATCGCGTACACGGACCCGCCGAACGAGCTGGCGTGCAACGCGATCCCGAACAGGACGGCGAGGACGGCCGCGAGCACGATCGGGTACGGGATGTTCGTGCCCGGCACCGGCGTCGTGCCGAACGCCGTGTAGCTCGCCGGGAAGTCCGCGACCGCCGTGTCACCGAGCACCACCAGCGCGAGGCCCCGGTAGAGGGCGAGCGTGCCGATGGTGACGGCGAGGCTGGGCAGGCCGAGCCTCGTGATGAGCAACCCGTTGAACGCCCCGCAGAGCGCGCCGGCCACGACGACCGTCGGCAGGATCGTCTCGAGCGGCCAGCCCGCGTTCCACAGCCAGCCGATCAACGCGCTGGACAGGCCCAGCACGGAGGCGACGGACAGGTCGATCTCGCCCGCGACGATCACCAGCGTCAGCGGCAGCGCGATGAGCGCGATCTCGCCGATGTCGAGGCCGAGGTAGAAGAGGTTGCCGCCGGACAGGAACGACCCGTCCGTGCTGACCTGGCCGGTCAGCGCCACGACGATCAGCAGGAACACCAGCGCGGTCTCCCACCGCAGGAGGTTACGCATGGCTGGTCCCTTCCGAGGTGCGCAAGGCCTTCGCGAGTCGCAGTGCGAGCAGCCGGTCGACGGTGATGGCGCTCAGCAGGAGCGCGCCCGCGATCGCCTGCTGCCAGAAGGCGGGGATCTGCAGCACCACCAGGCAGCTGGTGATCGTGCCCAGCAGGAGCGCGCCGAGCGCGGCACCAGCCACGGTCCCGGATCCGCCGAAGATCGCGACACCGCCGACGACTACCGCCGCGACGACCTGGAGCTCCAGTCCGGTGCCCGCGGCCGCGTCGACCGTGCCGTACCTCGCGACCCAGAGCGCGCCGGCGAGTCCCGCGATCAGTCCGGAGAGGACGAACGTGGTGAGCGTGCGTCTGGCGACCGGAATGCCCGCCAGGGTGGCGGCCTCCGGGTTGGAGCCGATCGCGTAGAGCTCGCGGCCGGACCGGTAGGAGCGGAGGTAGACCGCGGCGACCGCGATGACCACGACGGTGATCAGCACGAGGACCGGGATGCCGAGGACGCGGCTGCTGCCGAGGTCCAGGAGCGCGTCGGGGAGGTTGGCGGCGTTGACCTGCCTGCCCTGGGCCAGCGCGTAGTCGACGCCGCGGAACACGTAGAGCGTGCCGAGGGTGACGACGAGGCTGGGCACGTTGCCGAGTGCCACCAGCAGACCGTTGAGCAGGCCGCACGCCAGGCCGATCGCGACACCGAGCCCGATGCCCGCGAGCAGCGGGGTGCCGGGGTGGTCGGCGAACTGCTGCGCGGTCAGGAAGGCGGACAGACCGAGGACCGAACCCACGGACAGGTCGACGTTCCTGGTCACCACCACCAGGGTCTGGCCCACGGCCAGGAGTGCGACGATCGAGGCGTTGAGGAGGAGGTCGCGCAGGCTTTGGGCCTGGATGAACCTCGGGTTCACAACCGCGGTGGGGATGACCACCAGGGCGAGGGCGACGACGATGCCGAGCTCGCGGACGCGCCCCACTCGGGTGGAGAGGCGGCGGGCTGCGGTGCGGCGTGCGGAGGGTGGGGCGGTCGTGGTGTCGAGTTGAGCAGTCATCGCGTCACCGCCTGTCCGGCTGCCGCCATCGCGACCCGCTCTTCCGTCGCCTCGGCCCGTGAAAGCTCCTCCACCAACCGGCCTTCGTGCATCACCAGCACGCGGTCGGCCATCCCGAGCACCTCCGGAAGCTCCGACGAGATCATCAGCACCGCGACGCCCTGCCCGGCGAGCTCCGACAGCAACCGGTGCACCTCCGCCTTCGTCCCGACGTCGATCCCGCGGGTCGGCTCGTCGACGATCAGCACGGAAGGCTTGCGCGCCAGCCACTTCGCCAGCACCACCTTCTGCTGGTTGCCGCCGGACAGCACGCCGACCGGGTCGCTCAGCCGTGCGAACTTCAGCCGCAGCTTCACCGCCCAGTCCTGGGCCAGCGCGCGTTCGGAACGCCTCCGCAGCAACCCGAAGGTCGAGAGCCGGCCCAGCGACGCGAGCGCGGTGTTGCGTTCGATCGACGCGTCCATCACGAGGCCCTGCTGGCGGCGGTCCTCCGGCACGAACCCGATGCCCGCGGCCATCGCGGCGGTGGGGGAGCCGTACTTCAGCTTCCGGCCGCGCACGACGACGGCACCGCCGTCGGGACGGTCGATGCCGAACACCGCCCGCGCGACCTCGCTGCGCCCGGCGCCGACCAGACCGGACAGCGCGACGATCTCGCCCGCCCTGACGTCGAACGACACGTCGGTGAACACGCCTTCGCGGGTGAGCCGTTGCACCGACAGCAGCACGTCGCCCGCGGTCGTGTCCTCCTTGGGGAACAGTTGCGACAGCTCGCGGCCGACCATGCGGCGCACCAGGGAGTCCGGGGTCTCACCCTCCAGTGAGCCGGACCAGACGAACTCGCCGTCGCGCAACACCGTGGCCCGCTGGCACAACGCGAACACCTCGTCGAGCCGGTGCGACACGAACAGCACCGCGGCGTCCTGGTCGCGGAGTGCCTGCACCACACCGAAGAGGCGCTGCACCTCGTGGGCGGACAGAGCCGCTGTCGGCTCGTCCATCACGATCACGCGGGCGTCGAACGACAACGCCTTGGCGATCTCCACCAGTTGCTGGTCCGCAATGGACAGTCCACGCGCCGGACGGGCCGGGTCGAGCCGGACGCCCAGACGGGAGAACAACTCCGAGGTGCGGGCGTGCATCTCGGCGACGTCGATGCGGCGGCCGAAGCCGAGCGGCTGGCGGCCCATGAAGACGTTCTCGGCCACCGACAGGTCACCGAAGAGCGTCGGCTCCTGGTAGATGATCGCGATGCCCGCGGCCAGCGCGTCGGCGGGGCCGGAGAACCTCTGCGCGGACCCGTCGACGAGCACCTGGCCCGCGTCCGGCCGGTGCACCCCGGCGAGCGTCTTGATCAGCGTCGACTTGCCGGCGCCGTTCTCCCCGAGCAGCGCGTGGGCCTCGCCGGGCAGCAGCCGCAGCGACACCCCGGACAACGCGCGGACGGCACCGAAGGACTTGCTCACCTCGTCCAGCGCCACCACGGGAGGTCGGTCCACGTTTCCGTCTCCTCCATGTTGAAACGTTTTAACGGCTGAGTTACGTGCACTCTGGGTGCGCCGAGGCCCTGTGTCAAGGGAGGCGGGGTACGATTCGTTGTCACGTTTCAACAAAGGAGCCGCCCGTGAAGCCGTCAGTGGGCATCCGCGACGTCGCGCAGCACGCCGGCGTGTCGAACGCGACCGTCTCGAACGTGCTGAACCGGCCGGACGTCGTCGCCCCGGCCACGCGGCAACGGGTCCTGGCCGCCATCGCCGAGCTGGGATTCGTGCGCAACGAGTCCGCGCGCCAGCTCCGCGCCGGTCGCAGCCGGGTGATCGCCTACGTCGTGCTCGACGCGGCGAACCCGTTCTTCACCGACGTGGCGCGCGGCGTGGAGGACGCGGCACGGGAGGCGGGGCTCGCGCTGTTCCTGTGCAACAGCGCCTCCGACGACAGCCGCGAACGCGAGTACCTGGAGCTGCTGCACGAGCAGCGCGTCGAGGGCATCCTGATCACCCCGGTCGACGGTGCCAGCGCGCAGTTCGCCGAACGCGGCACGCCGCTGGTGCTGGTCGACCGCGAGTCCACGGACGGGACGCGCTGCTCGGTCGCCGTCGACGACGTGCTGGGCGGCGAGCTCGCGGTGACCCACCTGATCGAGGCCGGCCACACGCGCATCGCCATGATCGGCGGCCCGCTGTCGATCCAGCAGGTGCGCGACCGCCACGAGGGAGCGTTGCGCGCGCTGGCCGGCGCGGGCCTGCCGCCGGACGCGCTGACGTTGCTGGAGACGAAGGACCTGCAGGTGGCGGAGGGTCGCGGCGCGGGGGAGCGGCTGGTGGGCCTGCCGTCGTCCCGCCGTCCCACGGCGGCGTTCTGCGCGAACGACCTGCTCGCGCTCGGCCTGCTCCAGTCGATGACGCAGCAGGGCCTGCGCGTGCCGGACGACCTCGCCGTGGTGGGGTACGACGACATCGACTTCGCCGCGGCCGCCGCCGTTCCGCTGACGTCGGTGCGCCAGCCGCGCGAGCAGCTGGGCCGCACCGCCGCCCAGCTGCTGCTCACCGAGAACGAACCGGACCACGAGCACCGGCACGTGAAGTTCCAGCCGGAGCTCGTGGTCAGGGCGTCGAGTGCCGTAAAACGGTGAACTACCGGACGAGCAGCATTTCCCGGTCGTCCTCGACAACGGTCGACTTGTCCGGCGGGAGATACACGTTCAGCGACGCCGACGTGAATGCGACGCCCCGCTGGAACGCCTTCGTGCGGGACACCACGGTCACGTCGACCTTGTGGTACTGACCGGTGCACGGAACGCTCGGCGTGTATTTCTCACCGATGGCGAGCTCACCGCGGACGTTCTGCGTGACCTGCACCCACAACGACCCGGTGGCGCCGTTCTGGCACATCACCCGCGTCGGCACGGTCACAGCCGCGCCACGCGCCTCCAGCCGGCCCTGCGACTGAAGGGCGACAGCGGCCTCGACCTGTGCCGCGGCCGGCAACGCCGTGGCCACAATTGCGGCGGCGGTCAGCACGAACGTCGAAATAGCGCGCACGTTTTTCACCTCGTTGTTGTTGGCGGTTGCGTCTTGTAAGGCGCAAGCCGACATTAGTCACGGCGTGATCAAACGGGCGAGGGGCCAAATGTGCGGGTCCATTTGTTAAAAGGTGAACACGCGAGGGTATCCGGGTTTCGTGACGACGTGTGCAGATCGACTCGTGGTGCGGCCCAGGCCGTGGAAGCTCGCGCTGTACCTGCTCGGCGCCGTGGTGTTCGTCGTGGCCGGCGTGTGGTTGATGTCGTCCGGCGACGCCGGGGCGTTCGTCGCCGGAGCGTTGTCGGTCGCGTTCTTCGGTGGCTTGCTCGTTCTCGTGATCGTCAACGCGAGGACGCGCCGGCTGACCCTCACCCCGGAGGGCATCGACATCGGCGGGACGATCCCGTGGGCCGACGTGGAATCCGTTGGGGTGGTGAAGCATCCGACCACGATGGTCGCGCTGCGGCTGCACAGCTACGACCGGTACCTGGCATCGCAGACCGCGGACGGCACGCGGGAGGCCAAACGCACGATCAGGTTCCTCAAGCCGTTCGCGCATTTCTTCCGCATGATTCCGAGCATGCGCCGGTACGCCGCCGTGCAGGGGCAGGCGGACGAGCTGCGGTGGAACCGGGAGACGTACGGGTTCGACATCGGCATCAGCCCGGCGTGGCTGGACCGTTCGCCGGGCTCGTTCGTGGACCTGGTCGAACGCTGTCGGCGCCAGTGCGGACAGCGGCTCACCAGTCGTCGGGCGACCCCAGCATCGCGGTGCGGACGGTGTCACCGTGCCGGTCGGCCCACTCGCCGAGCGCGAAGATCGGCACCAGCAGGTCCCGTCCCGCCTCGGTCAGCTCGTACTCGACCCGCGGCGGGGCCTCGGCGTAACGGCGGCGCTCCACGAGCGCCATGTTCTCCATGCGGCGCAACGTCTGCGTGAGCATCTTCTGGCTGATGTGACCGATGGTCGCGCGCAGTTCACCGGGGCGCATCGGGCCGTCGCGCAACGTGTAGACGATCACCGTCAGCCAGGAGTTGCCGAAGAGGTCGACCGCGATCCTGGCCGGGCAGTCGGCCTCGAAGTCGCCGTACGGCCCGAGGTCGGTTTGTCCGATCGTCACGGCGTTCAGCCTGCCAGCGCCGTTGCGCACCCGCAGGTGCCTTTCGGCATTCCTACCGTCTGCGGCATGCGAATCGGAATCATCGGTGCGGGACAGATGGCACGGGCACTGGGCAACGGCTGGGCCGCGGCAGGCCACGAGATCCGGTACGGCGGGCGCGGGGATGTCCGCGCCGCCGCGGAGTTCGGCGACGTCACGTTGCTGGCCGTGCCTGTGCCGGCACTGACGGAAGTGTTGGGAGAAGGGAGCTTCGACGGCCAGACGCTGATCGACTGCGCCAACGCCTTCGAGCCGGACGACGGCATGATGGTGCTGGGTGAGGACGCCGTCGCCGAACGGGTGGCGGCACTGGCGCCGGGAGCGCGGGTGGTGAAGGCGTTCAACCTGTGTGCGGCCGAGGTGTGGGCGGCGGACGAGCGGGTCTTCGACGGGCACCGGCTGGCCGTGCCGTTGTGCGGTGATGACGCGGATGCGCTGGCGCGGGTCGAGGAACTGATCCGTGACCTGAAGGCCGAGCCGGTCCGCGCGGGCGGGCTGAACAGGGCCCGGTACCTGGAGGCGATGTCGGCGTTCGTGGTGGGAATGTGGTTCGCGGGCGCCGACGCCCGTGCCGCGCTGCCGCCGCTGGAGGCGGCGTTCGCGATCGCCGACTGAGGCCGTGCACCGGATGGAGCAGTCTCCGCCCCAGGGTTAGATCACCCGTACGGGGGGGAACCTTCTGGTATGTCGGACACGCGTCTCCTCGCGGACCGCTACCGGTTGGGCGAGGTGCTGGGCACGGGCGGTATGGCGGAGGTGCGCCGCGCCAGGGATGTCGTGCTGGCGCGGGACGTCGCGGTCAAGCTGTTCCGGCGGGGCCGGGACGCGACCGACGTGCGGCGGTTCGACAACGAGATCCGCACGCTCGCCATGTTGTCGCATCCGGGACTCGTGAGCGTGTACGACGCGGGCACGTCCGGTGAAACGCCGTTCATGGTGCTGGAACTGGTCGACGGCCGCACCTTGCGGGATCGCGTCGCGCAGGGGCCGATGGACGTCGGCGAGGTGCGCCGGCTCGGGGCGGCATTGGCCGACGCCCTGGCTCATGTGCACGATCACGGGTACATCCACCGCGACGTCAAGCCGTCCAACATCCTGCTCGGTGATGACGACGTGCCGCGCCTGGCCGACTTCGGTCTCGCGCGCCTGGCGGACGGCGCCAGGATGACGCGGGCGGACCAGGTCGTCGGCACGGCGGCCTATCTGGCGCCGGAACAGGTGCGCGGCGGGAAGATCACCTCGGCGGTGGACGTGTACGCGCTGGGGCTGGTGCTGCTGGAGTGCCTGACCGGGCACCGGGAGTACGAGGGCGCCGAGATCGAGGCCGCTGTCGCCCGCCTGCACCGGCCGCCGGTCGTCCCGGACGATCTGCCTTTCGACCTCGCGCGGCTGCTGGCGTTGATGACGTCCTTGTCCGCGGGGCGCCGTCCTACCGCGCGTGAGTGCGCCGACACACTGCGCGGTTCGGGCCCACCGACTCTCGTCGCGCCTGTTCCCCGGCGTTCACACGGACTGCTCGCCGCCGCGTCCGTCGTGGTGCTGGCCGCTGCTGTCGGCACCGGGCTCGTCGTGCAGCACCGCGCCGCACCGGCGGAGTCGGCACCGCCGGTCACCACCCCGCCCGCGGCGACGCAGCCGGCTCCCGCGCCGGTCGTGGAGCAGCCGGCCGTCGTGCCACCACCACCGGTTCAGGGCGACAATGGGAATGTCAGCAGCGGGAAGGGCAAGTCCGGCAAGGGCAACGGGAACGGCAAGGGCAAGGGACGGCCCTGAGGCGTCACCGGTTGGACGACGGGAACTGGCCTCCGCTGCTGCCCAGCGCGAGCAGCTCGGTGTACTGGTCCTGCCAGGACCGCTCGGTGGCCAGCAGATCCGCGAGCCGCTGCACCCAGACCGCGTCGACGGGTGGTGTGGCGCCCGCGGCGAGGTGTCGTTCGGTCTCCGCGCGCGCCTTGCGCCACTCCGACAGCGTGGGGCCTACCGCGGGGCCGCCCTGTTCTTCCGACATGCACAGACAGTACTGCGCGGCGCATTGGCCGCGCTTCTGCTGTACAGTCGGGCCGGTCGGGGTTCGGAGTTGTCGGCAGCCCGCCGTCGCGGCTCCCCGATCCAGTCCGGCCCGGTGGACATCCGGCCGGGGACAGGAGCACCGGCTTGCCGCCGGATCATCAGCTCTACCTCGTTCCTCCCCAGTTCTTCGCCGCCGACGGATTTCGGCGTTCATCTGTGCGGCTGATGCCCGGATGATGTCAACGAGATCGTCTGGCCACGCACGCGGTGCCGCGGTCGCCTTCGCCGAGGCGAGGGTCGCCGCCGAGCAGGCAGAGGCTGTTCAGCAACGTGCGGCAGCCCGCAGAGTGGCAGAACACTCCCACGACGTGGGCGACTGCCGGGAACTCCTCCTGATGCTCGGGCTCACGAACCCGCGCACGAACTCTCTCACCCCGGATGCGCTCAGTGTGTTCCGGTCCACCGAAGGAGCACGCGAATGACTCAGGGCACCATCAAGTGGTTCAGCGGCAGCAAGGGCTTCGGCTTCATCGCACCCGAAGGCGGCGGCGCCGACCTCTTCGTGCACCAGTCCGAGGTCGCCGGCTACGACTTCCACGGCATCCCGGACAACCAGGCCGTCGAGTTCGAGATCACCCAGGGGCCCAAGGGTCCGCAGGCGGTCTCCGTCCGCGTGCTGTGACGTTCAGCGCACGGGAAGCGTGATCGCGGACGGCTGATCGGGTCCGAAGTGGACCGTCTGGTCGGCCGCGAGCAGCTTCGTGGCGGTCGCGCGTGGTTCACCGGTACCGGGATTGCGGGCGTAGCGCGGGAAAGCGCCGCTGGAGACCTGCACGCGGATCCGGTGCCCACGCTGGAAGCGGTGCGCCGTCGGCCACAACCGGACGACGGCGCTCTGCTTTTCGGTGGCGTCGGACAGACTCACCAGGCCGTCGCACACGTTCCACGACCGGCCCTCGGGGTCGACGTCGCAGAGCCGCACGAACACGTCGGCGTGGGAAAGGCTCGAGGAGAACCAGATCTCGGCGCTCACGTGGCCGATCACCTCGACGTCGGACTCCAGCACGGGCGTCGTGTAGGTGAGGACGTCCGGCCTGGCCTCCAGCGCGGTGTTGTCGACGCGCCCGCAGTCCTGCACCAAACGCACACCGCCCACCGCCGGCGTGGGATCCGCCGGGTCGTAGCGGTAGGAGTCCACAGCGGACTCGGCCGGTGCCTCCGTGGTCAGCGAACCGCCGGAGCCGAGGTGGAACCGCGTCGGTGAGTACCCGGCGGGTGGCCACGAGTCGAACGAGCGCCAGGCTTCCTCACCCATCACGTACAGCCGCACCGGTGCGCGGTCCGGCGGCTGCTCGCCGCGCGCGTGGGAGAGACCGAACTCCACGGCCTCGTCGATCGGCGTGGAGGTGAACTCCGCGTGCGTCCACGGCCCGACGGTGAGCCGGGCGGCACGGCCGTTGTCCTGCAGCACCTGGAAGTCGCGCAGCTGGCCGGGCAGGAAGATGTCGTACCAGCCACCGATCGAGCTGACCGGCACGGTGACGTTCGCGACCCGGTGGCTGTGGTCCACCCCCTCCCACCGCGGCGAATCCGCGTCGTGGGTGAGAACGTCCTGGATGTAGGCGGAGCGCGAACCCAGCGCGGCGATGTCGGCCTCGGCCAGCGGCAGCGTCCGCAGCGCTCGCGCGGTCTTCTTGTCCTGGAACGGCTTGCGCAGCATCGCCAGCGGGAGTTCCTGGGTGCCGACCAGCACGCCCCACCCGAACGGCGTCTCCAGCGACATGCCGTCGGAGCGCAGGAACTCGAGCGTCAGCGCCGACTCGGTCACGACCGGGATCATCGCCTTGACCTGTGGCGGCAGCTGGTCGGCGACCGTCCACTGCACGTGCCCGAGGTAGCTCACCCCGTACAGCACGATCGCATCGCTCCACGGCTGCGACACCAGCCAGTCGAGGGTCGCGAGCCCGTCTGCCCGTTCCTGGGTCATGGGATCGAACGTGCCGCCGGAACCGAAGCCGCCGCGCACGCTCTGGATCACCACCTGGTACCCGCGTTCGGCGAGCGGCCGCGCCAGGAGCTGGCCGAACATGCGCCGGCCGTACGGGGAGCGGATCAACGCGGTCGGCAGCCCGTCGCCGCCGGAGCGCGGCGTCCACCGGTCCGCCAGCAGCTCGACGCCGTCGGGCATCGGTACCCGCAAGTCCTTCTGCACCACGACGTCGCGGGTCGGCGGCGGCGAGAGCTTCATCATGCGCTGGACGAGATGGCTGATCATCGAACCTCCATCAGTGCGGAGATCACGGCGATCAACCGGTCGGTGAACGCCTCCGGATCGTGCGCGCCCTCGATCACCCAGGCGGTGACGAACGACCCCGCGCCGCCGGTGATGAAGGCGGCGAGGTCGTCGACGGCCTGCGCGCTGAGCCGGTCGCCGTACAGGCGCTCGATGCCCTGCCGGTTGACCGGCAGGAGCAGGCTGATCAGCCCCCGGTCGAGCGCGTAGGCGCAGGAGCCGGTCAGCAGCGCGCGGTAGAACACCTTGTGGTCGGCGAAGTGCTGGGCCATGACGACGGTTTCCGCCCGCCCGTCCACGACCTCCCGGAAGTCGGTGAGGCGGGGGAGCAGCTCACGCCGGGCGAGGTCGAGCCCTGTCTCCAGCAGCACCGTGTCGAGGTCACCGAAGTGCTGGTAGACGACGCGGCGGCTGACGTCCGCGGCCTCGGCGATCTCGGACACCGTGACCGCCGTCGTGCCGCGCTCGGTGACGAGGTCGAACACCGCCTTCAGCACGGCGGCGCGGGTGCGGCGCACCCGCGGGTCGCGCGCGGGCTCGTCCTCGTGCAGATCCATGCCGCAGATCGTGCACACCTGTTACTAAGTAGTCAAGTGTTACTTATCTCAGGATGTGGCGTCCGGTCGGTCCGGCGAGCTGGGCCACGAGACCGGGCGCCGCGGCGAGCCGCACCTCGGCGTCCGCTCCGACGGCGCGCAGACGTGGCGTGATCAGGGCGGGATCGGGGTGCTCGACGTGCAGCGACTCCAGGACGAGGCCGGCGGGCGCGGAGATCGCCGGAGAGGGTGTGCCGCCCGAGCTGATCAGGAACGGCACCACGCCACCGGCGAGAGCGTTGCTCGTGAGCCGCCACCGCACGACGTCGCCCGAGGCCGTCCGCCGCTGCCCGTCGATCACCTCACCGGGGTCGAAGCCCGCTGCGACGGCATCCTCCCGCGCCCGGTCGATGTCGTCGCACGCCACGGCCCAGCCCACCAGGCCCGGCTCCGTCACGCCGTCCACCCCGAACGGCCGCGGCCCAGCCGGCTCCGGCTGGTGCGGGTCCGGCGCGATGATCTCCAGGTACGTGTGGGGGCCGAGCGCGACCAACCTGTTGTGCGTCCCCAGACCGACGTGCTGGCCACCACCCGCGGCCCGCACGCCGAACCGTTCCTCCACCGCGTCCACCGCCGCGTCCAGGTCCGGCGCGGCGTAGACGAGGTGGTCGATCCGCACGCTCACGCACCCCGCCCGAGGTACTTCTTGATGCAGTGCACGACACCCAGACGGCTGGCGAACGCGTTGAAGTCGGCGAGCCGGACCACCTTGAAGCCCAGCTCCGTCCACAGCCGGTCCATCTCGTCGTCGATCACGGCCAGGTCGGCCTGCTCGCCGTGCCCGAACGTGGGCAGGTAGACGGTCCTGCCCACGCTGGAACTGTTCTCCACCAGGCAGTTGTTCCAGGTGATGTGGTGCCACGACCGCACCTGGATCGTGGATCCCGGCTGTGCGCCGGCTGCCGTGAACTCGGCCACGACCTCGCGCAGCTCGGCGCCGTCCGCGGTGCCCGCGAAGTCCCGCAGCGCCGCGAACGTGAGCTGCTGGGTGATCCGCGGCCGGTGGACCAGCGGGTTGCGCTGAACGGCGAAGCCGCGCCGGTCGAACTCGGCCGCGATCTCGTCGTAGGCGTTCTGCAGGCCGTACGGTGACTTCGTGCCGAGCACCTCGTCGGCGAGCCGCGGGCTGCCCACGAGCACGCGGAACCGGCCGTCGTCCGCCGGACCGGCCAGCGTCACGAACATGTCGATGTGGAAGATCGGCTGGAGGTCGCCGGTGCCGCCACCGGGCAGGTCGAGGAAGAACTCCCCGGCGTCCGCGGTCGTGTAGTACTTCTTGAGGCCCAGCGGGCGTTTCGTGCCCACGAGCTGGAGCTCACGCGCGCTGTCGACGTGGCGGCTGAACAGCTCGCGCACGAACTCGACCTCCGTGCGGCCCTCCGGCACGCTGACCGGCAGCTCGCCGCTGCGGATCAGCTCCAGCGTGTCGAGGAAGTAGTCGGTGCCCAGCAGCCAGAAGTCGTCACCGATGAGGCAGTTCCCGCCCTGGAACACCAGCGGGGCCTGGCTCGCCCGCACCGAGGTGTGCTCCTCGACGTTGTCCGCGATCAGCGAGTCGCCGGAGCGCGGGAACGACCACGGCTCCAGCAGATAGGTCCTGCCCTCGTCGGCGTCGTCGGTGTCGATCAGCGCCAGGTAGCCGTCCTCGGCCCAGTCGGTGAAGTCGACGTAGTCGGGCATCGGCACGTACGACACGTTCCCGGCGGGATGCCCGCTGAACCACTCCTCGACGGTCTGCCTGTCGCTCTCGTGGTGCACCACGACGAACTGGGTCCCCACGCGCATCGCGTTGATCACCGAGCGATAGCCAGCCGCCAGTTCGGCGGCGTGGACCCCGTAGGAGGGGAACGAGAGCAGCAGCCTGTCGATCGACCCCGACCACGACGACACCAGGCTCGGGCGCTGGACGCCCGGACTGGCGCGGAACACGTTCAGCGTGGCGGCACGCGTGGAGTCGAAGGCGGGGAACAGGTCCCGGTCGGTGCGCTTGTGGTGCGGCGCGTCGGGAACGAGGAAGCGGTAGGCGGCGTCTCCGTACGTGCCGGCACCCAAGGTGCACCTCCGAGATCGGCGGTTCGCGTGCGGGCAGGATCCCACAGCCGCCGACGCGGATCAGTGCGA
This sequence comes from Lentzea roselyniae, assembly GCF_039537795.1. NCBI lineage: Bacteria > Bacillati > Actinomycetota > Actinomycetes > Pseudonocardiales > Pseudonocardiaceae > Lentzea > Lentzea roselyniae. The sequence goes on from NZ_BAABBE010000002.1 coordinate 70,338, forward strand.
TTCGGGGTGCTCGTCCCGGTGTCCTCGCAGCGAACCGGGGTGCGCCTTGGCGGTCGGGTCGTTGCGGGTCTTGATCAGGCTCGCGACCGTCACGATCACCAGGATCGCGATGATCACGCCGAGGCTGAGCGGCGTCGGCACCTCGGGGATGCTCGGGGAGATGTCGACGTGGCCCCAGTGCAGGATCAGCTTCACGCCGATGAACGCGAGGATGATCGCGAGCCCGGCCGACAGGTACACCAGCCGGTCGAGCAGACCCTTGACGAGGAAGAACAACGCGCGCAGGCCGAGCAGCGCGAACGCGTTGGCGGTGAACACGATGTAGGGCTGCTCGGTCACGCCGAACACCGCGGGGATCGAGTCGAGCGCGAACAGCAGGTCGACGCCGCCGATCGCGACCAGCACGACGAACAGGGGAGTGGCCATGCGCTTGCCGTCGATCCGCGTGAAGATCTTGCCGCCGACGTAGTCGTCGGTGACGGGCAGGAGCTTGCGCGCGGTCTTCACCACGACGTTGTTCTCGACGTCGGGGTCCTCGTTGCGGTGGCGGAACAGCTGCACGGCCGTGTAGATCAGCAGCAGGCCGAACAGCAGGAACATGAACGAGAACAACGCGAGCAGCGTCGCGCCGACCGCGATGAAGATCGCGCGCATGATCAGCGCCAGCACGATGCCGAACGTCAGCACCTTGTGCTGGTGCTCCTCAGGCACGAGGAACGTCGTCATGATGATCACGAAGACGAAGAGGTTGTCGACCGACAGGCTCTTCTCGACGATGTAGCCGGCGAAGTACTCCGCGCCGAACCCGCCGCCGTGGGCGCTCGCGAACCACACGCCGAACCCGATGGCGACGAGGATGTAGAACACCGACCACAGACTGGCTTCGCGGAAGCCGATCCTGTGGGGCCGCCACGCCGCGAGCACGAGGTCGACCGCCAGCAGCAGCACGATCAACCCGATCGTGACCGCCCACGTCAGTCCGCTGATCTCCAGCACAGAGCACCCCTCCGAGAAACATGTCCGTCTTAAAAGGACATTACCGGATCTGGCACGGGTGGTTGTTCAGCGAGAAGCCGATCGGGTCCGGGTTGTCGGCCCGGTGGTTCCCGGTGTACCCGACCACCTGCGTACCACCCACCGGGATGTTGGCGGAGTAGGAGACGTTCGTGGCGGTCACGTTGGAGCCGGACTGCTGGCCGGTGGCGTTCCAGATGTCCGTCATGATCTGGCCGCGGGTGAACGTCCAGCGCAGCGTCCAGCCGGAGATCGGTGTGTTCCCCGTGTTGGTGATCGTCACGTCGGCGTTGTACCCGCCGTACCAGCGATGGGTTACGCGATAGTTCACGGCACACCCGAACACGGGTGCGGGAGTGGTGGTCGTCGGCGCCGGTTTCGGTGCCGGGGCGGCAGCGGGTGGTGGCGGCGGTGGTGTGGTGCTGGTGGGTCCCTTGGCCTGGCCGCGGCAGGGCGCACCCCACAGCCCGAGCCCCGCCTTGGTGGCGGCGGCCTCCGCGTCGCGGAACGCGGGGTCGTGCGGTGAGTCGCCGCGCAGCACCCCCTGGCTGACGGCGAGCAGCGCGTACTCGGTGCCGTCGTCGAGCCACAGCGGCGCCTCGTCGACGATGGCCGGATCGCCGGGATCGACCTTGACCGGCTTGTCGAGCAGGAACGCCTTGGCGAACGCGGTGGCGGCGCCCGCCCAGCACTCCTCCGGCGCGGCGAGCCCGGCCACACGGATTCGCGTGCCGTCCGACAGCAGGACGGTGCGGCCGTCCTCCACCCCGTGGACGGTCAGGGTGTTCGCGATGGTCGGCGGCGCGATGAGGCGGTGGGTGGTCGGAGGCGCGGACGTGACCGGAGCGGGCGAACCGGTGCACCCGGTGGCGAGGAATATCGCCGCCACCGCCGAGACAGCGGATCTGGTACTCATTTTTCCCCCGGTACTGCGGTAGTACGAGTGGGACTGGGCAACGGCCCGGAAAGTTAGACCAGTTGGCAGGCACGGTCAATACGAGACTGATGGGTTCCGTTCGACGATCCGGTCGTCGAATCGCGTCGAACGGGCTGGTGGCGGCGTTTCATGCGCGTTCGACGACTTGACAGATCGTGATGAGCACGTCACCTGGCACGTGCCAAAACGGGCCGCAGGGCCCATTTCGAGGCGTTCGATTCGAATTGCCGTCGAATTCCGGGTCGAATTGTCGAACGCATTCATTTCATTGACGCCTGGCGCACACGTTCGTAATATCCGGTTCACGCTCGTGGACGGCGTTCATGGATATGAACAACCATTCGAAGGGTATTGCGCCATGCGATTGTTCGTACGTGCGCTTGTGCTGGCGTGTGCCTGCGCGGGGCTGACCGGCGCACCCGCGCACGCCGGTCACGACCCCGCCAGACAGGTGTTGCCCGCGGGGGACGGCTGGGCGTCGAGCGGGCAGGGGACGACCGGTGGCGCCGCCGCGCCCGCCGATCACGTGCACACCGTGCGCACCCGCGCCGAGCTCGTCGCCGCACTCGCCGCGCCCGCCCCGCGGATCATCCGCGTCAAGGGCGTGATCGACGCGAACACCGGCCCCGACGGGAAACCGCTGGCGTGCACGGACTACGCGACCGGCGGCTACACGCTGCCCGCGTACCTCGCCGCCTACGACCCGGCCGTGTGGGGGCGTGACCGCAAGCCGCAAGGCCCCCTCGAAGACGCACGGGCGGCCTCCGCGCGCAACCAGCTGGCGGTGATCGGGTTCGAGGTCGGCTCCGACACGACGATCATCGGCGCCACTCCCGGTGCCGGGATCACCGGCGGCAGCCTGCGCATCCACGGCGCGCGCAACGTGATCGTGCGCAACCTGACCTTCCGCGACACCCGCGACTGCTTCCCCGCCTGGGACCCGACCGACAACAGCCCCGGCGCCCCTCCCGGCAACTGGAACTCGCTCTGGGACTCGGTGTCGTTGCAGAAGTCCGAGAACGTGTGGGTCGACCACAACACGTTCACCGACGAGCCGAACGTCGACAGCACCCAGCCCCTCTACTTCAACCGGCCCTACCAGGTGCACGACGGCCAGCTCGACATCACCGCGGCCTCCGACCTGGTCACCGTGTCGCGCAACGTCTTCGCCGACCACGGCAAGACCATGCTGATCGGCGGGTCCAACACCTCGACGACAGACCCCGGCAAGCTGCGGGTCTCGGTGCACCACAACGTCTTCCGCAACACCCAGGAACGCGCGCCGCGAGTCCGGTTCGGCCAGGTGCACGTCTACAACAACCTCTACGAAGGCGCGCAGGTCTACAGCTGGGGCGTCGGCGTGCAGTCGCAGATCTACGCCCAGAACAACTTCATCCGCGGCATCGCGCCGGAGAAGGTCGTCTACAACTGGGGCGGCACGGCGATCACCGACACCGGCAACCTGGTCGACGGCCGGCTCACCAGCCTGGTCGGCGCGCACAACGCCGCGTTCCCCGACAAGGCGCTCGGCACGGACGCCGGGTGGACCCCCACGCTGAACCGCGGCCTCGAACCCGCGCACCGGATCAGGCACCTGAAGGCGGGCGCGCAACCCGCGGGCCACCACCTCGTGGTGGGCCACGGCTTCCCGACCGTGCAGTCCGCGATCGACGCCGCCCCGGCCGGTGCCGTGATCACCCTGCCGAAGGGCGTGTACCGCGAGGTCGTCAAGATCCCGGCGAGCAAGCGCGGCCTGACCCTGCGCGGCGCCACCGGACGCGCCCAGGACGTCGTGATCGACTACGACAACGCCAACGGCACGAAGAAGCCCGACGGCACCACATACGGCACGTCCGGCAGCGCCACCGCGACCATCGCCGCGGACGACTTCAAGGCGCGTGACCTCACGTTCCGCAACTCGTTCGACCGCAAGAAACACCCGGAGATCACGAACACGCAGGCCGTCGCGGTGAAGGCCACCGGCGACCGGATGTTCTTCGACCGGGTCCACTTCGAGGGCCACCAGGACACCCTGTACGCCGACAGCCCGAACGTGACCACGCGTTCCCGCCAGTACTACCGCGACTGCGCGATCACCGGTGACGTCGACTTCATCTTCGGCCGCGCCACCGCCGTCTTCGACCGGGCCACGATCACCGCCCTCACCCGCGGCAGCGATCCGAACGGCTACGTCACCGCCGCCAGCACCCAGCGCGCCAACCCGTACGGCTTCCTGATCGTGAACTCGAAGATCCGCAGCGACGCGCCCGCCGGCACGTACTTCCTCGGCAGGCCGTGGCACCCCGGCGGTGACCCCGAGGCGATCGCTCAGGTCGTCATCCGCGACACCGTGCTGCCTGCCGCCATCAAGCCCGTGCCGTGGACGGACATGTCCGGGTTCCCGTGGCGTGAGGCCAGGTTCGCGGAGTACCGCAACACCGGACCGGGTGTCGGCCAGGGCGCCGACCGGCCGCAGCTGACCGACGACGAGGCGAAGCGGTACACCAAGAGCGCCTACCTGGGCGGGTGGAACCCCGCGTGAGGACTCGCACCTGGGCGCCGTACGCGCTCATCGCTCCGACACTGCTGCTCATGGCGGTGTTCCTGGTCTACCCGATCGCGTCGGTCGGCTGGTTCAGCCTCCGCCAGCACACGGTCACCCAGCCCTGGAAGAACGGCTTCATCGGGCTCGAGAACTTCCGCCGGATGCTGTTCGACGACCCGTTGTTCTGGCAGAGCCTCGTGTTCAGCGCCAAATGGGTCTTCGTCGAGGTCGGTCTGCAGCTGGTGCTGGGCCTGATCCTCGCGCTGATCGTCAACGAGACGTTCATCGGCCGCGCGGTGGCACGGTCGCTGGTGTTCTCGCCGTGGGCGGTCTCCGGTGTGCTCACCACCGGCATCTGGATCCTGCTCTACAACCCGTCCACCGGCGTCTTCCAGCAGCTCGCGCAGTGGGGCATCGGCGATCCCGGCACGTCGGTGCTCGGTGACCCGGCGACGGTCTTCCCCGCCACCGTGGTCACCGAACTGTGGCGGGGCGTGCCGTTCTTCGCGATCCTGCTGCTCGCCGATCTGCAGACCATCCCCAACGACCTGTACGAGGCCGCGTCGGTCGACGGCGCCGGACGCTGGCGGCGGTTCATCAGCGTCACCCTGCCGCACCTGCGCGACGCGATCGTGCTGTCGACGCTGCTGCGCGCGGTGTGGGAGTTCAACAACGTCGACCTGATCTACACGCTCACCGGCGGTGGTCCGGCGAACCAGACCACGACGCTGCCGTTGTACGTGGCGCGCAAAGCCGTGGACTCGCACGACTTCGGCTACGGCTCCGCGCTGACGATGGCCGGCTTCGTGATCCTGCTGTTCTTCTCGATCCTCTACCTGAGGCTGTCCAAGTTCGGGAGCCGGGCATGACGCAAACCCTCACCCGCCCGGAAACGATCGTGCCGCCGCCACCGGCACCACCGCGGCGCAAGAAGCACCGCGACCCCAGCCGGTTCTTCCGCCTGCACCTGCCGTTGGTGCTCTACCTGCTGTTCACGCTGATCCCGTTCTACTGGATGCTCGTCTTCGCCCTGCGGCCCGCGGGGGAGACCGCGCTGGTGCCGTGGCCGATCACGTTCGAGCACTTCGACACCGTGTGGAACGGCATCGGCTTCGGGTTGTTCTTCCAGAACAGCCTGATCATCGCGCTCGGCACGCTGGTCACGGTCACGGTGTTCGCGCTGATGGGCGGCTACGCGCTGGCACGGTTCAAGTTCCGCGGCCAGCGGGTGTTCCTGCTGGCGTTGCTGTGCACGCAGTTCATCCCCGGCGCGATGATGCTGATCCCGCTGTTCGTGATCTTCAAGAGCGCCGGGCTGCTGAACAGCCTCACCGGGCTGATCATCGCGGACACCGCGTTCCAGCTGCCGCTGGCGCTGATCCTGATGAGCGGGTTCGTGCGCAACGTGCCCGTCGAGCTCGAAGAGGCCGCGATGGTCGACGGCTGTACGCGGCTGCGGGCGTTCTTCGCGGTGACGCTGCCTCAGCTCCGTCCGGCGCTGGTGGCCGTCGGGTCGTTCGCGTTCATCGGTGCCTGGAACAACTTCCTGTTCGCGTTGATGTTCGCGAGCAAGCAGGACAAGTTCACGCTCCCGGTCGGCCTGAGCTACGCGCTGGGGGAGTTCAACACCGACTTCGGGGCGCTCGCTGCGGGCGGAGTGGTCGCCGCGGTGCCGGTTGTGCTGGTTTTCGCCGTCGTGCAGCGGTTCCTGGTGCAGGGACTGAGTGCGGGCGCGGTCAAGGGATAGGGGAGACAAGCATGAGGAGACTGCTGGTCGCACTGGCGCTCGTGCTGAGCGCCTGCTCCGCTGGGCAGGACGGACCCACGACGATCACGTTCTGGGACAACAACGGTGGCCCCGGCCGCACGCCCATCTACCAGGAGCTGATCAAACGGTTCGAGGCGGCGAACCCGGACATCAAGGTCGAGTACGTCGGCATCCCGAGCTCGTCGGTGCAGCAGAAGTACGACACGGCCATCGCGGGCGGGTCGACACCGGACGTCGGTGGCGTCACGACCTCGTACCTCGCCCACCTGGTGGGCCAGGACGCGCTCGAACCGGCCGACGACCGGGTGGAAGGCGGTCCGCTCAAGGGAAAGCTGCTGTCCGGCCTGCTGGAGACCGTGCGGCAGACCGCGCCTGACGGCAAGCTCTACGCGGTGCCGGCGTCGGGCAACCTCGACGTCATCTGGTACCGGTCGGACCGGTTCGCGGAGGCCAAGATCTCCGAACCGTCCACGTGGGACGACCTGGTCAAGGCGGCGACGCAGCTGACGAAGCCGGCGGAGAACCAGTACGGCTTCACGATCCGCGGCGGCGCGGGGTCGGTCTTCCAGCTGCTGTCCGAGGCCTACTCGTACTCGGGCATCGAGAAGTTCTACGACGGTGGCAAGAGCACGGTGTCCGACCCGCGCAACGCCGAGCTCGTGCGCAAGGTCGCCGAGCTGTACAAGAAGGCCACGCCGGAAGCGGACGTCAACAACAGCTACACGCAGATGGTCGCGCAGTTCACCGGCGGCACGGTGGCGATGATGCACCACAACCTCGGCTCGACCGCGGACGTGATGAAGGCGCTCGGCCCGGAACGCGTCAGCGCCATGCCCTTGCCGAAGGGCCCGTCGGGCAAGCGGACCGTCGTGCCGAACCCGACCGACGGCTTCGCGGTGTTCAAGGGCAGCAAGAACCGTGACGCGTCGTGGAAGTTCGTCGAGTTCCTGACCTCGGCGGAGAGCAACGGGTACTGGAACGAGAAGGTCGGGCAGATCCCGGCCAACACCGACGTGCGCGGTGCCGAGTGGATCCAGAAGAACCCGGCGGTGAAGATGGCGCTGGGTGTGCTGGAGGACCCGGCGACCGTGATCGTGCCCGCGCCGGTCTACCTGCCGGAGTACTCGTCGATCACCAAGACCGACACCGAGCCGCTCTACCAGAAGGTGCTGCTCGGCCAGATGTCCGCGCAGGAGTTCCTCGACCAGCTCGCGGCCAAGCTCACGACCGCCCAGCAGGAGTGGGAGAAGCGGAAGTGATCGAACGCGTTGCGGTGCGCACGTTCACCACGACCGCGTGCACGGCCGTGGATCCTGAGGGACACCGGCACCCCGCGCCCGAGCACGAGGTGACCGAGGCACTGCTGGAGATCACCGACTCCGACGGCGCCACCGGGTACTGCCAGATCCAGCCCGACCACCTCCGTCCGGCCGTGCTGGACAAGCACGTGCGGCCGGTGCTGCGCGGGCAGGACCCGTGGGACCGCGAACGCCTGTGGCGGCTGATGGCACGGCGGCAACGGGGATCGGGCGGCGGGTTCACCGACCGCGCGCTCGGGTTCGTCGACACGGCACTGTGGGATCTGGTCGCGCGCAAGGCGGGGGTGCCCGCGTGGAAGCTCGCCGGTGGTGCTCGTGACCGGATTCCCGCGTACGGCAGCACGATGTGCGGCGACACGGACGGGCTGGCGACGCCGGGCGACTACGCGGACTTCGCCAAGCACCTGGTGTCGATCGGGTACCGGGCGATCAAGCTGCACACCTGGATGCCGCCGGTGCCGGGTGCGCCGAGCGTCTCGCGCGACATCGAGGCGTGCCGGGCGGTGCGCGAGGCGGTCGGGCCGGACGTGGAGCTGATGCTCGACGCGAGCCACTGGTACTCGAGGCTCGACGCGCTGCGGCTCGGCAGGGCGCTGGAGGAGCTGGGCTACTACTGGTTCGAGGAACCGATGGAGGAGGCGTCCATCAGCTCCTACCGGTGGCTCGCCGACCAGCTGGCGATCCCGGTGATCGGCCCGGAGGTGGCGTGGGGCAAGCACCTGACGCGCGCCGAGTGGGTCACCGCCGGGGCGTGCGACATCCTGCGGGCGGGCCCGGCCGGAGCCGGCGGCATCACGCCGGTGCTGAAAACCGTGCATCTCGCGGAGTCGTTCAACCTGGAATGCGAGATCCACGGCAACGGGACGGCGAGCCTCGTCGTGCTCGGGGCGACTGACGCGGGCCGGTGGTACGAACGCGGTCTGCTGCACCCGCACGTCGACTTCGACCGGGTGCCGCCGCACCGCAACTCGATTGCCGATCCGCTCGACGAGAACGGGGAGGTGCCGTTGCCGGTGCTGCCCGGAATCGGTGACGACTGGAATTTCGAGCACATCGGTTCGCACACCGTCGAAATGTGGTGACGAAAATGGCCCCGGGTGAACCCCGGGGCCATTTCGCTATCGATACGTCACATCTGACGTTTTGTACAAGCAGTTCGTGCTGTCCGGGCCGCTGCCGATCTTCGTCGGCTCACCGCTCGTGACGCCCTTGTACTTCTCGCAGATCGCGATCTTCTTGCTGCTGTCGCCCACGATCGTGATCTTCGAGAACCGCGCCGTGTCGCCGTAGTTGGTGTTGATGCCCACCAGTGACTTGCCCGGCGAGAACGCGGTGATGTTCTCCAGCACGACGTGGCGTTTGTGCTGGGTCTTGCAGTTGCCGCAGGACCGGTAGAGCTTGCCGAAGTCGTCCACCTGGAAGTTGCGGATGATCATCGTGCCCGGTCCGTTGTGCTGGAACACCTTGTCGGACGCCTTGCGCGCGCCACCACCGTTGATGGTCATGGTCTGCGATGACGACGAACCCTTGAACGTGGCCGCGTCCTCGCCGACGTCCTCCCACCACACGTTGGTCAGCGTGCACGTGCCGAGGCAGTGCACTCCGTCCGCGGCGGGCGCCCCCAGCACCACGTTCTTCAGCGTCGCGCCGTCGGCGAGCTGGAAGATCGGGTCCTGGCCCTCGTTCTGGCCGCCGGAACCGAGGTTGCCGGTGCCGTAGAACCGCTTCATGCCACCGTCGTACGGGGTGCCTGCCGGCACCTTGATGGTCGCGCCGGTCGGTTTCTGACCGGTCGGGGTGGGGAAAGTGCTGCCTGCGGCCTGTGCCTGGGGTGCGAGAAACGCGGTCAGCGCCGCGGCCAACACCATTGTTGCCAGTTTCTTCATGTGCGCTCCGCTTGCAGGGGATGCGCGGCGGTATTTCGATGGTAGGGCGACCGGGATTTCTGTCAACTATTGTCGACTGTTCGATTCGAATATTGTCGAATTGGTTGACCGGTTTGTTCGGGATTCGCTACCTTCGGTTCACCGCCGCTCACTCGTTGGGAGAGCGTGGAATGTTTCTTAAACGTGCGGCATTGATTTCCGCGGTCGCGCTGGCCGCCGGTGCTGTTTGTGTTCCGCAGTCGGTGGCCGCGCCGTTCGGGCTCGTCGGCTGGGCCACTCAGGGCGGCGGCACGAGCGGTGGGGGCAACGCCACGCCCATCACCGTCACCACGGCGTCCGCGTTCGCCGCCGCGGTGGGTTCGTCGAGCCCCGCGGTGGTGCGGGTGTCCGGCACGATCTCGCTGTCGAGCATGACGAAGGTCGCGTCCAACAAGACCGTCGAAGGTGTCGGCTCGACCGCGACGATCACCGGGCAGGGCCTGAACATCTCCAATGCCTCGAACGTGATCGTGCGCAACCTGAACTTCCGCAACTGGGGTGACGACGCGATCAACGTCCAGTACTCCACCCGCGTGTGGGTTGATCACAACAGTTTCTCGAGCGGCTACGACGGGGCGGTCGACGTCAAGCGTGCGTCCGACTACGTCACGGTGTCGTGGAACAAGTTCTCCAGCCACGACAAGACGATGCTGCTGGGTCACAGCGACGGCAACGGTTCCGAGGACCGGGGCAAGCTGCGGGTGACCTACCACCACAACTGGTTCGCCGGCACCAAGCAGCGCCACCCGCGTGTGCGGTTCGGCAACCCGGTGCACGTCTACAACAACTACTACGGCGGCGTCGTCGACTACGGCGTCGCGTCCACGGTGGAAGCCGGTGTCCTGGTCGAGGGCAACTACTTCGAGAACACCGAGGACCCGTTCCACCGCGGCGAGGGCAGCTCGCCCGGCGGCGCGCTGGTCGCGCGCAACAACCACTTCGTCAACTCGGGTTCGGGTGACCAGGGCGGCTCGGTGAAGAGCATTCCCTACTCGTACCCGCTCGACAGCGCGAGCAGTGTGAAGAGCGTGGTCACGGCCGGTGCCGGAGCCGGTCGCGGCTGACGGGACCAGGGGGCGTTCGCGCGGCGGCGGGCGCCCCCTGTTTCGCGCTGGTGACGTCGCGACGCCGTCTCAGCTGGCCCCTTGATGTGAACGTGCCCACTCTCCGTGTCGGGCCGATGTGCAGCGCGGAGTGGACGGTGCGGACGTCCTGAGCTGCAACAAGCTTTTGTTCTGGAAGTTTCCAGACAGCACAATTCGTCTGGACCACGAGTATCGAACAATGTTAACGCGAACATTACCCTTGAGTTCACCTGAGCGCGCTCCCTATCGTGTCGGGACTACAGCGGGTGTAGTGGGTTCGCGAGAGGGGTCGGTGTGGTCACCATCGCGGACGTCGCTCGGCACGCGGGTGTCGCGCCGAGCACGGTTTCCTACGTGCTCACGGGAAAGCGGTCGATCTCTGCGGACACCAAGTCGAGGGTGCGCGAGAGCATCAGGGCGCTCGGCTACCAGCCGCACACGGGCGAGCGGGCGCTGAGCGCCAGCCGTGCCAACGTGATCGGGCTGGTGCTGCCGTTGCGCGCCGGCCTGCACCTGCCGGTGATGATGCGGTTCGTCACGGCCGCCGTGACGGCCGCGCGCAGGCACGAGATGGACGTGCTGCTGATGACCGCCGAGGACGGCGCGCCGGGCCTGCGCAGGGCCGCGGACAGCGCCCAGGCCGACGGTTTCCTGGTCCTGGACGTGGAGATGGAGGACGACCGCGTCCCCGTGCTGCGGGAGCTCGCGAAGCCGTCCGTCCTCATCGGACATCCGACGGCCACGAAGGGCCTCACCTGCGTGGACCTCGACTTCGAGGCCGCGGGCGCCAAGTGCGTCGACCACCTCGCCGACCTCGGTCACCGCTCGATCGGTTTCCTCGGCGCGCCCAGCGCGGTCTACCGCCGCAACACGGGTTTCGCGCACCGGGCGATGGCCGGCTTCAGCGCGGCGGCCATGCGCCGCGGCATCGCCACCACGGCCATGCCCGCGGAAGAGGACTACGAGTCGGTGCTCAGGTCCGTCCAGGCACTGATCCGCGCACACCCGGCGATGACGGCGCTGGTCGTGCACAACGACGCGGCGCTCGCCTGGGTGAGCTCCTGCCTGCGCGCCTCCGGGCGGAAGGTGCCCGGTGACGTCGCCGTGGTCGCGATCTGCCCCGACGAGCTCGCCGAACAGGTGTCGCCACCGCTCACGTCGGTGCGGCTGCCGGTGGAGGAGCTCGGCCGGCACGCGGTGGAGCTCCTGGTCGGCAAGCTGGAGGGCAGGGCGGTGCCACCGCTGCTGTTGCTGCCACCCCGGTTGTCCCGCAGGGTGAGCACCCCGGAGCTGGCCTCCGCCCGCTTCGGGGCGGCCTCCTCGGGCTGACGGCGCTTCGATCTGGCCGTGCTTCAGCCGTCGTTGCCGGGGCGCGGACGTAGGATCGCCTGGTGGAACTCGCGAACGCCTTGGCGCACAGGGTCGTCGTGCTGGACGGCGGCATGTCGACGGCACTGGAGCAGGCCGGGCACGACCTGTCCGACGCGCTGTGGTCCGGCAGGCTTCTCCTCTCCGATCCCGATGCCGTGCGCGACGCGCACCTGGCGTTCTACCGGGCCGGTGCCGAGGTGGCCATCACCGCGAGCTACCAGGTGACCTTCGAGGGGTTCGCCCGGCACGGCGTCAGCGCCGAGGAGACCGCGCGTCTGCTGCACGCCAGTGTCTCGCTCGCCCGGTCAGCTGCCTCCGATGTGGACGGAGAACGCTGGGTCGCGGCGTCCGTCGGCCCGTACGGGGCGATGCTCGCCGACGGATCGGAGTACCGCGGCAACTACGGGCTCACCAAGCAGGGGCTCGTGGACTTCCACCGGCCTCGCATCGAGACGCTGGTCCAGGCCGGACCGGACGTGCTCGCCGTCGAGACGATTCCCGACGTCGCCGAGGCCGAGGCGGTGCTCGAGGTCGTGCGCGGCAGCGGCGTGCCGACCTGGCTCTCCTACAGCGTTCGCGGCGATCGGACCTGTGCCGGGCAGCCGCTGGAGGAGGCGTTCGCGGTTGCCGCAGGGATCGACGAGGTGATCGCCGTCGGCGTGAACTGCTGCCCGCCGGAGGACGTCGCGAACGCGGTCACCGTCGCGGGCAAGACCGGGCTGCCCGTGGTGGTCTACCCGAACAGCGGCGAGCAGTGGGACGCCCGGGAACGCGCGTGGCGCGGCGACGGCACCGGGTTCGGCGCGCTGGCGGGGGAGTGGACCGGGCGTGGTGCCAGGCTGGTCGGCGGGTGCTGCCGGACCGGTCCGGACGCCATCGCCGTGCTCGCCGATACCCTAGCCGGCTGAGCAGGTCACGCCGCTGAGCATGAAGGCGGTCGGCGCCACGTTCGGGCCGGTGGTGGCGGCGTTGAACCGCAACGACACCTGCCCGCCGGCACTGATCGAACCGTTGGGGTCCTGGCTCAGCGCGAGGACGCCGTCGCCGTACTGGTAGGCGGTCATGCCCCACGTCTCCCGGATGTGCTGACCGCTCGGGAACTTCCAGAACAGCTTCCACTGCGAGATCGGCTTGTCGGTGTTGTTGCGGACGACCAGTTCGGCGTGGAACCCGCCCGGCCACTCCTTGGCCACGCGGTAGGTGACGGCGCAGCCCTTCTTCTCGGCCGGCGGTGTGGTGGTCGTGGTGGTGCTGCCGGCGGGTGGAGGCGGCGGCGGTGGGGGAGCGGCCGTCGGGGTGGTGTCCTGTCCCTTGCACGGCGGGCCCCACAGGCCCAGGCCCGCCTTCGCCGCGGTCTGCTCCGGCTCGGTGAGGACCGGGTCGTCCTTCTCCGCCCGCGCGGCGCCCCGGCTCACCGCGAGGGTGGCGTAGTCGCTGTTGGTGTCGTTGGCCAGCCGCAACGTGATGGCGGACTCCGAGGCGCGGCTGTAGCGCACCGGCTTGCCGATCAGGGTTTCCTTCGCGAACTTCAGCGCGCCGGCCGACCAGCACTCTCCCGGTGCGGCGAGTCCGAGCAGCCGCGCCTTCACCCCGTTGGACAGCACCACCGTTCTGGCGTCGACGACATCCTCGACGGTCTCCGGCGGTGGCGGCAGAACTGTCACGTGCTGGGGCGAGGTCGACACGGTCGACGCGGCAGGGGTGTGGGCGGAGCTCGTCGCACACGCGGTGGCCACCAGGAGGACGGCGACCGGCGTGTACAGGATCGGCCGGTGGTGGTCGAACAGTCTCACGAATCCCCCGGTGCGGTACTGGTCACGCTCTGTTCCAGCGGCGGCTGGAGGCGCAGCGTACGACGCGCCGGCGGACGTCGGGAAGCGCTTTCCCGCTTGTGGAGGCCACTTCGTGACAATGAAACGTGCCATTCGACGCCGTTCGAGTCGAACGGCGTCGAATGGCACGGGGACATCAGGTGATCAGTTGTACTGCGCCCGGCAGTGCTGCGGCCGGATCTTCTGCGGTGCCACGCTTTCCAGGGTCGGCACGACCGGCGCGATGGTGCCGTCGCGGTTGAACCGCATCCTGTCGATCGTGGTCTCGCGGTGCATGCCGTCACCGCCGGGAATCGCGAAGCGGTGGTACACGATGTACCAGTCGTCCGTGCCCGGCACCTGCACCATCGAGCTGTGGCCGGTGCCGAGGACGCCGAGCTTCGGGTCCTTGCTGAGGATCAGTCCGCGGTTGGTGAACGGGCCGAGCGGGCTTGGCGCGGTCGCGTACCCGACGCGGTAGTCCTCGCTGCGGGTGTCGTCGATCGACCAGCTCAGGTAGTAGGTTCCCTTGCGCTCCACCATGAACAGGCCCTCGCGGAACCCGTCGAGCCCGGTCAGCCGGGTGATCTTCGCCGGGTCGTACGAGACCATGTCGGGGTTCAGCGGCACGACGTAGGCCTCACCGTTGCCCCAGTAGAGGTACGGCTGGCCGGACTTGTCGATGAACACCGCCGGGTCGATCGCCTGGCCACCGTTGGGGTTCTTCGCCACCAGCGGCTTGCCGGAGTCGACGAACGGCCCGGTCGGCGAGTCGGACACCGCGACACCGATCTTCGCCTCTGCGCAGAAGTAGAAGTAGTACTTGCCGTCGCGCTCGGCGATCGTCGGAGCCCACGCGTTCCTGTCGGCCCAGCTGACGTCGGGGCCGAGGTCGAGGATGACGCCCTCGTCCTTCCAGTCGACGAGGTTCTTCGACGACCACGCGGAGAACTTCGTGCCGCTCCAGCCGTCGAAACCGTCCGTCGTCGCGTAGATGTAGTAGGTGTCCCCGAACGTGATGATGTTCGGGTCGGCGTTCAGGCCCGGCAGCACAGGACTGCGCATGTGGTGTGCCTCGACCGTCCACACACGACGATCGCCCGAGGCGTTGGTCACCATGAACTTCTTGGGCTTGCGCAGGTCGACCGTCCCGGACGGAGTGATCTTCGAGCCGGGGGCGAGACCGAACTTCGGCGCGAGGCTGCGCAGGTCGGTGCCGGGCTTGACCGGCAGCACGACCGTGTTCGCCGCGGAGTCGATCACCGCGGGCACCTTGAGCGAGGCCAGCTCGACGGAGCTGATCATCGTGCTGTTCGACGGCAGCGCGGCGACCTCCGCACCCGACAGGGCGCGGTTGTAGAGCCGGACGTCCTTCATCCTGCCCACGAGGGTCTTGTCCGCGGAGTAGACCGAGCGGCCCAGGTAGTTCGCTGCCGTCACGCCACCGCCGATGTCCGACGGCTTGATCGTGACGTTGGTGTTGCGCGCGACCTCGGCACCGTCGAGGTAGAGCACCTCGGCCCCGTTGCCGACGGTCAGCGTCACGTTCTTCCAGACACCGCGCGGCAACGCCCGGCCGGAGTTCGCCACCTGTTCGGTGGTCCAGTTTCCGCTCGCGATCGCGCCGCGATACGAGTCGCCGGTGCTGAACAGGTAGCCGTTGCCGACCCCGTCCGGTGCGGTGTTGCCGAACCCGTAGAGGAAGTACGGCGTCTGCTGCCCGGGATCCACGAGGACGTCCGCGGACATCGTGACCGCCGAAGCTCCGGTCAGCATGTTGTTCGGCAGCTGGACGTACCCGCCGGACAGCGACAGCGCTCCACCGGACCACGACGTCTTGCCCGCGAGCACGCCGTCGTAGCCGTGCCCGGTGGCGTCCTTGGCGACCTGCCCGGACGTGGCGTTGAGCGGCCAGTGCGCGACGAGGCCCTTCGCGTCGGCCTTGACCGGCGCCGGGGGAGCGGTCAGCCGGTTCAGCTCGGCCTGCGTCACCGGGAGGACCGTGCCGTGGCGCGGGGAAGCGGGCAGCCTGGCACCGGTCGACATCGTCCACTTGCCGGACGCGAGGTCGGTCGTCTCGAACGGCACGTAGCCGCGGCCGCCGAACTCGTCGATGAACAGGTACCACTTGTCCTCGGTGTTGGACTTGAAGCCCGTCGGCCCCTCACCCGCCGAGAGTCCCGGGCTGGTCGGGGTGGCCTTGCCGATGCACTCCGCCACGAAGTCGTACGAGGGGTCGAGGAGGTCGGTCGACTTCTCCGCGGTGATGAACTTGCTGCACGGCGTGGTCGACGTGTTGTTCCGCTCGTCCTTGGTGTACCGGTAGTACGTGCCCTTGTCCTCGATGATCGTCGAGTCGATCACGGAGTAACCTGGGTCGATCCACACCTTCGGCGCGCTGAACGTCACGAAGTCACGCGTCGTCGCGTACATCATGCGGTTGTAGCTGTCGCCGGTGTGACCGGGGTCGTTCTCCGCGTAGAGCTTCGAGGCCCAGTAGACGACGTAGGTGCCGCGCTTGGCGTCCCAGAAGGCTTCCGGCGCCCACGTGTTGCCCGCGGTCGGCGGCGACACCTCGACACTGCGCTGACGCGACCAGTTCCTGAGGTCCGTCGACTCCCAGACCATGATCGACCGGCTGCCGCTGCGCTGCGCCGCGTCCCAGCCGCGGCCACCGTTGATCTTCAGGTCGGTGGCCAGCAGGAAGAACTTGTCGCCCTCGGGGGAGCGGAGGATGAACGGGTCGCGCACGCCCAGCTCACCGAGGGTGGACTTGAGGATCGGCTGGCCGTTGTTGACCTCGGTCCAGTCCAGCGGGTTGTTGCCCTTGCTGGCGGCGGCGT
Source organism: Lentzea roselyniae (assembly GCF_039537795.1). Classification (NCBI taxonomy): domain Bacteria; kingdom Bacillati; phylum Actinomycetota; class Actinomycetes; order Pseudonocardiales; family Pseudonocardiaceae; genus Lentzea; species Lentzea roselyniae. Next base: position 86,956 of record NZ_BAABBE010000002.1, read on the forward strand.
AGATCTGCTCGCCGATCGGGCTGCCCTCGCCGGTGAAGTAGAAGAAGCTGTAGCCCGCCAGCGGTTCCTTGGCCGGCAGCGGGGCGACCGTGGCCGTCAGCTTCCTCGTCGTGCTCTGGTACCCGCGGCTCACCTTCGCCGTCAGCACGACCTTGGCCGGCTTGGCTCCGGTGGCCGGGCGGGTGACCTCACCGGTCGGGGTGATCACGGACCGGTCCGACGACGTCCACGTGACGGTGGTGTCGCCGGTGCCGGTGGTGGGCAGGGTCAGGTGTCCGCGAACGTCGTCGATGTTCGGCACGGACAACGCCTCGGCGGCGGTCTTCACCACGGACTCGGCCGCGTTGGCAGGGAGGGGTACCAGCGCGGCCGTCACCGCCAGAACGACGCCGAGGCGACGCAGGGATAACAACATCTTTGTTGTCTGCCTTCCGATTTGCAGGGGGTCAGGCCCTTCTCTTGGTCCACACGTCGTAGGCAACCGCCGCGAGCAGGACCAGTCCCTTCACGAGCATCACTTGCTCACTGGGAGCGCCGATCAGCGACATCCCGTTGTTGATCACGCCCATGATCAGGCCACCGGTGATGGCGCCGACGACCTTGCCGACACCGCCCTGGACGGCCGCGCCACCGATGAACGCCGCCGCGATGGCGTCGAGCTCGAACGCCGTGCCCGCGGTCGGACCGGCCTGGTTGAGCCGTCCGGCGAAGATGACGCCCGCGAGCGCGGCCAGCGCGCCCATGTTCACGAACACCCAGAACGTGACGGCCTTGACCTTCACGCCGGACAACGTGGCGGCCTGCAGGTTGCCGCCGATCGAGTAGATGTGCCGTCCGAACACGGAGTTGTTGGCCATCAAGGAGTAGCCGAGCGCGAGCGCCGCGAGCAGCACCAGCACCCAGGGCAGGTTGCGGAACCGCGCGAGCTGCACGACGACGGCCATCACGACCACGCCGACACCGACGATCTTGAGCACGAACAGCGGCATCGGTTCGACGGTCTGGCCGTAGCCGAGCCGGGCCGCCCGCTTGCGCCACTGCGACAACGCGAACCCGGCCACGAACAGCAGGCCGGCCAGCAGGCTGACCAGGTCGGCGCCGCCGAGCGGGCCGAGGCCGATGTTGCCGAGGTAGCCGCCGGTGAAACCGTTGGCCAGCGAGCGGATCTCGTCCGGGAACGGCCCGATGCCCTGGTTGCCCAGCGTGGTCAGGGTCAGCGCGCGGAACACGAGCATGCCTGCCAGCGTCACGATGAACGCGGGAATGCCGAAGTACGCGATCCAGTAGCCCTGCGCCGCACCGATGATCGCGCCCGCGAGGAGCGTGAGCAGCACGGCGACCGGCCACGGTAGTCCCCATTGGACGGTCAGCACCGCGCAGATCGCGCCGGTCAGCGCCACCGTCGAGCCGACCGACAGGTCGATGTGCCCGCCGATGATCACCAGGATCATGCCGATCGCCAGGATCAGCACGTAGGAGTTCTGGACGATGATGTTCGAGATGTTCTGCGGCTGCAGCAGCGCGCCGTCCGTCAGCACCGCGAAGAGAACGACGATCAGCGCGAACGCGACGTAGATGCCGGACTGCCGCAGGTTGATGGAGAGCCGGCTCTGGGGAGCCGTCGGTGCGGTGGCCGCTGTGGTCGCGGTCTTCGTGGTCATGAGTTCTGTCCTCGCGTCATGTACTGCATCAGGCGTTCCTGCGTTGCCTCCGCACGGTCCACCTCTCCGGTGATCCGGCCCTCGGACAACGCGTAGATCCGGTCGCACAGGCCCAGCAGCTCCGGCAGCTCGGAGGAGATCACGAGCACGGCCCTGCCCTGCGCGGCGAGGTCGTTGATGATCGAGTAGATCTCGTACTTCGCGCCGACGTCGATGCCGCGCGTCGGCTCGTCGAGGATGAGGACGTCCGGGTCGGTGAACATCCACTTCGCCAGCACGACCTTCTGCTGGTTGCCACCGGAGAGCGTGCCGACCTGCGTCGAGACCGCGGGCGTGCGGATGCCCATCGAGCGGCGGAACCGTTCCGCGACCGAGAACTCCTCGTTCTCGTTCACCCAGCCGTTCTTCGAGAGCTTGCCCAGCGCCGCCGCGGAGACGTTGCGCTGCACGCCCTCGATCAGGTTGAGCCCGTAGCGCTTGCGGTCCTCGCTGACGTACGCGAGCCCGTTGCGGATGGCGGCCTGCACGGTCCGGGTGTCGATCTCCACACCGTCCTTCACGACCCGGCCGGAGACGCCGGCACCGTACGAGCGTCCGAACACGCTCATCGCGAGCTCGGTGCGGCCCGCGCCCATCAGCCCGGCGAGACCGACGATCTCACCGCGCCGCAACGAGATCGTGGCGCGGTCGACGAGGACGCGGTCGGGCTGGGCCGGGCTGTGCACGGTCCAGTCCTCGATGCGCAGCACCTCGTCACCGATGTCCGGGGTGCGCGGCGGGAACCGGTGCTCCAGGTCGCGGCCGACCATGCCCGAGATGATCCGCTCCTCGCTGAGTCCCTTGGCGGGCAGCGTCTCGATGGTCTTGCCGTCGCGCAGCACCGTGACGCTGTCGGCGATCCTGGTGACCTCGTTGAGCTTGTGCGAGATGATCACCGAGGTGATGCCTTCGTCCCGCAGCCCGTCGAGCAGGTCGAGCAGGTGCTGCGAGTCGTCGTCGTTGAGCGCCGCCGTCGGCTCGTCCAGGATCAGCAGGCTGACCTTTTTGGACAGTGCCTTGGCGATCTCGACCAGCTGCTGCTTGCCGACACCGAGGTCGTTGACCGGCGTCGTCGGGTTCTCCCGCAGGCCGACGCGGTCGAGCAGCGCCTGGGCCTCGTGGTTGGTGCGGTTCCAGTCGATGAACCCGCGCCGCGCTCTTTCGTTGCCCAGGAAGAGGTTCTCCGCCACCGAGAGCTGCCCGCACAGCGCCAGCTCCTGGTGGATGATCACGATGCCGCGCCGCTCGCTGTCGCGCACGCCGTGGAAGACGCACGGCTCGCCGTCGAAGACGATTTCGCCGTCGTACGTGCCGTGCGGGTGAACCCCGGACAGCACCTTCATCAGCGTGGACTTGCCGGCGCCGTTCTCTCCGCAGATCGCGTGGATCTCACCGCGCCGCACGCTCAACGAGACGTCGTGCAGCGCGGTGACACCCGCGAACCTCTTGGTGATGCCGCGCATCACCAGGATTTCGTCAGACACGGTTCTTACCTGAGCTGGTCGGCGGTGTAGTAGCCGGAGTCGATCAGCTCTTTCTGGTAGTTCGCCTTGTCGACAGGAACCGGCTGCAGCAGGAACGACGGCACGACCTTGACGCCGTTGTCGTAGTCCTTGGTGTTGTTCACCTCGGGCTTGCCACCCTTGAGCACGGCGTCGGCCATCGTCACGGTGACCTCGGCGAGCTTGCGGGTGTCCTTGTGGATCGTCGAGTACTGCTCACCGGCGATGATCGACTTCACCGACGCGACCTCGGCGTCCTGGCCCGTCACGATCGGGTATGGCTGGCCGGCCGTGCCGTAGCCGCTGCTCTTCAGCGCCGACAGGATGCCGATCGAGATGCCGTCGTAGGGGGACAGCACGCCGTCGACCTTGGCACCGCCGTAGGTCGAGGTGAGCAGGTCCTCCATGCGCTTCTGCGCGGTGGCCGGGTCCCAGCGCAGGATCGCGACCGTCTTGAAGTCCTTCTGGCCGGACTTCACGACGAGCTTGCCCTGGTCGATGAGCGGCTGCAGGACGGACATGGCGCCGTTGAAGAAGAAGGTGGCGTTGTTGTCGTCCGGCGAGCCGGCGAAGAGCTCGATGTTGAACGGTCCTTCACCACGCGTCTTCAGCCCGGCCAGGAGCGAGTTCGCCTGCTCCACGCCGACCTTGAAGTTGTCGAACGTCGCGTAGTAGTCGACGTTCGGGCTCTGCCTGATCAGCCGGTCGTAGGCGATCACCGGGATCTTGGCGTCCGCTGCCTGCTGCAGCTGCGACGTGATCGCGGTGCCGTCGATCGAGGCCACGATCAGGAGCTTGGCGCCCTTGGTGATCTGGTTCTCGATCTGGTTCGCCTGCGTGGGGATGTCGTTCTCCGCGTACTGGAGGTCGACCTTGTAACCCTTGGCTTCCAGGGCCTTCTTGATGTTGTCGCCGTCGTGGATCCACCGTTCCGACGACCGGGTCGGCATGGTGACGCCCACGAGCGCGCCCTCACTCGACCCGCTCTGCTGGTCGATCGTCTTCTGTGCCGAACCGCAGGCCGAGAGGGTGAGCACCAGCGCGGCGGCGGCGATCTGCGGGAACCTCATAGGCGGCGAGTGTTATCGCTAACAACCTGCTCGTCAAGGTCTTGTTAACTCCGAAACCAAATTGATGTTAGCGCTCACAGAAATGGATCGGTCCCACCTGCGGCTTGGCGGGGTTCCTGCTGGTGAGGGCCGCCGCGACACCAGCCGCGGCGGCCCAGAGCGGTCGCCTGGTCACCCGGCGGTACCGCTCATGATGGCGTTGATCATGCCCTGCTGGGTCACCGCGAGCGTCCGCCGGTCGATCATCCCGAACCCGTACTGGCCGGTGTAGCCGTTGTCCCAGTAGACGGCGGCCGCGCCGTACTTCTTGGCGGTGGCCGCGACGGCGCGCACGTAGTCCGCGCGGTACCTGGGGTTCGCGGAGTCGGCGAACGCCTTGTCGATCGCGCCGTACTCACCGACGACCACGGCGTATCCCTGCGTGGCGAACTTGTCGTACATCTTCTTCAACTGCCGGTCGAGATGGTCCTCCTGGCCCCAGGTCGACTTCTTCGCCGGGTTCGTCGACGCCCGGCCCCACTGCGTGATCCTCGTGTTCTCCTCGCCGGCGAAGTCCCACGGGTCGTAGTAGTGGACGGAGATCATGATGCGCTTCTCGTTGCCGGGGATGGAGGGGGAGCGGTACCGGTCGGTGGGCACCACGAACCCGTAGTTGCCGGCCGTGTAGTCGATGTTCGTGTTCCAGCCCGGCACGAGCAGCCACCGGGACGGGTTGTTGCCGCCCGCCCTGCGCACGGTGTCCACGAAGATCTGGTTGTAGCTGTTGATGTTCGAGTAGCACGGCTGGGTCGGCTGGCCCCACTGCCCGTCGAAGTTCTCGTTCATCGACTCGAGGATCAGGCGCTGGTCGTAGTTCGCGAACCGGGTCGCGATCTGCTGCCAGACCTTCTGGTACTTGTCCCTGATCGCCGTCTGGTTCGCCGCGTCGCAGATCAGCCAGGCGCCGTTGATGGTCTTGTAGCCGTCGCCGTGCATGTTGATCAGCACGTGCATGCCGCGGTTGTAGGCGTAGTTGACGACTTGCTGGATCCGGTTGAGCCAGGCGGAGTTGATCGTGTAGTTCGGGCCGGGGCCGATGTGGCCGAGGTAGGAGACGGGGATCCGGATGGTCTTGAACCCGGCCGCCTTCACCTTGTCGACGAGGGCCTGCGTGATGGTCGGCTGGCCCCACGCGGTCTCGCTGGGAATCCCGTTGGAGCTGGCCTCCATCTGGTTGCCCAGGTTCCAGCCCGCGCCCATGTCGGCGACGATGCGTGCCGCGTTCAGCTGGGTCATCGTGTCCGCCGCCGCCTGGTTCGTCAGGCCGGTGACGGACGTGGCGACCGTCAGCAGGACGGCGAGCGAGATGCCGCGGACCTTTCGTCTGTCAAAAGGCATGCCGGCGCTCCTTTCTTCGGCGGCGGTTATTTGTAGGACCTCAGAAAGTGCTTTCCGTGCTGACGATAGGGCTGATCGCGGGAGGTGGTCAAGCTTTCAACTGATCGCCCGTCCGTGCCCCGGGGCGTGTTCGACCCAGCGGCTGGAAGCCTTTACGCGGACGGGGTCAGGCTCTGTTCGACAGTGTTTCAACGCAACCCGTCCACGTCGTCCTCAATCCGGTGAACTGCGGCTATGTCATCCAATCAGCGCGATTCCGGGATCGTTGGGCACCTCGGCTCCGGCGCGGGTTTGGTCGTATTGAGACCTGTGCGGGAAATTCTTCATTTGGGACGGAATTGGTTTGTCGAATCGACTGTCGAACAAAACGAAACCCGCGCGCCCCTGCGGACGCGCGGGTTCGGCAGCCGGAAGTCAGAGCCGCAGTCCCCGGCGCAGTGCGTCGACCTCGTCGGCGAACATCCGGCGCGTGATGGCCGCGCTCTCGACGAACGCGGAGCCGTGGAAGGTGGCGGGGTAGTGGCGCAGCTCGGTCGGCACACCGGCGTGCGCGAGGCGGCGGGCGTATTCGATGCCCTCGTCGCGCAGCGGGTCGTACTGGCAGGTCGTCACGAACGCGGGCGGCAGGCCCACCAGGTCGGTGGCGCGGGCGGGCGCCGCGTACGGCGAGACGTCGTCGCCGCCCGGTTCGGTGCCGAGGTAGCTGGCCCAGCTGAAGATGGCGTTGGGCCGGTTCCACAACGGGGTGTCGACGTAGTCGCGCATCGAGTCCGTGTCCAGCCGGTCGTCCAGCTCGGGAATGCCGAGGTACTGGAAGCAGAGCTCGGGACCGCCGCGGTCACGGGCCAGCAGGGCGGTGCCGGCGCTGAGCCCGCCGCCCGCGCTCTCCCCGCCGACGCCGATCCGCCGGGGGTCGACGCCCAGCTCGTCGGCCTTGGCCGCCACCCACTTCAGGGCGGCGTAGCAGTCCTCGACCGGCGCCGGGAACGGGTGCTCGGGCGCGAGGCGGTAGTCCACCGACACGATGACGATGCCCAGCTCGTCCACCAGCCGCAGCACGATCGCGTGGAACATGTCGAGGTCGCCGAGGACGAAGCCGCCGCCGTGGATGTAGACCAGCCCCGGCACCGCCTCCGTGCGCCCGGCCGGGCTGTAGATGCGCACCGGCACGTCCGGAGCGTCGGAGGGACCGGGCACCGCGGTGTCGCGGACGTCGATCGGGTTGACGGGCTCGTAGGACGGCAGGAGGTCGTTCAGCCGCGACCGCTGGTCCCTCGCGGCCACGAGGGACTCGTAGTCGGTCAACGCGACCGCCGGCAGCATGTCGAGCCAGGGCAGCAGTTCGGGGTCGATGGCGTAGCTCATGCGACGATCCTCGGCTCGGGGCGACGGCGCGGGCAGCCGACACGTGGCGGGCAATCGGGGTGTCCGGCACGCCAGGTGGCGGGGCCGTTCTGGCGGTCTGACAGTGACCTGCCGGAGGTTATGGTGGCGGGATGAGAGGCCTGCTGCTGAGGTTGTCCGCGCTGGACGCCGACGCCGAGAACGCGGTGCGGGTGATCGGGTTCTTCGATCGGCTGATCACCGAGCGCGCGGGCCTCGACACCCTGGTGCGCAACACGGCCGAGCTCGCCGGGTGCCCGGCCGGCCTGCACGCGCCCGGGAAGGGGCTCTCGCTGCGGGCCGACTCCGGCGCCGCCGTCACCGCGGGGCCGGTGCCCGCCAAGGCGGTGGTGCGGTCGCTCGAAGACGGCGTGGAGGTGTGGGTCGCGCGCGAGGGCAAGTCCGCGCCGTTGGACGACATGCTGCTGGAGCGCTTCGCGATCGCCGCGGCGGTTCTGCTCGAGCACTCCAGCGTCCCGTTGCCTGAGCTGGGTGATCCCGCGCTCGTCGAACTGGTGCTCTCGGAAAGCGTCGGCACCGCCGAACGGTCCCGTGCGCTGCACCTGCTCGGCATCGCGTCGACGAGCCCGTTGCGGGTGCTCGCCGCGACCGGTGGGATCGGCGGGCGGTCGGCGTTGCTGGGCACGGTGCGGGCGGTGCTGGCCACCGAGGTCCTCCAGGTCGACGGGCGGCTCGGGGTGGGGCCGCTGCTGCCCGCCGTCGACGCCGTCAAGTCGTGGCGGGCCGCGCGGACGGCGTTGAGGTTCACCTCGGACAGCGCACCGGTCATGTGGTGGGAGCGGCTGGGCAGCCTCGCGATTCTGGCCGAACAGCTGGAGCCCCCTGACATCGCGGCGCTGCACGACGTGCAGGTGCTCGACCGGCTCGGTGCCGAGCCGGACCTGATCACGGCACTGGAAGCGCTCAGCGCGACCGGGTCGGTGCGCAAGGCGGCGGCCGCGGTGCACCGGCATCACAGCACGATGACCGCACGGTTCGCCCGTGCCGAGTCGATGCTCGGGTTCGAGCTCGACTCGGCGTACGGGCGGTTCAGGCTGTACCTGGCGTTGATGTTGCGACGGTTGCGGGACAACCCGGAGTGAGCTCCCGGCGGTGCTGCCTGGCCTGCTCGGGCATGTTCCAGCCCAGCACACCGGTCAGCTCGCCGTCGCGATGAAAGCGTGCCACGAAACGACGTTCGGCCAGGCTTCTCTCCACAACGGAGACCTCGGGGCCGATGAAGCCGTGTACGTGGATCTTCGGTGCTGGTGTTCGTGCCGGAGTCCGCCGTCCGCACCGGTGGCCGCTTCGACCTCGTTGGCGCGGCCGGGCTTTCGGTCGCGCTCGTGTGCCTGCTGCTCGGCGTCTCGAAGGCGTCCGAGCTGAGTGGTGGCACGACCGCGGGACTGTTCGTCGCGGCCGGTGTCGTGCTGCTGCTGTGGGGTTGGTGGGAACTGCGGTCATCCCAGCCGTTGGTGGACTTGCGCACCACGGCCCGTCGCCAGGTCTTGCTGACCAACGTCGCTTCGGTGGTGTTCGCGTTCTCGATGTTCGCTCAGTCGCTGGTGCTGCCGCAGATCCTGCAGCTGCCCGCGTCCACCGGCCACGGGCTCGGGCAGTCGCTGCTCGTCACCGGTCTGGTGCTGGTGCCGTCCGGGCTGGTCATGATGGCGATGGCGCCGGTGTCGGCACGGATCTCGAACACGCGCGGCCCGCGCGCGACGCTGATGCTGGGCGCCGTCGTGGTCGCTTCTGGTTATGGCGCCGGGATTTTCCTGATGTCCGCGGTGTGGCAGCTCGTCGTGGTGTCGGCGATGATCGGTGCCGGTATCGGTCTCACGTACGGCGCGATGCCCGCGCTGACCATGGCGGCCGTGCCGGCATCGGACACCGCCGCGGCCAACAGCCTCAACACGTTGATGCGCGCGATCGGCACGTCGGTCTCCAGCGCGGTGGCCGGTGTGGTGCTGACGCAGGTGACGATGCCGTTCAGCTTCCGCCTGATCATGGGCCTGGGCGCCGCGACCGCGCTGCTGGCGTGCGCGGTCACGGCGTGCATCCCTCGGCTCAGCCGAAGAACTCCGTGAGCGCACGGGCGACGGCGTCGGGCTGCTCCTCCGCGAGCCAATGCCCGGCGCCCTCGACCGCCACCACCTTGGAGTCGACCGCGACGTTCGGCAGCGCGGCGACCATCTGCTCGTACGACAGGACGGACGCGAGCCCGAGCACGGGCGGCGTCAGCTTGGCGTACGTCTTGCCGTCCGCGATGTCGTGGTGGAACGCCTTGTACCAGCCGTTGCTCGCCCGGATGGCCTCCGGCGAGTTGTACGCCCGCGCGTAGATCGCCCTGGACCGCTCGTCGATCGCCGCGGGGTTGAACGAGGTGTTCTCGAACATCCAGTCGATCAGGTACCGGAACCGTCCGGCGAGCAACTGTTCCGGCAACGTCTGCACCTGGTTGAACGCGAACCACCACAGGCTGAACTGGCCGGGCGGCGGCAGCATCGGGATGTGGTAGTAGCTCTCGTCGGGGTGCAGCACGTCCAGCAACGCCACCTTGCGCACGGCGTCGGGGAAGTTGGCCGTGAGGCTGAACGCGGCCTGGCTCCCGATGTCGTGCCCCGCGATGTTCACCTTCTCGTACCCGAGCTTCTTGACGAGCTCGTGGATGTCGGCCGCCATGGTCTTCTTGTCGTAGCCGCCCTGGGGCTTCTCCGACCCGCCCATGCCCCGCAGGTCGACCGCGATGACCCGGAACTTCGTGGCCAGCGCAGGCATGATCTTGTGGTACTCCCACCACGTCTGCGGCCAGCCGGGCAGCAGCACGAGGGGCTCACCGCGCCCGCCCGTCACGTAGTGCAGGCGCACTCCGTTGACCTGGGCGTAGTTGTGCCGGAATCCCGGCAGGTCCGCTTCGTGGTTGCTCTCGGCGGACGCGACACCCGTGGCACTCAACGCGGCGATGCCCGCCCCTAAGGCGAACACACTGCGTCTGTTCAACTCTGACATCTCGGTACCCCCATCTACCGCGCCCGGCGCTCGCCGAGCGCGCGTAGAGACTAGGCCGAGATGTCCGGATCATCGACAGAGCCGGTAGGCCACAGTTGGCCAGTTCGTCCCTTTGATCTCGCGGTCGTCGTCGCGTGCCGGGTCGCGGACGAAGCCCGCGCGTTCGGCGACCTTGCGGGATCCGGTGTTGTCGCGGTGCGTCCACAACCGCAGCTCGTCGACCGGGTGGTTCGCGAAGATCCACGCGACGAACTCCGCGAGTGCCCTGGTGGCCAGTCCGCGTCCGCGCGCCTGCGCCGCGATCAGGTAGGACACGTGGCCGACGCCGTCCGCGAGGTCGACCGCGACGTTGCCGCAGCGCTCACCCGCGTCCTCGACGCAGAACGACGCGGTGGCGGGGTTGGTCCGCAGCCCTTCGATCGCCGCGGCCACCTGTGCCGCGGTGATCGTCGGCGGATCGGTGGTGTAGCGCTGGACCTCCGGATCCCTGGTGGCTTCCGCGTACCAGGCCGCGTCGTCGACGGTCCACTCGCGCAGCCTCACCCGAGCTCCGCCGAGTCCGTCAGCCGCAGCTTGCGCCGCGCCCGCTGGTAGAACGTCGTCATCCCGAGCCGCACCACCCGCGCGGCACCGGGCCTGGCCTTCAACGACACGCGCTCGCCCGGCTCGACGTAGCCCGCGACCATCCCGTCCACCTCGACGGCCAGCCGTCCGCTGGACGGCAGCAGGTCGAGATCCACGTCGTCGTGCACCGACAGCACCACCCCGCGGCTGTAGGCGGAGTGCGGTGCGGCCGGGGTGACCAGCACCGCCTCGACGGACGGGCTCGTGATCGGACCGCCCGCGGAGAAGCTGTACGCGGTCGAGCCGGTCGGGGTGGCCACGATGACCGCGTCCGCCGCGTAGCTGACGAACGGCTGACCCGCCACGCGCACCGCCACCCGCGCGCTGCCCTCGCCGGGGATGCGGACGACGGCGATGTCGTTGAACGCCGTGACCTTGCCGCCGCTGAACACCGCGTCGACGGCCAGGCGGGGCTCGACGGTGAACTCGCGGGCGTCGATCGCGCTCAGCGCCGCAGGCAGGTCGGGGACGTCCACCTCGGCCAGGAAACCGAGTTTGCCCAGGTTGACGCCCAGGACCGGGGCGTGCTCGCCGTCGGCCAGGCGCATCGCCCGCAGCATCGTGCCGTCGCCGCCGAGGCTCACGACCAGGTCGGCGCGGCGGCCCAGCTCTTCCGCGGAGACCGGGGTGGCCTCGCAGCGCAGTCGCTGGATCTCGTCGGAGATGCCGAGGATCTCGACGCCGCGCTTGGCCGCCCAGCCGAGGACCGCCTCGACGGCGGCGGCGGAGTCTCGTTGCGGGTGCAGCACCAGGCCGGCGGCGTGCACGTCAGCACTTCCTCGATGAGGTCACGACGCCAGTTTGCCGAATTCCCACGGGTCGTGTGCGCTGAAGAGCGTGACCTCGTCGGCGTGGTCGCGCGCGAGGATCCTCAGCCGGGCCTGCGTGTCGATCCTCTTGTCGTGATCGACCTCGGAGCTGGTCTGCACGATGTCGAGCAAGGGGTGTGGTTCGGGGTTTTCGTCCAGTTCGCGGTGGTAGTAGTAGGCGTCGCCGCAGTGCAGAAGCCATTTGCTGCCGTCGTGCACGGCGATGCCCGCGTGCCCGGCGGTGTGGCCACCCATCGGGACGAGCTTGATCTCCGGCGGGAGACCGGTCGGCTGGATCGCCGTGAAGCCGAACCACGGGTCGCCTGTGGACTCGCAGGTGCGCCACTGTGGACCGTGGGCCCAATGGGCAGGGCGGTAGCGCCGGCTCGGGGCTTCCCTCATGGCCGCACGGAGTTCGGCCTCCAGCAGGTGGACCGTGGCGTCGGGAAAGTCCGGCAGGCCTCCGCAGTGGTCGACGTCGAGGTGCGTGACGAGGACGTGCCTGACGTCGGACGGTGAGAAGCCGAGGCGCTCCACCTGCCGGATGGCCGTTTCGTCCTCGTTCAACGCCGGCGCGGCCATCTCCACCCACGCCGGGTCGAGGGTCTCGTGCGGCCGGCGGACGTCGTCCAGGCCGAGTCCGGTTTCGACGAGAACCAGCTCGTTGTCGGTCTGTACCAGCAGACAGTGGTTCACCGCCGGAGTGCTCGGCAGGCCTTCGTAGGTGGGATCGATCTCGCGGACGGAACCGCAGTTCAGGTGGTGGATCTTCATGGGGTCGAGCTTGCGACTTGAACCGCGGTTCAAGTCAAGGCCTCGGCCGATCGGCTGATGTGGACGATGCCGAACCGGCCGATCGGCGTGCGGGGATGACCTTGAGGAGGAGTCCGGAGTGGTCGCGCGTTCCTAGGTTTGGCCACATGACCATCCTGCTAGCTGATCCGGTCGTGCGCGCCGTTCGCGTGCTCGACAACGGTGATCCGTTGGTACCACTGATCTTCGCGCCTGATGTGCTGGTGAGGCAGGGGCTCGCGCTGCGGCTCGTCGAGGCGCGCAACGCGCTGCCGTCCGGTGTGGACCTGCGGGTGGTCGAGGGGCACCGCAGCGTCGCCGACCAGAACGCGATCATCGAGCGGTACACCGACGAGCTGCGGGAGCTCCACCCGTCGGCCGATGCCGTCGAGCTGAGCCGGTTGTCGAGCCGGTTCGTGGCACCGCTGGCCGTCGCGCCGCACGTCGCGGGCGCGGCCGTGGACCTGACGCTGGTCGACTCGTGGGGCGACGAGCTGTGGATGGGCACCGAGATCGACGCCACGCCGGAGCAGAGCGGCGGCGCGTGCTTCTTCAACGCCGAGGTCGACGCGGAGGCGCGGCGCAACCGGACCGTGCTGGCCGACGCGTTGAGCGGTGCGGGCCTGGTCAACTACCCGACCGAGTGGTGGCACTGGTCCTACGGCGACCGCTACTGGGCCCTGCTGACCGGGGCCGACCACGCCGTCTACGGACCAGTGGAGGTGCCGGCGTGGGCGCGCTCGTGACGAGCCTCCGCCAGGCCGCCGCCGAGCCGTCGCTGTCGGTGGACCTGGGGGCGGTCGCGGCCAACACCCGGCGGTTCGTGTCGCTGGCGCGCGGCGAGGTCATGGCCGTGGTCAAGGCGGACGGGTTCGGGCACGGGCTCGGTGACGTCGCGCGGACGGCGGCCGCGGCCGGTGCGACGTGGATCGGCGTCACGTCGCTGGCCGAGGCGGTGGCGGTGCGGGAGTCCGGTGTGGACGTTCCGGTGCTGAGCTGGCTGAACCCGGTGGACGCCGACGTCCGCACAGCGGTGCGGTACGGGATCGACCTGAGCGTGCCGAGCCTGCACCACCTGGCGGTGATCGAGCAGGCCGGGCCGGTCCGGGTGCACCTGCAGCTCGACACCGGCATGGCACGCGACGGCGCCTCGCCGGACTCGTGGCTGGCGTTGATGTCCGCGGCCCGGCGCGCGGAACTGGCCGGGAAGATCTCGGTCGTCGGGGTGATGGGGCACCTGCCGTGCGCGGACACGCCGGGGGCCAACGCGACCGGCCGGCGGGCGTTGCTGCGTGGCGTGGAGATGGCCCGTCAGGCGGGGTTGCGGCCTGCGGTCCGGCATCTGGCCGCCACGAGCGCCGCGTTGACGGATCCCAGCTCTCACCTGGACGTGGTCCGGATCGGCGCGGGTCTGGTGGGGATCGATCCGTCCGGGACCACCCGGCTGCGGTCCGCGTTGCGGCTCACGGCGCCGGTTGTGCAGGTGCGGCGGGTCGAGGCCGGTTCCGGGGTGGGGTACGGGCATTCGTACGTGACCGAGCGCGCGACCACGCTGGCGCTGCTGCCCGTCGGGTACGCGGACGGGCTCCCGCGGGCGGCTTCCGGGCGGGCCGAGGTGTTTCTGGGCGGGCGCAGGAGGCCGGTCGCCGGAGTGATCTCGATGGACCAGGTCGTGGCCGACGTCGGGGACGACGCCGTGGCGCCCGGCGACGAGGCGGTGGTGTTCGGGGCGGGGGACGACGGCGAGCCGACGGTGGAGGACTGGGCTCGGTGGGCGGGGACGATCCCGCACGAAATCGTGACCGGCATCGGGGCGCGGGTGCGGCGAAACGTCCGTTGACTGTCTCTATAGCTTCAGTGTTGACAAAAACCAAGTCTGAGGTGTTGTGGCGTTGAGGGGAATCAGGGTCGCCGTCATCGGCGGCGGACAGAACTGCGAGCACGACGTGTCGGTGGCGTCTGCGGCGTCCGTGCGGGCGGCGTTGGATCCGGCGAGGTACGAGGCCGTGCCGCTCACCATCGGCCGGGACGGCAGGTGGTCCGGGCCGGACGGCCAGGTGCTCGGCACGCTGAACTCGCGCAGCCTCGCCGGCGCGCTCGACGTGCTGGCGACGTGCGACGTCGTGTTGCCGCTGATCCACGGGCCACTGGGTGAGGACGGCACGCTGGCCGGCCTGTGTGAACTGGCCGGGGTGCCTTACGTGGGCTCACCGCTGCGGGCCGGTGCGCTCGCGATGGACAAGTGGGCCACCAAGCTCGTCGCCGAGGCGGTCGGGGTGCGCACGGCGAGGGGCAGGCTGGTCGCCGACGCGTCCACTGTGGACTTCACCGGTCCTGTCGTGGTGAAGCCGGTGGCGGCGGGGTCGAGTTTCGGGGTGCGGCTGGTCGAGCACGAGGCGGACCTCGAACCCGCCGTCCGCCAGGCGCTGGAGCTGGACGACCGGGTGCTCGTCGAGGAGGTGCTGGAGGGCCGGGAGATCGACATCGCGGTGCTCGACGACCCGGACGAGGGCCGCCGGACCGGGCCACCGCTGGAGATCGCGGTGCCGGGTCTCTTCGACACCACGGTGAAGTACGACGGCAGCGCGACGTTCGTGATCCCGGCGCCGCTGGCCGACACGGAGCTCAAGGCCCTGGAGGATGCGGCGCTGCGGGTCTACGAGGCGCTCGGGTGCCGCGGGCTGGCTCGGGTCGACTTCTTCCTGACGAACGACGGCCTGGTGCTCAACGAGGTCAACACCATGCCAGGCATGACGGCGGAGTCGCAGGTGCCCAAGATGTTCGCGGCCGCCGGACTGCCCTATTCGGAACTGCTGGACAAGCTCGTCAGGGGAGCGATGCGGTGAAGCGCATCGCCGGGTTGGACGTGTTGCGCGGCATCGCGATTCTGCTCGTGATGCTGAGGCACGCGTTCCCGGACGTGTTCCCCGGTGCCGGTGTGGTCGGCGTGGTCGTGTTCTTCACGTTGAGCGGCTACCTGATCACCGGCGTGCTGAGCCGCGAGCTCGGCACCAGGGGACGCGTCGACTTCAAGCGGTTCTACCTGCGCCGCGCGCGCAGGCTGCTGCCGGCACTGCTCGCTCTGCTGGTGGTGTTCGTGCTGGTCACGCTCGTGTTCGACCCGCTGGGCGAACGCGACCGGCTGCTCAAGACGGCGATCGTACTGGTCACGTTCACCGG
The DNA here is from genome assembly GCF_039537795.1 of Lentzea roselyniae. Lineage (NCBI taxonomy): Bacteria > Bacillati > Actinomycetota > Actinomycetes > Pseudonocardiales > Pseudonocardiaceae > Lentzea > Lentzea roselyniae. The sequence goes on from NZ_BAABBE010000002.1 coordinate 102,402, forward strand.
CAACCTGCCGATCAGCGGGGTGAGCCCGGCGGCGTTCCACAGCTGGACGCTCGCCACCGAGGAGCAGTTCTACCTGCTGTGGCCTGCTTTGCTGGCGTTCGCGTGGGCGCGCAACAAGGTCGGCGCGGCGCTGGCCGTCACGGCGCTGGCGGCGCTCGCGGCCTGCACGGCGACCCTCGTCTGGCTGTGGCCGCACGCCGACAACGCCTACGCGCTGCCGACGTCGTGGTTCGTGTGCTTCGTGGTCGGCGCGGCGACGAGGCTCAGGGGGTCTGCGGTGCCGCGCTGGGCGGTGCCGGTCGCGCTCACCGGCCTGGCGGTGTTGTCGGTGGTCCCGTTGCGGGGCCACGCGCTGACGTATCTGGTGGCGGGTCCGGCGATCGCGGCCTGCACCGCGGTGTTGCTGCTGTCCTGGTCGAAGTGGGAACGGGTGGCGACGCCGATCCGCCCGCTGGTGGCGCTGGGAGTGCTCTCCTACGGCGCCTACCTGTGGAACTACCCGCTGACCCTGTGGCTGCGACCGGAGCTGGGCGCCGCCGCCGGGCCGGTCGCGGCGGTGCTCACGATCGTGGCGGCGGCGCTCAGCTGGCGTTACGTGGAGGAACCGGTCATGCGGCGAGGTGGCCGTTCCCCAGCTCCGGCCACCCCTTCTTGAGCTGTTCGAAGAATGGCAAGATCGCGATTAGCCTCGAACGGGTGTTGGACATCGCCGAGGTCGCCGAGAAGACGGGGCTCGCCCCGTCGGCTCTGCGGTTCTACGAGAAGAAGGGGCTGCTCGCCTCGAGCGGCCGCAACGGCCTGCGCCGCACCTACGAGCAAGAGGTGCTGCACCGGCTGGAGCTGATCAACTGCGCGCGCCGGGCGGGGTTCTCGATCGCGGAGATCCGCCGGTTCCTGGGCGCGACTCCCGCCGACGCCGCCGTGCGAGCCAGGATGGCCGAGAAGGTCGCGGAGCTGGACGAGGACATCGCTCGGCTGCAACGCATGCGGCACAGCCTGCAGCACGCCTCGACCTGCACGCACGAGCCGTTGGTCGAGTGTCCCGAGTTCAAGCAGGCACTCGCCACCTAGGTTGGTCCGCGCTTCGTCAGGAGCCGTGGTAGCTCAAGCCGGCCCAGTCCGACGGGTGGAGGTAGGGGCGCGAGTCCGGGTCGCGCAGTTGCAGGTTGCGGACGAGGCTGAGCAGGTCGTGATCGGAGGATCGGGCAGCCACGCCGCTGAGGTCCTGGATCTTCTGCGCGTTGGTGGTGTCCCTCAGCCACTTCTGGGACGCGCGCAGCGCTGCCGTCGGCGGGCACCGCTCGTCCTTCCAGAGCTGGTAGAAGCGGGCCATGAGGAGGCTGACGGCCTCGCTGCGGATCGCCCATTGGGTGGCGACGACGCCGGCGAACCCGGCTTGGATCAGACCGCTGGGAAGGCTGACGACCTCGTCGGGCAGGGTCGTGCCGGGACGGTCGGTGTCACACGCGGACAGCACCGCCAGACGTGCTTCGTGACCGCGGCCGGGGGTTTCGGGTCGTAGCTCGAGGATCTCGCGGAGCGTGAGCTCGTGGTCGCCGGCCAGGATCAGGGCGCTGTCGAGGGGACTGTCCGGGTTGGCGTGGCCGTGCGTGATGAAGTGCAGGACCTCGGCATCCACCGCGGCGGCGGCCACGTTCGCGTGGTCGGCCTGCTCGCCTTCGAGGGAGGTCGTGCGCGGGAACCAGTGCGTGACCCAGGCGGCCTCGGCACGGGCGTAGCCGATCGGCTGGCGGGACGTGGGCCGGGGATCGACGACCACGGCGAGTCGCTCGGCGGGGGTTCGTGCCGCGATGCGGCCGGTGATGTCGAGGCTGCGGGCGTTCGGGGCGTAGGTGACCGTGATGTCGTCGAGGAGGTAGCGGCGGGTGCTCGACGTGTCGTGGTCCGGCTTCCAGGCCGCGTGCACGGGGAGCATGGCGAGCATGCCGGAAGGCACGACGATGATCCGGTCGGTGCCTCCGGTGGTCGTGAGTGCCGGTGCCGTGATCGCCTGCCAGGCCCAGCGGGTCACCGCGTCCAGCGTGCCTTGCCAGCGTCCGGGTCCCGTGGTCGCCGAGTGGCGTGCGTCGAGCAGCGCGCGGGTCCGGCTTCCCACGGCGGCGGCGGTTGCCGAGGGCAGCTCCACGCCTCGGATCTGGCCGTCCGGGTGCACCGTCAACGCGAGTCCTGCCGATTGCGCCGCGGCGAGGTAGACGATCACGGAGCCGGGTGGGACGGCGCGGTGGACGTCGGAGATCGTGGGGGCGAGCAGGAAGCGTTCGTAGCCGTCGATCCCCCGGATGGCGTTGATCGCCTGATCGAGAGCGTCTCGATGACCGCGCAGTTCGGCTGGTCCGGCTCCCTTCCGCGTCGCGCTGTCCAACTCCGCGGCCGCGACGCGGTACCGGCCGGCCAGCTGGGCGTGTTCCGTGCCGGCCAGGTGGTCGAGCTCGGCGCGGTCGCGTTCGAGTGCTTCCGCCAGCTGCTGGCCGCGTCCGGCTTCGAGGGCGACGACCGCGTCCTCGGAGCGGCCGGCTCGGAACATGGCGTAGGCGGCCTCGGCGGGCAGGCCCTGCGAGTCGGCCAGCCAGGTTTCCTTGTCCTCGCGCAGCAACTGCGTGCGGAACAGGCGCTGGGTGGCCTCGAGCGCGTAGCCGTACGCCTCGGCCGCTTCCGGCCAGGCGCCGCGTTCGGCCGCCCAGTCGCCCCACAGGCGTGCGGCGGACAGCGCCCATTCCAGTGAGGCGCTGAAGCCGTGGTGGACGGCCTGCCGGTAGGCGGCCACCGCACTGTCGACCAGCGTGTCGTCGTTGGTGAGTTTGCTCTGCGCCTGCAGGGCGCGGCCGAGGTTGTACTCCCGCGACGATCGGCCGACGTCACCTTCGGGCGTGAGACGGAGCGCCGTCCGGTAGTGCTCGATCGCCTGCTCGCCGAGTTCCGGATCGGCGTTGGCACGGGCGGCTTCCGTGAGCGCGTTGGCGAGATTGTTGTGACTGCCGGCCATGTTCGCGCCAGGCTCCATGTCCGCAGTTGCGGCGAGTGCCCTCGTCTGCAGGTCGACCGCGGACCACAGGTCGGCCATGTCACCGTTGGCGTGGTAGCGGGTCAGCAGGGCGCTGCCGAGGTTGCTCAACGTCGCCCCGAAGGGTCGGTTCGCGTTGACTGTTTCAGTCAGCAGCCGAACAGCTTCTTCGATGTCGGAGGGGTCACGGGTGCGGAGATACCGGTCGCGCAGAAGGTTTCCGAGCCGGGCGGGCAGCCCTGTCGGTGACGCTGGGGCAGTCGGCCTGCCGCCCGCGAGGATCTGCCGGTAGAACTCGATCGCGCGGCTGAGGTCGTCGAGACCGCCACGCGCCTCGTACCGGTCGGACAGCAGGTCGGCGAGGGTGTCCCGGAGTTCTACGAGGCTGGGCACGGACGCGGCGCGCTCCGCGTGGCGAATCGCCTCGTCCAGCACGTCCAGGTCGCCGAGCAGGAACTTCCGCCGCAACAGGAGAGCGAGCGCGCTGTGGCACAAAGCTGCCAGAGGGGTCCCCTCCTCGACGTGCGCGGCGGCACGTCGAGCGTGCCGGATGCCGTCGTCGAGCCTGGTCCGGTCACCGGTCCAGTCGTGAAGGTGACGAAGCGTGCCGGCGAGGTTGCAGTCCAGCCGGACCTGTTCGAGGCTCCCGGCCGGCACCAGGTGCAGGCCCGCGGCGAACAACCTCGCCGCCGCCTCCAGGTCCGGGATGCTGGACTCGTTGATGCCGCACCAGTTGTGCGCGATGCCGGCGCGGTTCAGCACCGCGACCCGGAACGCGACGGAACTCGCGGCGAACTTCCTGTCCGCCACCACTCGGTCGAGCGTCTCGGCCACCAGGATCTGGTGCGACAGATCTCCCTCCACCACACAGCGGTCGAGGTGACTTCCGGCTTTCGCGAGCAGACGCTGGAAGCGGCGAGGCACGTCGGGGATCGGCTGCCACCCCAGCTGCTCCTCCGCACGCCGCCCGTTCACCCTGCCTCTCCCGCCGCGCTCGTGAGTCCGGGACCGCGCTCCAGGTGTGCCGTCAGCCGCCGGCCTGCCTCGATCTCCAGTTGCGGGTCGGTGGGCATTTCATGCCCCAACGCGGCATAAAGGTCCTTGCGGTACAGGTCGTAGCACGTCTGAACGAGCCGACCGTAGGGGACGGATCCGGCCAGCGCCACGCGGTAGCCGACGATCATGCCGAGCAGCGCGACGCCCAGAGCCCACCAGGTGAAAGGCGTCCACACGCAGAAGAGCAGGCTCCACAACCACAACCTCGCGCCGTCGTCCAGCTGGGTGCGGGCGGCGGAAACCTCTGCGCGAGCGGTGTCCGGCATGGCGAGCCACAGCGGCGGCCAGCAGACGACCGCGTCCAGACCGTACCGGTGCCGGGACCGGGATTCCGCCGCCCTCAGCACGTCACCGAGCTTGGTGGGCATCCGATCGCCGGGATCGGCCGGCACACCCGCCCGCCACCGGTTCAGGGAGGCGTACTCGGCGCGTTCCGCGGTCGTGAGCTCCTCGCGACGCCGGGCGAACGCCCGCCAGCGCTCGGCACGGCGACGAACGACCCTTCCTCGCAACGCGACCATCACGACTCTGAGCGGCCGGGCCCAGCGCGGCCAGTAACCCTCCAGCAACCGCAGCACACCGAAGATCAGCGACTCGCCCAGCCGCGCCGACCCCGCCACCAGGAGCAACAACAGCACGGCGACGAAAGCCTGCACGGCTACGGACGTGGTGCCGAAGGACCTTGCCCACCAGCGTTCGAGCTCTCGCCAGCCCGAGTTCGGACCGGCGAACCCGCCGTGTCCCCACGTCCACGCCAGCAGGCCGCCGATCCAGAACACCAGCGCGGGGGAGCCGAGCAGACCGGCCCACCGCTCGGCGACCTTGGTCCCGAGGCCGGTCCCGAGTGCACTGAGCATCCGGCGTCACCGAATCCGGTCGAGCCGGCCGTGCCCTCGCGGGCAGCCGTCCGGGACGGGCTCACCGACCTCGAAGATCGGGTATTCGTAGTCGCAGGTCGAACACCGGTAGAGGATCTCCGCCGACGGGGCCCCGTGTCCCGGCAGAGCCTGATACGACCCGAGCTGGTCGGCCGTGCGGCTGGTGTCCTGTTCCTGCGGCAGACGGCGGCGCATCTCCTCGCGCAGCGCGGGCTCGGCAGTCAGCAGCACCAGAATGTCGTCGGCCACGCGTTCCCCGGCGTCGGCGCGTGCGAGCAGCTCGTCGAGCGGCTCAGCGACCGAACCGATCATCGGATCCGTCCGGATCGTGCGCGCCGCGGCCACGATGTCTTCATCACGCATCCCGCCCTCCCGAACACATCCATACACCATCAGCCGCAGAGGCCGGTGATCGTTCTGGTCAGGACGTCGATGAGCCGCCCGGACGAACGGGCGCTCCGAACAGGTCCTTGAGCAGCTGCCCGATCGTGGCCGGATCGAGCGCCGCGGCGCGCACGATCTGCTCGGCGTCCGGGTGGTCGAAGCCCCGACGGCTGCCCCTGTTCACCATGGGAACGAGCGAGAGCCGCCCGTCGTCCAGTTCGGCTCCGACGAGTTCGGTGCCCTTGACGAACGCGCCCCACGTCTTCACCCCGGCGAGTGCGAGAACCGGTGTGATGGGGCATCGGATCGGTGCGGAAGTTCGGCGCCGGGACGTCGTACGTGGTCTTGTCCAGGGCGGACAGCACGAGCGCCCCGATGTCCTCGGCGGGCGCGTCCAGCGGCACCTTGGTGAACGGTGGCCAGGAGATCCACAAGCCGGTGCCGGTCCTCGCCTGTGCCACGAACGAGCAGATCTTCGCGCCTGGAGTAGATCTGGCAGCGCTTCACCTGGCAGGACCCTACCGTCAGCCGCAGAAGCCGGTGATCGTTCTGGTCAGGACGTCGGTGAGCCGGTCGAGGGAGGCGAGGTCGACGTACTCGGTGGCCGCGTGGGCGCCCGCTCCGTCGACACCGAACAGCAGGCAGGGAATGCCGGCCCGGTCCAGCAAGGCGCAGTCGGTCCAGAACGGTTCCGCCCTGATGACCGGTGGCTCGCCCAGGCCGGCGATCAGCGTGCGGACGATCTCGGCGTCCGGGTCGGCCTCGAACGGGTCCCTGGCGAGGCCGCGGGTGAGCGTGGCCCGGAAGTCCGGGACGGTGGCGGTGAGGTGGTCGAGGATCTTCCTGAGCTCGTTCTCGACGACGTCGGGGGTCTCGCCGGGGATCGTGCGGCGTTCGAGGGTGATCCGGCAGCTCGACGGGTAGGTGGAGGCCTCCTCGCCGCCGCTGATCAGGGACGCGTGGACGGTGCCGGTGCCGAGCAGGTGGTGTCGGGTGGTGAGGTCCTGGCCGAGTTGTTCCAGTGCCACCAGGAAGTGCCCGGCCTTGGCGATCGCGTCCACGCCCAGCTCCGGTCGTGAGCCGTGTGCCGCCTTGCCTTCGATCTCGACGTCGAACCACACGAAACCCTTGTGTGCCAGGGTGACCTCGAGGTGGCTGGGTTCGGTGACGATGGCGGCGTCGGCGGTGAACCTCGTCAGGACCTCTTCGGTGCCGAAGCTGCCGTGTTCCTCGTCGGCGACGCACGCGACGATCACGTCACCTCTCAGCGGGTGTTCGGTGGCCTTGGTGGCGGCGACCATCATCGCCGCCACTCCGCTCTTCATGTCGAACGCGCCGCGGCCGAACATCCTGCCGTCTTTGATCTCCGGCGCGAGCGGGTCGCCGTCGTAACCGGACGTGCCGACCGTGTCGATGTGGCCGTTGAGCATCAACGACTTGCCGCCACCGGTGCCTCTCCTGACGGCGACGAGCGACGGCCTGCCCCGGCGTTGCTCCAGGCGATGGACCTCGAAGTTGTTGTGCCTGAACCAATCGGTGCAGTGGTCGGCGATGGCTGTCTCACCGTTGCCGCCGGGGACGAGGTCCGGGTTGACCGAGTCGATGGCGATCAGTTCGGCGAGCAGGTCACGCGGATTCACCGGAGCCTCCCCACGGGTTGGCGGCGCTGCCTTCGGTGCTGATGAGGACGACCGTGCCGAGATCTCCGAGGTCGTCGCGGACGGCGCGGAGCCCGGCCAGTGATGCGGCGCCGCAAGGTCCGGAGTGGACGTTCAGGGCGTGGAGATCCCGGACGGCCAGGGCGCATTCGGCGTCGGAGATGGCCACGGCGGCGTCCAGGCCGTTGTGCAGGAACGGCCACGCGGTGGCCGAGGGCGTGCCGCAGTTGAGCCCGGCCATGATCGTGTCGCTCGTGGGAACGGTCCTGAGCTCGCCTGCGATGAGGCTTGCCAGGACGCAGGCGGCCTGGTCCGGTTCGACGGCCAGGAGTCTCGTGCGCGAGTCGCGGCTGCGGTAGTGGGTGATCACGGCCTGGGCGAACGAACCCACGCCTACCGGGATGACGACGAGGTCGGGTTCGTCCGGCAGTTGCTCGTCGATCTCGGCGCACAGCGTGCCGTAGCCCTCGACGATCCAGGCCGGGATCTGCTCGTAGCCGGGCCATCCCATGTCCTGGACGAGGATTCCGTCGGCTTCGGCGGCCATCCGGACCGCGTCGTCGTACGTTCCCCGGACGACCGTGACCTCAGCCTGTTCGGCCTTGATGGCTTCGATGGCGTGCGGGTGGACGTTGTGCGGCACGAAGATGTGCGCGCGTTGGTGGAACAGGCGCGCCATGCGGGCCACTGCGCGGCCGTGGTTGCCGTCGGTCGCCGTGGTGAGCGTGACCTGTTCCGTTTGGTCTGCCAGAACGCGGTGAACGGCCCACGATGCGCCGAGAGCCTTGAAAGCGGGCAGCCCCAGCCGGGAGGATTCGTCCTTGACGAACAGCCGGCCGGCGCGGAGTTCCGTCGCGAGGGCGGGGAGCTCGGTCAGGGGTGTGGGCGCGTAGCCGGGAAGTCGCGCGTGGAAGTCCCGCACGCCGGTGGGTGCGGGCGGGCACCTCCAGGCGCGGGCGTCTGGCCGCATGAACTTCATGAGCACCAGCGTGCGGTGGCACCGATCGTCGGTCCAGCGCATGTTCTCGATCTGTATCGGTGGAAGAATCCGACGAATCTCTGGGGAGGGGGTGCCTGTGACCGGCGAGGAGCTGATCGTCGAGTTCGCGCTGACCCGCCTCGACAACCCCGGCCTCGACCTGGAGGAGGTCGCGGCACTGGTGGTCCGCAGGATGGGGCCGGAGCGCATGGTCGAGTTCGCGGGCCAGACGCTCGCGCACCGCGACGAGCTGCGGGGCGCCCTGTTCCCGGCCGCGGTCGAGCACGTGCTGCGGGTGGTTCTGACGCTGAGAGGGCCGCGGGACTAGCGGGATCGGCGGGCTTCGGGTTGATCATGCCCGGCGTGGTGGGCCCGGAGGTGTGGCCGACGGTGTTCGGAGCGGTACTCGCCGTGGTCGCGCAGCTGTGGCGAATTGACCGGTTCGGGTGGCTCTACGAGCGCTTGAACAGGGCTTGAGCCCGACTGCACGGAATTGTCGGTACCGGCCGGTACCGTCCATCCCATGAGTGCTGGGGACCGGATTCAGGAGCTCGCCGCGCGGGTCACGGAGCTGCGCGATGCGTACTACCAGGGCGCGCCGCTGATGGCCGACGCCGAGTACGACGCGGTGGAGGACGAGCTGCGCGCGTTGATCGCCGCGCACCCGGAGCTGGCACCGGAGGACAACCCGCTGGACCACGTGGGCGCGCCGTCGGTGCTGCACGCGCCGGTGCGGCACTCGCGGCCGATGCTGTCGCTGGAGAAGGCGAACAAGCCGGAGCAGGTCGAGGCGTTCTTCACCCGCTTCCCCGGCCAGCCCGTGGTCGTCATGCCCAAACTGGACGGTCTGTCGCTGGCCCTGGTCTACGAGAACGGCAGGCTCGCGCGCGCGGTCACGCGTGGCGACGGCACGACGGGCGACGACGTCACGTTCCTCACGCGCGCATTGTGCGACGGCGTGCCGGACGCGGTCGACGCGCCGGGCAGGGTCGAGGTGCGCGGCGAGTGCGTGATGCTGCGCTCGACGTTCAACGCCTACAACGCCAAGAACCCCGACAAGCCGCTGATCAACCCCCGCAACGCCGCGGCGGGCACCCTGCGCGCCAAGGACCCGAAGGCCGTCGAGGGCCGCCGCATGCAGTTCTTCGCGTTCGACCTGACCACGGAACCCGAGAGCGCCGACTCCGACCTGGACGCGGGCCTGCGCAAGCTCGGCTTCAGCGTCGCCGAGATGCGCCACTGCTCCACCGCGGCCGAAGCGCAGGAGCTCATCGGCGCGATCGAGCAGCAGCGCAACAACCTCGACTACGACCTCGACGGCGCCGTCCTGCGCCTGGCCAACCGCGACGCGTACGCCGCCGCCGGCACCCGCTCGAGCTCCCCGCGCGGCGCCATCGCCTACAAGTTCGCCGCCGAGGAGAAGACGACGGTCCTGACCGACGTCGTCTGGGACGTCGGCAAGACCGGCAAGATCGCCCCGGTCGCCTGGCTGGAACCGGTCTTCGTCGGCGGCACCACCGTCACCCGCGCCACCCTGGCCAACCAGGAGGTCATCCGCTCCCGGGGCATCAAGATCGGCGACACGGTCCTGGTCCGCCGCGCGGGCGACGTGATCCCGTTCGTGGCCGGCGTGCTCGACGCCTCCAAGCGCACCGGCGCCGAGCGCGAGATCGTCCCGCCGTCGGTGTGCCCGTCCTGCGCCCAGCCGCTGACCGAGCAGGGCAACAGCCGCGAGCTGTTCTGCACCAACGGCGCCTGCCCCGCCCAGACCGTGCGCCGCCTGATCCACTGGTCGTCCCGCGCAGGAGCCGACATCGACGCCATCGGCCAGGTGTGGATCGAACGCCTCGCCGAAACCGGCGACCTGGTGAACCCGTCGGACTTCTACACCCTCACCAAGGAACGGCTCCTGGAGTTCGACCGCGTCGGCGAGGTCTCCGCGACCCGCATGATCGAGTCGATCGACCGCAGCCGCTCGGTCGGTCTGCGCCGAGCCCTGATCGGCCTCTCCATCCCGATGGCCTCCGAAGGCACCGCGGCCCGCCTGTGCCGCGCCGGCTTCGGCTCCCTGGAAGAGGTCGCCGACGCGGGCGTCGAGAAGCTCGTGGCCGTGGAGGACATCGGCCAGAAGGTCGCCGAGTCCCTGACCCACCACCTGGCCCGCCTGCGCCCGGAGATCGAACGCCTCCGCGAGCGAGGCGTCAACCTGGACGTGCGTGAGGAGGACCTGCCGCCGAAGGTGGTGGCCGGCGCACCCCTCGCGGGCAAGTCGGTCGTCATCACGGGCTCGATCAGCGACCCGCGCTCGGGCGAGAAGGTGACCCGCCCGACGTTCCAGAAGATGTGCGAACGCGCCGGCGCCACCGCCGCGTCCTCGGTGTCGTCCACCACGGACATGCTCATCACCGGAGCCGGCGTGGGCGCGAGCAAGCTGACGAAGGCCGAGAAGCTCGGCGTCGAGGTGGTCGACCAGAGCGAGATCTGGACGGTGCTGATCGAGGCCGGCGTCGCCTGAGGCTGTGCGGCAGGACGCCCCCAGGCCGCCGTCGGGGAGAGTTGACGGCCTGAAGGCGAGTCTGGTGATGGCCGGTGCGGTGGTCGCCTCTCGGCGGTGGGCTCGACGCGGTACCAGCCGGACGGTGTTCCGCGAAGGCGATTTTGGGTGAGGCCCGGGGGACCTGGGCCGCACCAGCCACTGTGTTCAACGGTGTCGTGGTGTCTGGTGTTTCCCGGTGGGCTGTGGGGTCGCTCACGGTGGGGAACTTGTTTTGTTGCAAGGAAAGCGGTGCCGGGTGTGGATGCCCCCAGGCCGTCGTCGGGGGAGAACGCGACGGTCTGGGGGCAAGCTCGGGTCGGTGGCGGACGTCTCCAGGAGGTTCGCGCACTGGTGTGATGGCTGCAGGAAGCCCTCAGGCCGCAGCTGGGGGTACAGCGGCCTGAGGGCGGGCTTGCGGGAGGCCCTCAGACCGTCGCCCGGGGGAGTACGACGGCCTGGGGCGAGCTTGCGATCGGCGGTGGGGCTCAGCGGAGCTCGACCGACCATCCCCTTCAACGGCAACGGTCTGCCGTGTGTTTCCGGATGACGTGTGTGGTGGCTCACCGTCGATAGTTGTTGTTCTGCAAGGAAAACGCGTGTGGTGGTCGGTGCGGCGGTCACCTCTCGGCGAGGGGCACGACGCGGTACCAGCCGAACGGTCTTCCGCGAAGGCGATTTGGGTGAGGCCCGGGGGACACGAACCGCACCGACCGCTTCGTACAACGGCGACGGTGTGCCGGGTGTTTCCCAATGATCTGTGTGGTCGCTCACCACGCAGAAGCCTGTGCGCAAGTGGAGGCACCCCACCCGGCCGTGCGCAGCCTTGTGCAACGCACGGCCGGGGGTGCCGTTGGCGCGGAATTGGCTCGCCGGTGGCGAGTGAGACGAGCCGGGCGATCGTGTCGGCGGGCTCGCGTGGATCAAGTGTGGCGCTCGCGCCGAGCAGGCCCAAGGGGCCAAATCGCGGCTGGAGCAGGCCCTGGATCAGGCCTGGCCGGCGTGCTGGAGCACGGCGTCGCGGCGCTGGTTCACGCCGAGCTTGCGGTAGATGCCGCGCAGGTGGGTCTTCACCGTGTTGACCGAGACGAACAGCGAGTCGGCTATCTCCTCGGTGGTGCGCATGGACGGCAGTTCGAGGAGCAGGTCGCGTTCGCGGCTCGTCAGCACGTCGACGGAGTCGGTGGACGCGGCGGGCAGCGCGGTCATCGTGGTGGTGGCGAACGACTCCAGCCTGCCGAAGCGGCCCGCGCCGCGAGCCGGCAGGTCGCGGACGGGCTTGCCCGCGTTGAAGAACGGGCGCAGCGCGCCGTACGGTTCCGCGGCGGCCAGCGCCTTCGTGAGAGCCTCGTGTGCTCGGCGCTGGTCGCCGGAGCGGCCGACCAGCACTGCTTCCGGCAGCCAGCCGTCCACGTTCGTCGGTGCCGCGAGCGCCGGAAGTTCGCCTGACAACAGCGGTTCCACGAGCTTGGGCGCCTGTGACGCGCGGGCGTGGTGGGTGTGGACGACATGACTGTCCATTGTGGATCACGTGCGACGGAGGTCGGCATGCTGGCCGCGCTCACCGAAACCGACGTCCGCCCGAACTTGATGGTCGGCACCTCGGTGGGCGCTGCCAACGCGGTGTGGTTCGTGCTTTATCCGTCCGATGTGGACTCCTTGGCTTCGCTGTGGCTCTCGTTGCGCCGAACGGACGTCTTGCCGACCCGGCCGGTGCGGGGTCTGCTCGGCCTGCTGGGATTCCGTGATCACCTCGTGCCGAACTCCGGATTGCGGCGGCTGCTGGAACGTTGGCTCGGCGAGATCGACCTGACCGGCACAGAGATTCCGGTGCACGTCGGTGCGACGGACGTGCTCACCGGCGCGGAAGTCCTGCTGTCGAAGGGATCGGCGGTCGATGCTGTGCTGGCCTCGACCGCGATCCCAGCGGTGTTCCCTCCGCTGCACCTCGACGGGCGCTACCTGATGGACGGCGGCGCGGTGAACCACAACCCGGTGTCCCACGCGGTCGAGCTCGGCGCGACCTGGTGTGGGTGCTGCCGACCGGCTACGCGTGTGGCTGACCTCGCCGCCGCGGAGTGCTGTCGGTATCGCGTTGCAGGCGCTGACGTTGCAGGTCAACCACCGGCTGGCGGTGGACGTCGAACGCTACCGGGACCTGGTCGACCTCCGGGTGGTGCCGTCGCTCTGCCCGCTGCGGGTGTCACCCGGTGACTTCAGCAGGGCGCTTGAGCTGATCGATACCGCATACGCGAGCACCTGCGACTGGCCGCAGGCTGCCCCGGCAGTCCCGTGCCTCACGCCTGCGCGACGACCAGGCCGGACTCGTAGGCGATCACCACGAGCTGGGCGCGGTCACGGGCGTGCAGCTTCGTCATGGCGCGGTTGACATGGGTCTTCGCCGTGAGCGGGCTGATCACCATGTGGTCGGCGATCTCGTCGTTCGACAGGCCGCGGGCGACCAGGACGACGGCCTCGCGTTCGCGGTTGGTGAGCCCGGTGACGTCGCCGTTCGGGTGCGGCGGGCGGCTGACGTACTGGTCGATCAGCCTGCGGGTGATCGACGGCGCGAGCAGCGCGTCGCCGCGGGCTGCCACCCGGACGGCGTGCAGGAAGTCCTCCGGCTGGATGTCCTTGACGAGGAACCCCGCCGCACCGGCTTTGAGGGCGTTGAACACGTACTCGTCGAGGCCGTAGTTGGTCAGGATCACGACGTGGACCCCGGCGAGCGCCGGGTCCGCGGCGATGCGCCTGGTCGCCTCGATACCGTCCAGGACCGGCATCTGGACGTCGACCAGGGCGATGTCCGGCAGGTGCTGCCGGGCGAGCCGCAGGCCTTCCGCACCGTCCGCGGCTTCGGCGACGACCTCGATGTCGTCCTCGGCGGCGAGCAGCGCGCGGAAACCGCTGCGGATGAGCGGCTGGTCGTCGACCAGCAGGACGCGGATCACGGTTGCGCCACCGGGAGTTCGGCGTGGACGGTGAAGCCGCCTCCGGTGCGCGGCGCCGCGTCGAGCCTGCCGCCGAGCGCCGTGACGCGTTCGCGCATGCCGAGCAGCCCCACGCCGGGCCCTGGTGCTGTGTCAGGGGTTGCCGTGCCGTCGTCGTCGACTCGGATGACGAGCGCGTCCGGCCGGTAGTCGATGCGGATCTGCGCGGTCGCCGCGGCGGCGTGCCTGGCGATGTTGGTCAGCGACTCCTGGACGATCCGGTACGCCGTCCGCTCCACGGCGGCGGGCACGTCGTCGCGCTCGCCCTCGATCGTCAGCTCCGCGTCCAGACCGGACGATCTCGCTCGCTGGACCAGCGCGGGGACGTCGCCGATGCCGTGGGGCGGGCTCTTGTCGTCGTCGCGGAGGGCTTCCAGGGTCGCGCGGAGCTCCCTGGCGGCTTCTCGCCCGGCGTCGCGGATCGCCAGCAGCGACGAGGGAACGTCCTCGCCCCGCTTCTGGGCCAGGTGGACGGCGACCTCGGCCTGGAGCTTGATCACCGAGATCTGGTGGGTGAGGGAGTCGTGCAGCTCGCGTGCGATGTGCAGGCGTTCCTCGTTGGCACGCCGCAGCGCGGTCTCCTCGCGAGTGCGTTCGGCTTCGTCGGCGCGGCGTTCGGCCTGCCGGAGGGCCTCGCCCGCGGCCGCGGCGGCGATGAGCCAGGCGATCTGGAGGACGTCGCGGGACTGGGCGAACGCCTCGGACGTCGTGAGGTCGAGCGGTGAGACGAGCGCCGCGAGGGGGAGTGCGGCGACCATCAGCACCGAACCGGCGACGGTGACGACGCGGTGGCCCGCCCTCATCGTCGAGTAGACCGCGAACAAGAAGGCGATCACCGGCACGTCGTGGCCGAGTGCCTGGTAGCCCAGAGCCGTGAGCCCGGTCGCGGCCAGCACGGCGATCGGCGCGGCCCGGCGCGCCACGAGCGCCAAGCCTCCCGCGGCCAGCAGCACGTAACCCGGAGGGCTCGCCGGGTGTCCGGCCACGACGAGGCTCGCCGCCACCCCGATGGCGATCACCCAGTCCAGCCAGCGCTTGTCCATGCCTGCACCTTAAACCCGTGTTCGCACTGGTAGATCGTGCGCTGGGATGAGATCGGGCCTACCGCGCCCGTAGTAGATGATGTCTACGCGCGCACGACGACGTACGGCAGTGCGGCGGACAAGCTCATGCCATGTCTCTTTCACAGATTGCCGCTGAAACGTACGGGATGACCGCGGGGCGCACCTGGTCCCTGGTGGGCGCCGCACTGGGTCTGGTGGGGATCGGCATCGGCGTGTTCGCGCGGCGCCGTGGAGTGGTGGCCGTGGCCTGCGGAGCCGCCGGAGCGCTGATCGGTGTGCTGGTCGTCGTGATGGCCAAGGGCGGTCCCGGCACCGGCTACGGCATCGTCGGTGGCTACATCTCGCTGGTGCTGGGTGTGGTGGCTGCGGTGCTCGGGGGTCTGGCTATGCGAAAAGGCGCTCGGGCTGGTGCACGGCGCGCCGGGTGATGAGCCCCGCCGCGCCTCGCACGACGGCGAACTCGCCGAGCGGTGAGGCGACCAGGCTGGTGTGCCGCTCGCCGCCCGCGAGCACCCTGGCGTCCATTTCGGACTGAACAGCGGTGCTGAGGTGCTCGTGCAGCACGGCGTAGCTGCCGCCGAGCACGACGGTCGGCACGTCGAAGAGGTTCATCAGCGTGGCCAGGCCGACCCCGAGCGCCGCTCCGGCGGCCTCGACCGCGGCGAGCGCCTTGGGATCGCCTGCTTCGAGTGCCTTCGCGAGTGAGTCGAGCCGGCGCCGCCCGGCCTCGCGCAGGATCACGTCGAGGCCCGCGTACCGCTCGACGCAGCCGCGGCCGCCGCACGTGCAGCGCACGCCGTCGCGTTCGATCACCACGTGCCCGAGCTCGCCCGCGAAACCGCTGACACCGCGGTAGACCTCGCCGTTGATCACCACGCCCGCGCCGATGCCGACGTCCGCGGAGACGTGCACGAAGTCCTCACCCGCGAGGTGGCGGGGCCAGAGGTGGGCCAGTGCGGCGAGGTTCGCCTCGTTGTCCAGCTCGACGTCGAGGTCCAGGCGCCGGCGCAGGTCGTCCGCCAGGGGTGAGCCGACGAGTTTCGGGAGGTTGGGGGCTCTGACCAGGACGCCGTCGTGCACGACGCCCGGCACGGCGAGGCCGACGCCGAGCAGCGGCCGGGCCGGGGTGATGTCGCGGATCAGCTCGGCGACACGGTCGAGCACCTCGTCCGGCGTCGAGTCGCGGATGTCGGCCGGCACGAGGTGACGGCGGATGGTCTCGCCGTCGAGGCCGAGGGTCTCGACGGCGAGATGGCTGACGTTGATCTCCGCGCCGACCGCCACCGGGCCGCCGGGGTGGAACCGCAACGGCTTGGACGGCCTGCCCATCCCGGCGAGCGTGGCGGGTTCCTCGACGAGGATCCCGTTGGCCAGCAACGGTTCCGTGAGGTTCGACAGAGTCGCCTTCGTCAGCCCGGTGCGGGCCGCGAGATCGGCCCGCGAACCGGGGCGGTCGACGAGGGCGAGCAGGACCGTCCGCAGGTTGCCGAGGCGAACCTGGCGCAGGTGGTCGACGGTGGTCATCGGCTCAAGTATCGCTGCGCCGCTTCGCCGTACCTCGCCCGGATCTCCGGTACCGCGTCCGCCGCGTACCGGCTGCTCTCCGACCCCGCCCACTCCGGTGGCGTCGTCCCGTCCGTGAGCGTCCACGCCGCCTGTCGCGCCGCGCCATCGGCCACGTACTCACCCGGCGCGGGCACCGTCACCGGCACGCCGAACACCGTCGGCGCGATCTCCCGCACCGCCGGCGAGGCAGCCGCCCCGCCCACGAGCCGGACACCGGTGACGTCCGCGCCCTGCTCGGCGAGAGCGTCGAGGCCCACGGCGAGCCCGCACAGCATGCCTTCCACCGCGGCGCGCGCGATGTTGGCAGGCGTGGCGTTCGTGAGCGTCAGGCCGTGCAGCGCCCCCGTGGCGTCCGGCAGGTTCGGCGTCCGTTCGCCTTCCAGGTACGGCACCAGCACGACGCCTTCCGCGCCGGGCTTCGCGGACAGCGCGAGGTCGCTGAGCTTCGCCAGATCGACGCCCAGCATCCGGGCGGTCGCGTCCAGCACGCGGGCGGCGTTGAGCGTGCACGCCAGCGGCAGGTAGCGGCCGGTGGCGTCGGCAAAGCCCGCCACGATGCCGGAAGCGTCCGCCGCGCGCACCTCGCTGGTCGCCGTGACGACACCGGAGGTCCCGAGCGACACCAGCACCTCCGTGCCCGCCCCGACGCCGAGGATCGCCGCCGCGTTGTCACCCGCGCCCGCGCCGAGCCGCAGCGATCCCTCGACCCACTCGGCTGGACCGAGCACGCGCGGCAGCAGCACGTCCGCGCGGCCGAACCCGCGCTCGAGCAGGTCCGGCACGTACTCGTTCGTCGTCGAGTCGAAGTAGCCGGTGCCGGAGGCGTCCGACCGGTCGGTGACGAGGTCGGCGAGGTGGCCGGTGCCGCGCAACCGCCACGTCAGCCAGTCGTGCGGCAGGCAGACGGCGGCGGTGCGCTTGGCGTTGGCCGGCTCGTGCTGGGCGAGCCAGCGCAGCTTGGTGATCGTGAACGACGCGACCGGCACGAGCCCGATCCGGTGCGCCCACTGCTCGGCACCCAGCTCGGCGGTGAGGTCCGCGGCCGCAGCCGCGGACCTCGTGTCGTTCCACAGCAAGGCTTCACGGACGACGTTGCCGTCCTCGTCGAGGCACACCATGCCGTGCTGCTGCCCGGCAACGCTCAGCGCGTCGACGTCGTCGAGCCCGCCGGCCTGTTCGATCGCCGCCTGGAGCGCCGTCCACCAGTGGTCCGGGTGGACCTCGGTGCCGTCCGGGTGAGCCGCGCGGCCCTCCCGGACGAGCCTGCCGGTCTCGGCCTCGCGCACCACGACCTTGCACGACTGCGTCGAGGAGTCGACGCCCGCGACGAGCGTCATGTCAGCGCGCCCCGGCGAGGTGCTCGAGCGCGAGCTGGTTGAGCCGCACGAACCCGAAGCCGCGCTCGGCAGCCTTCTCGGGGTCGAAGCTGTCGTCGTTCATCAGGTCCTCGTAGGACTCGCCGGCGTTGAGCGTGGGCTTTCCGAGCTCGTCGACCCCCGCGATCTGCAGCGCCTCCTGCACCTCGGGGTCCGCCCGGAACGCCTTGGCGCGTTCCTTGAGCAGCAGGTAGGTCCGCATGTTGGCCTTGGCGGAGTCCCAGACGCCCGTGATGTCCTCGGTGCGCGACGGCTTGTAGTCGAAGTGCCGCGGCCCGTCGTAACCGGCGTTCTCCAGCAGGTCGACCAGCGCGAACGCGTTCATGAGGTCGCCGTGCCCGAACACGAGGTCCTGGTCGTACTTGATGCTGCGCTGGCCGTTGAGGTCGATGTGGAAGAGCTTGTCGTGCCACAACGCCTGCGCGATGCCGTGCACGAAGTTGAGGCCCGCCATCTGCTCGTGCCCGACCTCGGGGTTGAGGCCGACCAGCTCTGGCTTGTCCAGCGTCGTGATGAACGCGAGCGCGTGCCCGATCGTCGGCAGCAGGATGTCGCCGCGCGGCTCGTTCGGCTTCGGCTCGAGCGCGAACCGCAGGTCGTAGCCCCGGTCCGTGACGAACTGGGTCAGCAGGTTCATGCCCTCGCGGTACCGGTCGAGCGCGGCCCGCACGTCCTTGGCGGTGTCGTACTCGGAGCCCTCCCGCCCGCCCCACAGCACGAAGACCTTGGCGCCCAGCTCGGCGGCCAGCTCGATGTTGCGCAGCACCTTGCGCAGCGCGAACCGCCGCACGCCGCGGTCGTTGCTGGTGAAGCCGCCGTCCTTGAACACGGGGTGGTTGAACAGGTTCGTCGTCACCATCGGGATGACCATCCCGGTCTCCTGCAGAGCGCCCTGAAGGCGACCGATCTGCTTTTCGCGCTCGGTGGCCGCGAACCCGAACAGGTCGTCGTCGTGGAACGACAACCCGTAGGCGCCGAGCTCGGCCAGCCGGTGCACGGCCTCGACGACGTCGAGCTCGGGCCGCGTGGCTTCGCCGAACGGGTCGCGGCCCGGCCAGCCCACGGTCCAGAGACCGAAGGAGAACTTGTCCGCCGGAGTGGGCGTGGTCATGATCCACCTCATTCGTTCAATGCTTGAACTTAATGCGGACAGTACGACGCCGGGCCCGAGATCGCAATCGCTCAGGCGCGGTGTTCCGCGGCGACCGCCTCGACCGCGGGCGCGAGTGCCGCGGCGATCGCGCGGTAGCCGGCGGCGGACGGGTGGAAGCGGTCCGCGGCGAAGAGCGCGGGATCGGCGGCGAACTGCGGCGTGACGACGCGTTCGACGTGGGCGACCACGCCACCCGCCCGGATGACGGCCTGCAGCTGCGCCTGGGCGTAGTCACGGCTCACGGCCGACACGACGTCGCGCAACGCGGGCGGCACGTGCGCGACGACGCTGAGGTCGGGCGCCGTGGCGACGACGACTCCGGCGCCGGCTCGCCGCAGTTTTGCGACGGCGTCGTGCAGCTCCTGCGCACCGACGTGCGCGGGGACGAACCTCGTAAGGTCGTTGGCCCCGACCACCACCACTGCGATGTCCACCCCGCTCGCCACCGCGGCCCGCACCTGCGCGCGCAGGTCGGCCGAACGGGCACCCGGTACGGCGTGCACGCGCAGATCGACGTCGTGCCCGGCCGCGCGCAGACGGGCGGCGAGCAACGGGCCGAGGGTGTCTTCGCGACGTGTGCTGCCGACACCCGCGGCGATGGAGTCGCCGAGCAGACGCAGACGCATGTTTGTTCAACGGCAGGTGGATCAGCGGTGTTCCCGCGTAGATCCCGCGCGGGCCCAGCTCACAGGGCGTAAGACTGTGCGGGTGGACGAGCTGCTGGGGTGGTGCGTCGCCGCCGAGACGTTTCACGGCGAGGGCGGCGTGGAGGCGCGCTCCGGTCTGAAGCACTTCGCACCCGGCGCGAAGATGTGGGTCTGCCGCCGCAGTGGGGTGATGGTGGGCAGGACGTCTTCGTGGTGGGAGCGCACCGCGGCACTCGTGGGCGGCTGGTGCGGATGGTCGTGCCGCGGGTGCACCTGACGAACTTCCGGGTCCGCGGGATCTACCAGCCCGCGGTTCGTCGCGAGCTCACCGGGGAGTGGAAGGAG
The DNA here is from genome assembly GCF_039537795.1 of Lentzea roselyniae. Lineage (NCBI taxonomy): Bacteria > Bacillati > Actinomycetota > Actinomycetes > Pseudonocardiales > Pseudonocardiaceae > Lentzea > Lentzea roselyniae. The sequence continues at coordinate 122,053 of NZ_BAABBE010000002.1, forward strand.
TGGGGCACACTGCGGCAGTGGGAGTCCCGCGAGGAGGCCGAGGAAGTCGTCGTCAGGTGGGCTCTCGACGCGACGGTCCAGGCCGGGGTGCGGCAACCGCCGCGGCGAGTGGACTTCTTCCACGGCGTGCGGCTGTTGCGGGCGGGGGAGAGCGAGTACGCCATCCGCGAGGTCATGTCGCCGGCGGTGTCGCTCGGGCTCGGTGTGGTCTTCCGCGACCGGCAGGAAGTCGACGCGGTCGCCGAGCTGCGCGAACTGCTGGACACCATCGAGGCGGGTGGTGCCGCCAACTGGGCGCGGAACCCTCTGTGGCCGGTCGTGCGTGCGGTCGCGGGCAAGGTCGTTTCGTTGCTCAGTCGCTAAAACCCGTTTCACGGCCGCGCCTGTCCGTCTACACTCCACGATCAACATCACCGAGTGACGAGGGGAGACCGGCCGTGCGTACCGCCGTTGTCGTTCCCCCGTCCCGTTTCGACGTGATCCTCGTGTCTCCGGACCCCGGCTGCCCGCTGCGCGCCGGGCACCGGAGTGTCTGACGAACCCGTTCGGTCGTTCGTCGGTTCATCGCGCTGACCTGTAGTCCTTTCGCACCGAAAAGGCACTGAGCCATGCGCACCATCACGTTGAACGCTGTCCGCAACCTGGGCATCCTCGCCCACGTCGACGCGGGCAAGACCACGCTCACCGAACGCGTCCTGTTCGCCACCGGCAGCACCTACAAGCGCGGTGAGGTCCACGACGGCACCACCGTCACGGACTTCGACCCGCAGGAGCGCGATCGCGGCATCACGATCTTCGCCGCGGCCGTGAGCTGCACGTGGGACGGGCATCGCGTCAACCTCATCGACACGCCGGGGCACGTCGACTTCTCCGACGAGGTCGAACGGTCGCTGCGCGTGCTGGACGGGGCTGTCGCGGTGTTCGACGGCGTCGCCGGGGTGGAGCCGCAGAGCGAGTCCGTGTGGCGGCAGGCGGATCGGCACGGCGTGCCGCGGATCGCGTTCGTCAACAAGCTCGACCGGGCGGGCGCGGACCTCGACCGGGCCGTGGAGTCGCTGAGAACGCGGTTGCACACCGTGCCTCTGGTCGTGCAGCTGCAGATCGGGGTCGAGGACGAGTTCGTCGGTGTGGTCGACCTGGTCCGCATGCGTGCGCTGACCTGGGATCCGGACCTCGTCGAAGGACCTGTGCCGGAAACGTTGCTGGCAGAAGCACAACGGCGTCGTCGCCTGCTGGAGGAGACGGTGGCGGAACTGCATCTCAAGGCTTTGGAGGAGTTCTATGCGCAGGGCACGTTGACCGAGCAGACGCTCAGGGAAGCGTTGCGCGACATAACGCGCGACGGCACTGGAACCGTCGTGCTGTGCGGTTCGGCGTACCGCAACCGCGGCGTCGAACCGTTGCTGGACGCGGTGATCGCGTATCTGCCGTCCCCTGTGGACGTTCCGCCGGTGCGGGGCGTCGGCGGTGAGGAGCGGCAGGCAGATCCGGACGCGCCGTTCTCGGCGTTGGTGTTCAAGGTGAACGCCACCGCCACGGGCCGGTTGACGTACGTCCGCGTGTACTCGGGCATCCTCCACAAAGGAGAGACCGTGCTGGTGGGTGGCCGGGCCGAACGCATCGGCAGGATCCTGCGGGTGCAGGCCGATCGGCACACGGCGGTCGACACGGCCGTCGCGGGTGACATCGTGGCCGTGGTGGGCCTGAAGTCGGCTCGCACCGGGACGACCCTGTGCGCTCCGGCGGCTCCGCTGCTGCTGGAACCGCCCGTGTCGGCTGATCCGGTCGTGTCGGTGTCGGTGGAGGCGAAGACCAGCGCGGACAACGGACGGCTGGCCGAGGCTCTGGCGCACCTGGTCGAGGAGGACCCGTCGCTGCAGGTGAGGACGGACCCGGAGACCGGCCAGACGGTGTTGTCGGGGCTGGGTGAGCTGCACCTGGAGGTCGCGGTGGAGAAGGCGCGCACGAACCACCGCATCGAGATCGCGACGGGCCGTCCGCGGGTGGCCTGTCGGGAGACCGTGGCGAGCGGCGTCACGGGATTCGTATACCGGCACGTGAAGCAGGACGGAGGAGCGGGCCAGTTCGCGCACATCGTCATCGACACCGAGCCGCTGGCGACCGGCTTCGAGTTCCGCTCGGCGGTCACCGGCGGGCGTGTGCCGCAGGAGTTCGTGCGCGCGGTCGAACAGGGTTGCCGCGACGCGCTGGCCGAGGGACCGCTCGGCCACCCGGTGACGGGCCTGCGCGTGACGCTCACCGACGGGTCCACGCATGTCAAGGACTCGACGGACCTGGCGTTCCGCACCGCCGGTCGCCTGGGTCTGCGCGAGGCCCTGAAGGCGGGCGCGATGACGTTGCTCGAACCGATCGCCGAGGTCACGGTCACCGTGCCGGGCGACCACCTCGGCGGCGTGCTCGGTGACCTGGCCGCGCGCCGGGGCCGGATCCTCGGCTCTGAGGTCAGGACCGGCTCGACGGTGGTGACGGCGTCGGTGCCGCTGGCCGAGATGTTCGGCTACGTGACGAGGTTGCGCAGCCGGACGCAGGGCCGCGGCACCTTCACCGCACGCCCGACCGGTTACGCGCCGGCGTAGAACCCGGGCCCGTCCTGTGCTCAGGGCGGGCCCGGCGCCCACTCGGGTGGCAGGTCGTGCGAACAGGTTGCCGCGCCTGCCGCCCGAGCCCGGCGGAGGTCGAGGTACGGCCCGGCGATCTGCTCGCGCGGTACCGGCCCGAGCGCCAGCACGGCGTCGCCCGCGGCCAGGGTCTGGCGCCGCATCCGCTCGTGATCGACGGCTTCGGCGCCGAACGAGGGCGCCCAGAGCGTCCACGGTCCGGAGATCATCGCCATCGCCGGCACCAGGTGCGAGTGGAAGTGCGTGCCGATGCCGCCGAACGAGCACTGCGGCGGCGCCCTGCCCGGCACCGGAACGTCGATGCCGGGCAACACGAAGGTGCGGTCGACCTGCCGTCCGGCCAACGCTGTTGCGGCTGTTCGCGCGAGCACGGGACTGCCCGCGAACCAGCCCGACAGCTCCGCTGCTCCTGTCGGCCGCAGGGAACCCGCGCTGGGCAGGAACTCCCGCGTGCCGAGGTGTTCGAGGACGAACGCGAACGCGACGGACCCCGAGTCGTACTCGGCGTCGAGCGCGCGGGCGCGGAACTCGCTGCCCTCGGCGGGGCGGTGCAGGTGGCCGGTGGCGAAGACGAACTCCAGGGTGCGCGGGCGGCAGCGCAGTGGGAGACGGGCGAAGTGCTCGGCGAGGGCGAGCAGGGCGACGGTTCCGTTCTCCTGCACCCAGCCGACGCCGTCGGTGTTGGTGTCGATGACGATGCGTTCGCGGCTCTGGCCGGGCAGCGTCGCGATGAGTGAGCGTGTCACGGCGGGGGCGCGGCCGGCCAGGACGCCGATGGTCGTGCGGGTGCCTGCTTTGAGTTTCAGGGCCGCGTCGGAGCCGACGAACACGCCCGGCACGCGGTAGTGCGTGCCGGTGTGGGGGTCCCAGTAGCCGCGGGCCTGCTCGTGCGGGAACGGAAGAGCGACGATGACGCCCGCGGCTGCGGCCAGGCCCGCGTCGATCATGTCGCGGTGCAGCTGGGGTTCGGCGTGATAGCCGCGGTCCACGGCGGGGAAGTCGCGCAGGACCACCTTGCCGCGGGCGTTGGCGGCGGTGATGGGCTCGGCGGTGGGCAGGTGGATCAGCTCGCCGGAGCGCAGGCCCGGGGCGGAGTAGGGGATCGGGGCGGCGACGGGCACCATGCCGCCGGACAGGAGGAAGCCGGGGCGTGGTTGCCAGCGGTGGATGGGGAATCGTTCCGAACGCACCGACATGCCGGGGAGGCGGGAGACCTGGCGTTCCAGCCAGGAGACGAGCCGGTGGTGCGCCGGGCTGCCGGTGGCTCGCACGCCGAACCCGGCTACCTGGGCGTTCAGGTCTCGCAGGGTGGCCGCCGAGGGAAACCTGCGGTCGTCCACGACGGCTGGGCAGTCGCGCGTGGCGGTGGCCGGAGACGTCAGCTGGGCGCAGAAAATCGTTACGACACTTATGAATCCAAGCCATCTGGCAGGGCGCACGCCGCAACTGTGAGCCGTCGTGAGGTGCCCTCACAATCCGCTGTCCAGGTAGATGCGGTCAACCGTGAACGGAGAATGGTTCAACCAATTTCCGCTACGGTCGGCGAGATGCGCTTGAATTCGACGCTCGGCCGCATCGCGGTGATCGCGCTGTTCGCGCTCGGCTCCACGGCGACCGCCAACGCCGCGCACGGCAGAGAGTGCGCCACCCCGTCCATCGACCGGCTGCAACAGTGGCTCGCCAGCGGCGAAGGTGCCACCGAGCCCGCGACCGGCAGCATCCTCGTGCCCGGGAACCGGCACGACTACACGGCGAAGATCAAGTTCCTCGCCGACGACTGGCACGTCATGGTCGTGTGGCTCGGCAACGAGTTCGAGGCCCAGGCCGACCTCAAGCACTCGCGCGGGTTCTGGATGACCTACCGCGCGACCGACGACCTCTACGTCCAGCTGCGCCCGGCGTCGCACTGGAGCGGCGGCGACAAGTGGGTCACCAAGATCCCGTCGACCCGCGGCGAGCTGGTGAAGAAGTTCTTCGGCTTCAACGAGAAGAACTGGACGACCCTGCCGGAGCTCGGCAAGCCCGCCTATCCGCTGAGCGAGGCGCTCGACGACGCCCGCGGGCTGGTCTTCGTCGGCAAGACGCCGAACGACCTGGAGTTCCGGAGCCTGCGGATCGACGGCTATCGGCCACCCTGCGTTTACTGAGAAACCGGTAGGGTCCAAGCGTGAGAGCGCTCTCTGCAGGCTTGAGCCTCGTCCTGACGGCCGCGCTGGTGACTCCCGCGAGTGCGGCGGTCAGGGACGACACGCGCTACGTCGACCCGTTGATCGGCTCGGCGGGAGGCGGTAACACCTATCCGGGCGCCGTGCGGCCGTTCGGCATGATCTCGTGGAGCCCGACCTCGACCCGAGGCGACCAGACGAACACGGGCGCCGCCAACGGGTACGCCTACGACGTCACGAGAGTCCGCGGCTTCAGCCTCACCCACGTCAACGGCGCCGGCTGCCATCCCGGCGCGGCCGGGGACGTGCCGATCATGCCGCACACCGGCGCGATCACGTCGTCACCGACGGCCGACACCGGGGACCAGGTCTACGCCAGCGACTTCACGCACGCCGACGAGATCGCCGAACCGGGCCGCTACCGGGTGGGCCTGAAGTCCGGCGCCACAGCGGATCTGTCGGTGACCACCCGCGCGGGCATCGGTGAGTTCACGTTCCCGGCAGAGGGGTCGCTGCTCTTCCGCGTGTCGAACTCGCTCAACGGCAGTGAGGACGCCGAGGTCACCATCGACCCGGTGGCCAACACGGTCTCGGGCTCGGTCTTGACCGGCGCGTTCTGCGGCAGGCGCGCCAACGGCGGCGTGAACAACCAGAAGACCTACTACCGCTTGTACTTCACGGCGAGCTTCGACCGCCCGATCACCGCGTACGGCACGTGGGTCAACAGTGAGCTGAGGCCGGGCACGACGACCGCAAGCGGCGGCGAAGGCTACCTGACCGGAAACGCCCGCGCGGGCAAGGGGTCCGGCGGCTACGTGTCCTTTGCGGACAACAAGGTGACCACGCGGGTCGGCATCTCCTACACCAGCGCGGAAGCCGCCGAACGCAACCTGGCGGCGGAGATCCCGAAGCGTGCGACCGTCGCGCAGATTGCGGAGGAAGCCAGGAAGGCCTGGGCGAAGCAGCTCCGCGCGGTCGAGGTCGACGGCGGCACCGCCGACGAGCGCACGATCTTCTACACCGCGCTCTACCACACGTTCCTGCAGCCCAACGTGATCAGTGACGCCGGTCGCGAGCTGCGGTACGGCAACTTCTCCGGCTGGGACCAGTACCGCGCCCAGACCCAGCTCCTGGCGCTGCTCGCACCCGACGTCGCGAGCACGTACGCCCAGTCCCTGCTGGACATCGCCCGCAAGAACGGCGGCGTGTGGGACCGCTGGGTGCACATCACCGGCCCGACGCACGTCATGACCGGCGATCCGTCCGCCCCGGCCATCGCGGGCATGTACGCCATGGGCGCCACGGACTTCGACGTGCGGGCGGCCTACGACTCGTTGCTGCACCAGGCGACCGTCCCGCATCCGGACGGCCTGTCGGACAAGGGCTGCCCCGGCCAGTGCGAGGGTCAGCGCCCGAACCTCGCCGAGCACCTCCGCCTCGGCTACGCGCCGCACGACACCTGCCACTGCTGGGGCGGCGCCGCCGAGACGCTCGAAGACGCGGTCGCCGACCACGCGCTGGCCGACCTGGCCGCCCGTCTCGGCCTCCCGAGCGAGGAGCTGCGGAAACGCGCCGGCTGGTGGCGCAACACGTTCAACCCGGCAACCGGTCACCAGCAGGCGCGCAGGGCGGACGGCAGCTGGGTGACCCCGTTCAACTCCGCCTCGGACCAGGGCTTCGCACAGGGCAGCAGCGCCACCTACACGTGGATGGTGCCGCACGACGCCCAGGGCCTCGCGGAAGCCATGGGCGGCAAGGACATCGCCGCCGCCAGGCTCGACGCCTTCTTCCGCCGCCCGGACGGCTCGTGGGCGACCGGCGGCGACCCGCTGCGGTACGACCCGACGAACGAGCCGGGCATCCACACCCCGTGGCTCTACAACGAGCTCGGCCGCCCGCACCAGACCCAGGAGACCGTGCGGGCCATGGCGAAACTGGTCTACCGCACCGGCCCGAACGGCCTGCCGGGCAACGACGACCTCGGCACGATGTCCGCCTGGTACGTCTTCGCCGCGCTGGGCCTGTACCCGAGGACGCCGAGCAGCGCGGAACTGCACGTGTCCAGCCCGATGTTCCCGAAGGCCCGCATCGCCCAGCGCGGCATCACGATCCTCGCGCCGGGCGCGCCGGGCATCCACGTCGACGACGTCAGGTGGAACGGCCGCAGGCAAACGACTCCGTGGCTGCCCGAGCAGTTCGTGCAGCGCGGTGGAGTGCTCAGGGTCAGCACCGCGACGCGCTGAGCACCTGCAACCAGCACAACCTGCACAACCGCACGCCGCCTCTTCGCCCGTTTTGTCCGTGTTTGCGCTGCCCGCAGTGGGGAACCAGCCGAGAAACGGGAGGAGAAGAGACGTGAAGGCTGTCGTGTGGCACGACGTGGGAGACATCCGCCTGGACGAGGTGGACGACCCGCGCGTGCAGGAACCGGCGGACGCGGTCATCCGGATCACCCGCAGCGCCATCTGCGGCACCGACCTGCACATGGTGCGCGGCACCATGCCGGACATGGTCGAGGGCACGGTGCTCGGCCACGAGGCGGTCGGTGTCGTCGAGGAGGTCGGCTCCGAGGTCCGCGGGTTCACCCCCGGCGACCGCGTCGTGGTGACGTCGACGATCGGCTGCGGCACCTGCTCGTACTGCCGTGCGGGGTACTACGCCCAATGCGACACCGCGAACCCGAACGGGCCCGCGGCTGGTACCTGCTTCTTCGGCGGACCGAGGTCGACCGGTCCGATCAACGGCCTGCAGGCCGAGTTCGCGCGGATTCCGCACGCGATGACGACGCTGGTGCGGGTGCCGGACGGGGTCAGCGACGACCAGGCGATCCTGCTGTCGGACATCTTCCCGACCGCGTGGTTCGGCGCCAGGCTCGCCGAGGTCGGCTCCGGCGACACCGTGCTCGTCCTGGGTGCGGGCGTGGTCGGGCAGTTCGCGATCGCGTCGGCGAAGCGGCAGGGTGCCGGACGGGTGATCGTCGTGGACGGGATCGCGTCGAGGCTGGACAAGGCCCGCGCGCAGAACGCCGAGACCGTGAACTTCAACGAGGAGGACCCCGTCGAGGTCGTGCGGGAGCTCACCGGCGGGATCGGCCCCGACCGCGTGATCGAGGCGGTCGGTGTCGACGCGGAGCAGCCGGGCGAACGGACTTCCGAACAGTGGAAACCCGGCGACGCGCCGCGGCTCGCGCTGGACTGGGCGGTCGAGCTGGCCGCGAAGGCGGGCTCCATCGGCATCATCGGTGTCTACCCGCCGGGCTTCGACGACTTCCCGATCGGCCAGGCGATGAACAAGAACCTGACGCTGCGCATGGGCAACTGCAACCACCGCCGCTACCTGCCGCGCCTGCTGAACATGGTGCTGACCGGCTCGATGGACCCGACCGCGTTCATCACCCGGCACGAGAAGCCCACGTCCGCGATCGACGCCTACCGGTCGTTCGACCTGCGCGAGGACGGCTGGCTGAAGACGGTGCTCGATGTCGCCTGAGCGGGTCGTCGTCACCGGTGGCGCAGGCTTCCTCGGCTCGCACGTCTGCGAGGCGCTGCTGGCCGGCGGCGCACAGGTCGTGTGCGTCGACGACTTCCGCACCGGCTCGCGCGGCAACGTGCCGGACGGCGTGGGAGTCGTCACCGCCGACGTGTCCCGCCCGCTCGACCTGCTCGGACCCGTCGACCTGATCCTGCACCTGGCGTGCCCGGCCTCGCCGGCCGACTACCTGCGGATGCCGGTGGACACGTTGCGGGCCGGCGGGTTCGGCACGTACCACGTGCTGGAGCTGGCCCGCCGCAAGGGCGCTCGCGTGGTCGTCGCGTCCACCAGCGAGGTGTACGGCGACCCGGAGGAGCACCCGCAGCGGGAGTCGTACTGGGGGCACGTGAACCCGATCGGGCCGCGCAGCGTCTACGACGAGGCGAAGCGGTTCGGCGAGGCCATGACCACGGCGTTCCGGGCGGAACACGGCGTCGACGCGGGGATCGTGCGGATCTTCAACACCTACGGTCCCCGGATGCGGGCGCACGACGGGCGGATGATCCCGACCTTCCTGAGACAGGCCCTGGCCGGTGAGCCGCTGACGGTGCACGGCGACGGCCTGCAGACCAGATCGTTGTGCTACGTGGACGATCTGGTGCGCGGATTGCTCGCGATGGCCCGCAGCGACCACCCCGGTCCGATCAACCTCGGCAACCCCACCGAGGTCACCGTGCTGGACGTCGCCCGCAAGACGATCGAGGTGACCGGCAGTTCCTCGGTGGTCCGGCACGTCGAGTCGATGACGGACGACCCGCGGCGGCGGCGGCCGGACATCAGCCTCGCGCGAGAGGTGTTGCACTGGCAGCCGACGGTTCCGCTGGAGGAAGGACTTCGCTCGTTTGCCCGGACATTCGCCGGGTAGCCGCCCTTCATGCGAGTTCTCGGGATCAACGCGGTGTTCCACGACCCGGCCGCAGCGCTGGTGGTCGACGGTTCGATTGTCGCGGCAGCGGAGGAAGAACGGTTCTCCCGCCGCAAGCACGGCAAACGCCCCGTGCCGTTCTCGGCGTGGGAGCAGCCGGAGCTCTCGGCGCGCTGGTGCCTGGACCAGGCCGGGCTCAGCGCCGCCGACCTCGACGCGGTGGCGTACTCGTACGACCCGTCACTGGTGGACGCGGAGTACGCGCCGTGGGAGGACTTGCGCACGACTTATGCCTGCAAGGCGCCGCAGTTCCTGGCGACCTCGTTGCCGGGCCTCGACCCCGACATCGTGCGGTTCGTGCCGCACCACGTCGCCCACGCCGCGTCCACCGGCCTCGCCGCGCCGTTCGACGGGAACTGCGCGGTGCTGGTCGCGGACGGTCGCGGCGAGTGCGGCTCCCACCTCGCCGGACGCTACGTCGACGGGGCGCTGACCACCTTCGCGTCGCAACGGCTGCCGCACTCGCTGGGGCTGATGTACGAGGAACTGACCGAACACCTGGGCTTTCTGCGATCCAGCGACGAGTACAAGGTCATGGCACTGGCCTCCCACGCGAAACCGGTGCACCTCGACCTGATGCGCGAGCACGTGCTGGTGCGCGACGGCGGCTTCGAGATCCGGCCGCTCGACTGGAACGCCCTGGCCAAGCAGCGCGCGAAGGACGAGGAGATCACCCAGGAGCACGCCGAACTGGCCGCGAGCGTGCAGGTGCGGCTGGAGGAGGTGCTGCTGGAGCTGGTGCGGTGGCTGCACGACCGCACCGGTGAACGCCGCCTGACGATGGCCGGCGGGGTCGCGCTGAACTGCGTGGCCAACACCCGGATCTTCGCCGAGGGACCGTTCGACGAGGTCTGGGTCCAGCCGGCGGCGGGGGACGCCGGAACGGCTCTCGGCGCGGCGTTGCACGTGTCGGACCGCGTGTCGGCGATGCCCGGTGCCGACCTCGGCCGCGGCTTCTCGGACGAGGAGATCGAGTCGGTGCTGCGCACGGCCGCGGTGCCGTTCTCGAAGCCCGCGGACGTCGCGGTGGAGGTGGCGGAGGCACTGGCCGCGAACAAGATCGTGGCGTGGTTCCAGGGGCGCAGCGAGTACGGCCCGCGCGCGCTCGGCCGCCGGTCGCTGTTCGCGAACCCGTGCTTCGCCGAGAACCTGACCCGGCTGAACGACGTCAAGGGCCGCGAGCAGTTCCGCCCGGTGGCCCCGATGGTGCTGGCCGAGCGGGCGGCCGAGGTGTTCACCCGCGGTCCGCTTCCCAGCCCCTACATGCTCTTCGTGCACGACGTCCGTCCGGAGTGGACTGATCGGATCCCGGCGGTGGTGCACGTGGACGGCACCGCGCGTGCGCAGACCGTGGCCGGCGACCCGCTGCTCGAACGCATGCTGCGCGAGTTCGACGCGCGGACCGGTGTCCCGGTCGTGGTGAACACGAGCCTCAACACCGCGGGCCGCCCCATGGTCGACAGCCCGCGCGACGCGCTGGAGTGCTTCGGCTCGTCCCCGATCGACCTGCTCGCCATCGGACCGTACGTGGTGCGCCGATGAACTACTCCGTCGTGATTCCGACCGTGGGCCGCCCGAACCTCAACGACCTGCTGGACGCGCTGGTCGAGGGCTCGGGTCCGGAACCGTGCGAGATCATCGTGGTCGACGACAGCGAGTCCGGTCTGGGTCCGGCAGCCGCGCGCAACACCGGCTGGCGCGAGGCCCGTGGCGACTGGGTGGCGTTCCTCGACGACGACGTGGTGATCCCGCCCGACTGGAAAGCGCAGCTGTGCGCGGACCTGGCGGACCTGCCGGACGACGTGGGCGCGAGCCAGGCCAGGATCGTCGTGCCGCTACCCGATGACCGGCGCCCGACCGACGCCGAACGCGGCACGGCCGGTCTGGCCACCGCCCGCTGGATCACCGCCGACATGGCGTACCGGCGCGAGGCGCTGGCGCGTGCGGGCGGCTTTGACGAACGGTTCCGGCGTGCCTACCGCGAGGACGCCGAGCTGGCATTGCGCGTGCAGTCCCTCGGCTACCGGATCGTGCGGGGCAGGCGGGTGACGACCCACCCCGTCAAGCCCGCGACGTTCCTGACGAGTGTGGACCAGCAGCGTGGCAACGCCGACGACGCGTTGATGCGGCGGTTGGTGGGCTCACGCTGGCGGTCCCGGATCGGCGGGCAGCGAGGACGGCTGCGGTCGCACGTGGCGGCCACGGTGGCCGGGGCCGGATCTGTCCTCTGTGGACTCTTCGGGTGGCGGCGTCCGGCGGCGGCACTGGGCGTGGTGTGGGCCGCGCTGACCGGATGGTTCGCGGCGGTCCGGATCGCTCCCGGGCCGCGGACGCCGGACGAGATCGTGCGGATGGTGGTGACCAGCGCCCTCATCCCGCCGGCCGCCTGTGCGCACCGGCTGCTCGGCGAGGTGCGGTACCGGCGGGTGAGAGCATGAAGATCCTGGTGTTGAGAGCACTCGGCCTGGGTGACCTGTTGACGGCCGTGCCGGCGCTCAGGGGACTGCGGGCGGCCTTCCCGCGCGCGGAGATCACGCTGGCGGCTCCGGAGTGGCTGCGGGACGCGGTGGAGCGGATCGAGGCGGTGGACCGGCTGCTGCCGACGGAGGAGCTGGCGCCGATCGGGTTCGAACGGCCGGACCTCGCGGTGAACCTGCACGGCAAAGGGCCGCAAAGCATCGACCGGCTGCTGGCGACGAAGCCGCGCGCCCTGATCACGTACGGGGACGGGCCGCGGTGCGGTGAGACCCGGATGGCCGTCTCCGCGTGGCCGGGTGAACGGCACGAGGTTCTGAAGTGGTGCGATCTGTTGCAACGGAACGGGATCAGGTGTGATCCGGAGGACTTCAGGCTGCACCCCGTCGGCCACCGGACCGGCTGGATCGTAATTCATCCGGGTGCCAGCACCGGGGCCAGGAGGTGGCCGGTCGACAGATACGCGGCCGTTGCCAGGGAGTTGAGGGCGGAGGCGTCACCAGACCCGCTCGCCCTCGTCGTGACCGCCGGGCCGCGCGAGGGGGATCTGGCCCGTCGCATCGTCGCCGACCCGGTGTCCGGCAGCCTCGCAGAGCTCATGGACCTCGTCGCCACCGCCCGCCTGGTCATCTGCGGCGACACCGGCGTGGCCCACGTCGCCACCGCCTACGGCACGCCGTCGGTCCTGCTGTTCGGCCCCGTCTCACCCCAGCTCTGGGGTCCCCTGCGCGGCCCGCACCGGGTGCTCTGGCACGGCGAGCCGGGTGACACGTTCGCCGACGACCCGTCGCCGGGCCTGCTCAAGATCACGATCGAGGAAGTGCTGGACGCGGTAGGAGGTGTGCTGTGCGAGCGAAGCGAATCGGTGTCGTCGGCGCGGGCTACGTCGGTCTGACCACGGCCGCGTGCTTCGCGCACCTCGGGCACCGGGTGATCTGCGCGGACGCGGACACGGCCAAGATCGAGGCGCTCAACGCCGGTGAGATCACCCTGCACGAACCGGGACTGCGCGAGCTGGTCGAGGAGAACCGCGAGCGGCTCGAGTTCGTCACGGACAACGCGCGAGCCCTGTCGGACGTGGACTTCGCCTTCGTCTGCGTGCCGACACCGACCGGGCCCGACGGCGCGGCCGACCTGTCGGCGGTCGACCAGGTGCTGAGCGAGGCTCCGCCGACGACCCGCGTGGTGCTGAAGTCGACGGTCCCGGTCGGGACCGCGGCCAAGCACCCCGGTGTCGTGTCCAACCCGGAGTTCCTCAGGGAAGGCCATGCCGTCGAGGACTTCCTGCGCCCGCAACGGATCGTGGTCGGTGCGCAGGACGAGCGGCAGGCCCACGAGGTGGCCGCGTTGTACGCGCCGACCAAGGCACCGACGGTGCTCACCGACAACACGAGCGCCGAGCTGGTGAAGTACGCGAGCAACTGCTTTCTGGCGCTGAAGCTGTCGTACGTCAACACGTTGGCGGAGTTGTGCGAGCACGTCGACGCCGACATCGACGGCGTCACCGAGGGCATGCGGCTCGACGACCGGATCGGGGCGTCGTGCCTGCAGCCGGGCCCGGGGTGGGGCGGATCCTGTCTGCCCAAGGACACCCTCGCCCTCCTCGCCACCGCGAGGGCCGCCGGAGTCGACTTCGCCACCCTCGAAGCGGCCGTCAGCACCAACCGCCACCAGCCCCACCGGGTCGCCGACCGGATCCGCGAGGAGCTCAGGACGCTCGACGGCGCCAGGATCGGGCTGCTCGGGCTCACGTTCAAGGCCGGCACGAACGACCTGCGCGACTCACCCGCGCTCGTGGTCGCCCGGCTGCTGGTGCAGGAAGGTGCCGAGCTCACGGCCTTCGATCCGTGCGTCCACGAGGACCGGCCGAACATCAGGATCGCCCACCGCGCGGCAGATGTGGCAGCCGGCGCGGACATGCTGGTGGTGCTGACGGAGTGGCCGGAGTTCGCCGAGCTGGACTGGCCGGAGCTGGCCGAGCGGATGGCGGACCCGCGCCTCTACGACACCCGCAACGTGGTGCCGGGGGACAAGGTCCGGGAAGCAGGCTTCCGGCTGATCAGGACCGGGCGTTAGGAACGCCGAGGTGGACCACCTTGGTCGTGGTCATCTCGTCCAGAAGCTCAGGGCCGTAACCGAAACCGGTGCCGGACGCGCCGCGCGGCTGTGCGGCACCGCCGGGGGCACCACCGAACACCGCGTTGACCTTCACCGTGCCAACGGGAAGGGCGCGCCAGGCGCGCTGGGCGTGTTCCATCGAGCTGGTCAGCACGGTCGCGGCCAGGCCGTAGTCACCGGAACACGCCTCGGCCAGGCCCTCGTCGAACGACGACACCAGCTGCACGGGCGCGACCGGGCCGAACGTCTCCTCGCACATGATCCGCATCGCCGACGAGCAGTCGGCCAGCACGGTCGCGGGGTAGTAGGCGCCGCGGCCCTCCGGAACAGAGCCGCCGACCAGCGCGGAGGCGCCTGAACCCACCGCGTCGGCCACCTGCGAGTGCACGAACTCGCGGTGCCGGGTGTCGACCAGCGGCTGCGGCTTCTCGTTCCACGCGCGGGCCTTGGCGCACAGGGCTTCCAGGAACGGTGCGGCGATCGTCTTGTGCAGGTAGATGTGTTCGACGGACGTGCACAGCTGGCCCGCGTTGGTGAAGGCACCCAGAGCGGCCTGTCCCGCCGCCCACGACGGGTCCACGTCGTCGTCGACGAGCAACGGGTCGTTGCCCCCGTTCTCCAGCAACAGCTTCGCCGAGGAGACCTGCGCGATCGCGCGACCGGCGGCCGTGCTGCCGACATGGGCGACCACGTCGACGTCGGACGAACGCACCAGAGCTGCGCCCACCTCTCCGTCGCCGACCAGCGTCTGCAGCACGCCGTCGGGCAAGCACGGCCGCAGGACGGTGGCCAGCAGCAAACCGGTGTGCGGGCTGCGTTCACTCGGCTTGTGCACCACGACGTTCCCGGTCACCAGGGCGGCCCCGAGCAGACCGCACGCGACCGCGATCGGGTCGTTCCAGGGCGTGAGGGCGACGACGACTCCGCGTGGTTCGGGAACCATGAAGTCGACGGCAGAGCCGAGCAGCGACTGTCCACGATGGACTGGACCGAGCTCGGCGTACTGCTCCAGCGTCCCGGCACCGGCCAGCACACCCTCACGAGCCGACGCGAACGGCCGCCCGGTCTCGGTCTCGATCACGGTCGCGAGGTCGTTCGCCCGTTCCCGCACCGCGGCGGCGGCCGCCCGGACCACCGCTCCGCGTTCCGCCGCGGGCGTCGCCGCCCAGTGCGGCCAGGCGGTGCGAGCCGCCGCCAGCGCGGCGGTCACGTCGTCCTCCCGTGCGGCCGGTAGCCAGCCGACCAGTTGGTCGTCGAGGGGGCTGTGGACATCAATGGCGTGCATGGCGGTCATGGCTCGCGGGTACCCGTTGGCGCAGGTCGAAACCTTGGAGGAGCCATGCCCGGACGCGAGGAACTGCCCAGCACGGTGGCACGTTCGTCGAAGAAGGCACAGCGGACGTGGATCAAGGCGCACGACTCCGCTGTTGAGACGTACGGCGAGGGCGAACGGGCGCACCGCACCGCCTTCTCGGCGCTGAAGCACAGCTTCGAGAAGGTCGGCGACCACTGGGAGGCCAAGGCCGAGAAGGGGCCGTCCGACGCACAGGCGGAGCGCAGCACACCGGCCCAGGGCGAGACGGCCGGTGGCGTGGACGCGAACGCCAGCAAGCAGCACCTCTACGACATCGCGAAGCGGCTGAAGATCGAGGGCCGGTCGCAGATGACGAAGGACGAGCTCGTCGACGCCATCGAGAAGGCGAACAACCGCGAGACCGCGCGGGCACGATCGTGAAGGTCGTCGTCACGGGGGCCACCGGCAACGTCGGCACCGCGCTGCTGCGCAGGCTCGCGGAAGAGCCGGACGTGCGGGTTCACGGCATCTCCCGCCGCCCACCCTCGGACGCGCCGCCCTACCAGGGCCTCGACTGGACGCCGGTCGACATCGGTCAGCCCGGCGCGGAGGAGTTGCTCGGCATCGCCTTCGAAAACGCCGACGCGGTGGTCCACCTCGCCTGGCTCATCCAGCCGTCCCGCGACGAGCGCCAGCTGTACCGGACGAACGTCGCCGGATCGTCGCGCGTGTTCACCGCCGCGGCCGAAGCCGGCGTGCCGCACCTCGTCCACATGTCGTCGGTCGGCGCGTACTCGCCGACCCGCAAGGATCACCGCGTCGATGAGTCGTGGCCGGTCAACGGTGTGACGTCGTCGTTCTACAGCAGGCACAAAGCCGCCGTGGAACACATGCTGAACCAGTACGAGACCAGCATGCTGATCTCCCGGCCGAGGCCCGGCCTGATCCTGCAGCCCGACGCGGGATCCGAGATCCGCGACTACTTCCTGGGCAGCCTCGTGCCGAAAGCACTGTTCCGGCACAGGATCCCGATCCTGCCGCTGCCGAAGGACCTCGTGCTGCAGTTCGTCCATTCGGACGACGTCGCCGAGGCAATCGCACTCATCCTCCAGCAGCGTCTCCACGGACCGGTGAACCTCGTCGCCGAGCCCGTCATCACTCCCCGTGTCCTCGCCGAGCTCCTCGGCGGCAGGCACCTGCCGATCCCGCCGCGGCTGTTGCGCGTGCTCGCGAACGTCACCTGGCGACTGCGCCTGCAGCCCACACCGCCGGGTTGGGTGGATCTGGGGCTGACAGCGCCGTTGCTGGACGCGACCAGGGCCAGGACGGAACTCGGCTGGAAGCCGGTGCACGACGCGCGGGAAACGCTTCGATCGCTGGTTCGCGGCATCGGGGAAGGCAAACACGTGCAGGCCAGCCCGGTGCTGTGAATCGCTTCGCGGAGTAGCGTTTCAAGCCGCTTCTCGCGGCTAAATCTCCTCTATGGACCAGGGCTTCGAGGCGGTGCTGTTCGACCGGGACGGCACCCTCATCCGGGACGTTCCGTACAACGGAGACCCCAACCGCGTGACAATCATGCCCGGCGCCCGCGAGATCCTGCGGGACCTGCGCACACACGGGCTGCGCACCGGTGTGGTGAGCAACCAGTCCGGCATCGGCCGAGGCCTGCTCACCGAAGCGCAGGTCGCCGCGGTGAACGCGCGGGTCGAGGAGCTGCTGGGCCGGTTCGGCACCTGGCAGATCTGCCCGCACCATCCCGACGACGGCTGCCAGTGCCGCAAACCTGCGCCCGGCCTGGTGCTTTCCGCTTGTGCGGCGCTCGGCGTCCGCCCGGAACGCACGCTCGTCGTGGGTGACATCGGAGCCGATGTGGACGCAGCGGTTGCCGCCGGTGCGGTGCCCGTCCTGGTGCCCACCGACGTCACGCGGCCGGAAGAAGTCGAACGCGCGCCGCGTACCGCCCCTGACCTGCACGCCGTGCTGGGGATGATCCGGTGAGGACGCTCATCGCACGACTCGACAGCGACGGTGACGTGCTGCTCTCCGGACCGGCTGTGCGCGCGGCCGCGGAGGCGGGCGAGGTCGTCTTCCTGTGCGGTCCCGCCGGGGTGCAGGCGGCGGAACTGCTGCCCGGCGTCACCCGGATCGTCGAGTGGGAGTGCCCGTGGATCGCGAACCCCGCGCCGGACGTCCGCGCGTTCGACATCGAGGCGATAACGGCGTTGCTGCGCGGTATTCGCGCGGACGTGGCATTGATCCTGACGTCGTTCCACCAGAGCCCGTTGCCGCTGGCCCTCGTGCTGCGGCTGGCGGGTGTGCCGAAGATCGTCGCGCGCTCGGTCGACTACGCCGGCTCGCTGCTGGACGTTCGGCTGCGTGACGACCCGGACCTCCCGGAAGCGGAACGAGCGCTGGAGGTCGCCCGCGCCGCCGGTTTCACCTCGTCCGACAGCCGTCTCGCGGTCGTCGAGCCGCCGAAGACGGAACTGAGCCATCCGTACGTGGTGGTGCACCCCGGTGCGACGGCGCCCGCCCGCACCTGGTCGCCCGACCGGTGGGCGAAGGCCGTGGTCGCGCTGACCGCGGCCGGGTACCGCGTCGTCGTGACCGGAGGACCGGCGGAGGCCGGGCTGACCGAGCACGTCGCGGGTGCGTGCGGAACCGATCTGGGCGGGCGCACCAGCTTCCGCGAGCTGGCCGGGGTCCTGGCCGGTGCCGACGCGGTCGTCGCCGGCAACACCGGGCCCGCCCACCTCGCGGCCGCGGTCGGCACGCCCGTCGTGTCGCTGTTCTCCCCGGTCGTCCCGGCGGCCAGGTGGGCACCGCACGGCAGGCACGTGCTGCTCGGCGACCAGAACGCGCCGTGCCGCGGTACCAGAGCGCGCGAGTGTCCTGTGCCCGGCCACCCGTGCCTCGACCTGATCGACCCTGCCGAGGTCGTCGCGGCGGTGGCGGAGGTGACGGCATGAGGATTCTGCTGTGGCACGTGCACGGTTCGTGGACGCACTCCTTCGTCCAAGGTGGTCACGACTACCTGATCCCCGGCCCGCCCGACGGCATCGGGCTCGCCGGGCGGCCCTGGGCGGCGAGTGAGGTCCGGCTGTCCGAAGTGGACGCCTCCGGCGCCGACATCGCGATCGTGCAACGGGTTGAGGAGCTCTCTCGGGTGCCGGTCGGGATCCCGGTGGTGTACCTGGAGCACAACACGCCGGCCGCGCCGGCGCAGGAACACCCGCTGGCCGGCTGGGACGGCACGATCGTCCACGTCACACACTTCAACGATCTCATGTGGGACTGCGGCAGCACGAGGACCGTCGTGATCGAGCACGGCGTCGCCGACCCGGGGCCGCTCTACACCGGCGAGCTCCCGCGTGCGGCCGCGGTGATCAACGACCCGGTGCGCCGCGGCCGGATCGTCGGCACCGATCTGCTGCCGCGGTTCGAGCCGATCGACGTGTTCGGCATGAGAACCGAGCAGATCGGCGGTCTGGGCGACCACGAACTTCCGGTGCTGCACCGGGAACTGGCCCGCCGCCGGGTCTACGTGCACCCGGCGCGCTGGACCTCGCTGGGGTTGTCGCTGCTGGAGGCGATGCACATCGGCATGCCGGTCGTCGCGCTGGCGTCGACGGAGGCCGTCCGGGCCGTGCCCGCCGAGGTGGGCGTGATCTCGACGAACGTGGAGGAGCTGGCAAGTGCCGCGCGGGACCTGGTCGCCGATCCGGATCTCGCGCAGGAGAAGGGGAAACGGGCCCGCGAGTTCGTGCTGGCCAGGTACGGGCTCGATGCGTTCCTGCGCAACTGGGACGCACTGCTGAAGGAGGTGATCGGATGAGGATCGCGATGGTGTCGGAGCACGCAAGCCCGCTCGCGGCTCTGGGCGGGACCGATGCGGGAGGGCAGAACGTCCACGTGGCCGCGCTGGCGGCGGCTCTGGTGCGACGTGGTCATGAGATCGCGGTTTACACCCGGCGCGACGCTCCCGCACTGCCGCAGCGCGTCGACACTTCGGACGGCTACGAGGTCGTGCACGTGCCCGCGGGACCGGCGGAGCAGATTCCGAAGGACGACCTGCTGCCGCACATGACCGACTTCTCCCGGTTTCTGATGCACGACTGGCAGGCGTGGCGGCCGGACGTGGTGCACAGCCACTTCTGGATGTCCGGCCTGGCCTCGGTGCTGGCGACGCGGCGTCACCGGGTCCCGGTCGTGCACACCTACCACGCGCTGGGCACGGTGAAGCGTCGCTACCAGGGCGCGCGGGACACGAGTCCCGCGAACCGGATCGCTGTGGAACGGCTCATCGGTCAGGAGGTGGCCGCCATCGCGGCCACGTGTGACGACGAGGTCGAAGAGCTGATGGTGATGGGGCTGAAGCGGAGAAAGATCACGGTGGTGCCGTGCGGGGTGGATACGAAGCTGTTCGAGTCGGTCGGCCCGGTGGCCGCGCGGACGGCGCCGAACCGGATCGTGTCGGTCGGCAGATTGGTGCCGCGCAAGGGTTTCGACGACCTGATCGCCGCGCTGGCGCTGGTGCCGGACACCGAGCTGGTGATCGCGGGCGGGCCTCCCGATCTCCAGGCCGATCCCGAGGCACAACGGCTGCTCGCGTTCGCGGAGGCTCGCGGTGTTGCGGACCGCGTGCATCTCATCGGACAGGTCGCGCGCACGGACATGCCCGCGTTGCTGCGTTCCGCGGACGTGGTGGCATGTGTGCCGTGGTACGAGCCGTTCGGAATGGTGCCGTTGGAGGCGATGGCTTGTGGCGTACCAGTGGTCGCGTCTGCCGTCGGTGGCCTGACCGACACCGTGGTCCACGGCGTCACCGGCGTGCTGACCCCTCCACGTGATCCGAAGGCACTGGGACGGGTGCTGCGCAGGCTCCTCGCGGATCGCTCGCGCCGCATGGCTTTCGGCATCGCGGGACAGGACCGGGTGGACGCCAGGTACACGTGGGACGGGGTCGCGGCCCGTGCCGAGCTCGTGTACCGCCGGGTGTGCTCGAACGAGGGCTTGGCGGTGGCCCGGTGACCGTCGAAAGCCATCTCGCCGGACTGGCCGACACGCTGACCGGTCTGCGTGCGCAGGCGTCGCGGATCAACCGCTGGGGCTCGCTGCTCGCCCGCCTGCTCACCGACGGCGGCAGGCTGCTCGCCGCGGGCAACGGAGGATCGGCGGCGGAAGCCCAGCACCTGACCGCCGAGCTGGTCGGGCGGTACCGGCAAGACCGCGCCGCGTTCTCCGCACTGGCGTTGTGCGCCGAGACCTCCAGCGTCACGGCGATCGCCAACGACTACGGCTACGACCAGGTGTTCGCGCGTCAGGTGACCGCGCACGCGCGGCCAGGCGACATCGTCGTGCTGCTGTCGACCAGCGGGCGCAGCCCGAACCTGCTGGAGGCGGCTCACGCCGGCCGGCTGGCGGGGGCGACCGTCTGGGCGCTGACCGGGCCGTTGCCGAACCCGCTGGCCTCGCTGGCCGACGACACCCTGGCGCTGCCCGGCGATCCCTGCCACGTGCAGGAGGCGCAGCTCGTGGTCGTGCACGCGTTGTGCGAGGCCTTCGAGGCGGCGTTGCCCTCGGCGTACCGGAGGGCGTCGTGAGGCTGGTCGTGGTGGGAGACGCACTGCTCGACGTCGACGTGGAGGGAACCGTCAGCAGGCTCTGCCCGGACGCTCCCGCCCCCGTGCTGGACGTCACCGCCGAGCACCCGCGGGCCGGCGGTGCGGCGCTGGCGGCGACGATGGCCGCGCGGGACGGCGTGGACGTGACGCTGGTCAGCGCGCTGTCCGACGACGAGGCGGGGGAGCGGCTGCGGTCCCTGATCGAGGTTCCCGGGGTGTTCGGCCGCGCCGACTCCGTGCCGGTGAAGACCCGGTTGCGGTGTGGTGGCACGTCTTTGGCCCGGATGGACAGAGGTGGCGGCTCCGCGCCGCCGCAGGTCACCGACGACATGCTCGACGTCGTGCTGTCGGCGGACTTCGTGCTGGCGTCGGACTACGGACGAGGACTGCTCCGCGACGACAGGCTGCGCTCGGTGCTCACGCGCGTCCCGGTGGTCTGGGACCCGCATCCGCGTGGACCGGCCCCGGTGCCGGGAGTGCGGCTCGCGACCCCGAACCTGCCGGAGGCCACCGCGTTGAGCGGCACGGCGGATCCGGACCAGGCAGCGGCCCGGCTGCTGGCCGAGTGGAAGGCGCGAGCCGTCGTGGTGACGATGGGCAGTGCCGGCGCGGTGCTCCACTGTGGAGGGACGCCGGTCGCGGTGCCCGCACCGGCCGTTCCTGTCGCGGACCCGTGCGGTGCGGGCGATCGGTTCGCCGTGACGGCGGCCCTGCGGCTGGCCGGCGGTGCCGCTCCGGACGACGCGGTGGCCGATGCCGTGTCCGCTGCGGCCGAGTTCCTCGCACATGGCGGGGTTTCGGGCCTGCGGGCACCGTTGCCGTCCACAGTGGACGAGGTGCGCAGGCGCGGCGGGACCGTCGTCGCCACCGGAGGGTGTTTCGACGTCCTGCACCCCGGGCACGTGCGAATGCTGGCGGCGGCACGGGCGCTGGGGGACTGTCTGGTGGTGTGCCTCAACTCGGACCTCTCGGTGCGGCGCTTGAAAGGCGAGGGGCGGCCGGTCAACGGCCAGAACGAGCGCATCGAGGTGTTGCTCGCCCTGGAATCCGTGGACGACGTGATCGTGTTCGGTGAGGACACCCCCGAACACGTGCTGGGCCGGTTGAAGCCGGACGTGTGGGTGAAGGGCGGCGACTACAACGCCGACCTGCTGCCGGAAGCCGCGGTGGTGCGGCGCTGGGGCGGCCGGACCGTCGTCGTGCCGTACCACCGGGGTCATTCGACGACCGAGATCCTGTCGAGGAGGGCTTGATGCTGGGCAACGTGCTGGTGACCGGAGGCGCGGGCGGGCTCGGCGCCGCCGTGGCCGACGCGGTGCGCGAAGCCGGGGGAACCCCGCTGGTGCTGGACAAGTCGGCGCCGTCGCTGGGCGACTTCGAGCTGGTCGACCTGTCGGGCGGCCGCGCGGCCGAAGCAGCCGTGCACAAACTCGCGGAGCGGCACGGTGCCTTCAGCGGTGTCGTCACCGCGGCGGGCATCGACCGGTGCGGCACTCTCGCCGAAGTACCGGCCGAGGAGTGGGAGAACGTGGTCCGGGTCAACCTGTTCGGCACGGCGGCCGTGATCAGGGCGGCGTTGCCGTACCTGGAGAACGGGCGGGTCGTCACGGTCGCGTCCACGCTCGGCCTGCGGGCGGTCAGCGACGCGACGGCCTACTGCGCCTCGAAGTTCGGCGTCGTCGGGTTCACGCGTGCGCTGGCCGCGGAGACCGCGGGACGGATCGGCGTCACGCTGGTCGTGCCCGGCGGGATGCGGACGAACTTCTTCGACGACCGCACCGAGCAGTACCGGCCGAAGGACCTGGAGAAGCTCAACCCGCCGGACCGGGTGGCGGCCGCGATCCTGTTCGCCCTCGGCCAGCCGCCCGGCTGCGAGATCAGGGAGCTCGTGATCGCGCACAGCGAGGAACCGTCCTGGCCGTGATTCAAAACGGCGTTTCCGGGTACGCCGTGCGGCGTGATCGGTGACGACGAGCTCGATGAACTGGACGAGGAGTCCTTGCACGACAGCGACGCGCTGCCGTCCGAACGTCCGAACCCGATCATCATCGCCGCGAGCGTCACCGCTCGGGGTGGCGTGCTGTGGGTGCCGGTCGCCGGCCTGGTGGCGTTGGCGGGCAAGAGAAAAGCGGCGAAGCGCGCGTTGACCGCGACGGCGGTGGCGATGCCGGTCGGGCACCTGATCAGCCTGGTCGTGCACCGCCGCAGGCCGTCGGTCGCGAACATGCCCGCGAGACGTGCATCACCGGCACACCCGGACTCGTCGTCGTTCCCGTCGAAGCACGCGGTGACGGCTGCCGCGTTCGGCACCGACACCGCGCTGGAGGACCGTGAGGCCGCTGTTTCGTGACGCCGCTGGTGCTTCTGGTCGCCTACAGCCGTCTGCGGACCCGTGTGCACTGGCCCACGGACGTCCTTGGGAGGACTGCTGATCGGCGCGGCGGTCGCGCTGGCTCAGGCCGGGATCGGGCGCTCCGCCAGGGCCAGGGCGACGGCGTGGAGGTTGGTGGCCATGGTGCGGCCGGTGTCCTCCGACCACTCGTGACCTTCACCGGTCTCCGAGAAGCTCGGGCCCGGCCCCGGACCGCGGTTCCAGTACGTCCACGCCTGACCGGGGATCGTGTAGCCGATGTCGCCGAGCCCGCCGGCGATCTCGCTGATCACGTGGTGCGCGCCGTCCTCGTTGCCCGTCACCACGACGCCCGCCACGCGGTTGTACGCCACCGGCCGGTCCTCGTCGTCGGTCTCGGAGATCATCGCGTCCATCCGCTCCAGCGCCCGTTGCGCGAGCGAGGACGGGTGCCCGACCCAAGTCGGCGTCGCGATCACCAGGATCTCCGACTCCAGCAACGAGGCGTGGATCCGCGGCCACTCGTCGCCGGTCCCCAGGTCGGTCGTGACACCCGGCGGGATGTTGTGGTCCGCGAGCCGGTACGTGGTGACGTCGACGTCCTTCTTGGTCAGCTCGTCGATCACGACCTGGGCGAGCAGGTCGGTGTTGGACTGGTCGGGGGACTTCTTCAGGGTGCAGTTCAGCACCACGGCACGCATCAGGGCTGCCTCCACTTCTCGTCGGCGAGCATTCCGCTGGCCTGCGGTCCCATCAGGGACATCCCGCCGTCCACGACGAAGGACGCTCCGGTCACGTAACTGGCGGCGGGTGTGGCCAGGAACGCCACCACGGCCGCGACCTCCGCGGCGTGACCCGGCCTGCCGAGCGGCACGCCCGGCCGCGGCTGGGTGCGCGGGTCGACGTCCTCCTGGCCCGTCATCGGCGTCGAGATCTCACCGGGTGCCACGGAGTTCACCGTGATGCCGTGCTCGGACAGTTCGAGCGCGAGCACCTCGGTCAGCGCGCCGAGTCCCGCCTTCGCGGCGCAGTAGGGCGCCGCACCCACCCGCGGCAGGTGCTCGTGCACCGAGGTGATGTTGATGATCCGGCCACCGCGCCCGGCGGCGATCATGTGCTTGGCCGCGCGCTGGCAGCACAGGAACGCGCCGTCCAGGTCGACCGAGATCACCTCGCGCCAGGTGTCGAACGGCATGTCCATGACCTTCTGGCTGCTACCGGTACCGGCGCAGTTCACCAGGATGTCCACACCGCCCAGTTCCTCGGCCAGTTCGTCGACCACGGCCGCGGCTGTCGGCAGGTCGGTGAGGTCGAGTTGCCGCACGGCACAGCGTGCGCCCGCCTCCCGTACCTCCTCGGCGGTTTTCGCGGCTCCGTCGGCGTCCTCGTGGTACGTGATGCCCACGTCCACGCCGCCACCGGCCAGCGCTACGGCGACAGCCTTGCCGATGCCGGAATCCGAGCCCGTCACAACGGCGTACATAGGTGCGTTCATGAAACCCGTGTACCCGTCGGGGTGGCGTGCATTCGCAGCCCGAAGTGGTTCAGCGTCCTCGGCAGCGGTGCGCTGAGCTTCGGGAACGCGAGGTGATCGCTCAGCGCGTCCAGCATCGCGCTGCCGGTGGCCAGCACCAGATCGCGGCCGGGGCACACGCCGGGACCGCCGCTGAACGGCACGATCGCCGGGTCGCGCGGCCCGTCCCAGATCTCCGGCGCGTACTCGTCGGCGTACGGCAGCCGGTCCGGGTCACGGTGGAAGAACGGTGTGAACACGACGAACTTGGTGTTCTTCGGCAGCCACGTGCCGTGCCAGCGGGTGGGTTTCGTGCTCTCCCGCAGGATCACCGGGGTCGTCGGCCACAGCCGGGCCGACTCGAGGATGCCGTTCGGGCCGCGGGCGCCGATCGCGAGTGCCCGCATGGTGACGATTCCGGCCGCGTCGAACGCGAACAGCCAGTGCGGCACCTGGCCGGACAGGTCGCCGGGCTGGGCGGCCAGGCTGCCCTCCTCCGCGCGGTCGAGGTACTCGTCGAGCCTGCGCTGGAACCGTTCCCGCAGATCGCGCTGCCTGGGGTGCAGGAATGCCCAGTTGGCGTTCTCCCGCAGCTCCTTCAGGTCGTCCGTCAGCTGGTCGTCGTCGCGGGCGCGGTCGCCCAGCACGATCCTGCGCACGACGCGCCACCACGCCTGGGCGAAGGCGTCCCAGGTCAGCTCGCCGGTGCTCATCACGTGCCGGGTGAGCAGGTCGGCCTCGTCGCGCACGATCGCGTCGACGGGCACGTTCTCCGGCCGCAGCGCGCGTTCGTTCAGCTCCCGGCGCTTCTCCCGGATCATGCCTTCCGAGATCAGCACGCCGTGCGGCTGGAAGTGCTTCAGCGCGGCCTTCTTCTCCTTGGTGGCCAGCGCGAACGGCTCCGGCGACTCGGCGAGCAACCGGCTGACGTCGGTGGGGTCCACGAGGATCGCGATGCTGCGGCCGGTGACGCGCAACCGCACCGGTTCCGGGCCGTACCGGTCGCGCAGGTGCCGCATGGTGTCGATCGCGGTGCCGTCGGACTGCAGCTTCTCGGACAGGGCCATCACGCCCGGCCTGCGGACGATGACGCCCTTCGCGAGCGTGGGGAGCAACACCGTCGCGAACGTGCGGGCGGTGTCGAGTCGTGAAGAGATCGCCATGCCCATCGGCTACCCCCAGTGCCGCGGCAGCCAACCTCCGCCGCGTCTTCACCGCTCAGCGGCCACCACCTCGCGGCACCGGCAACCAGTACTAGGGACGCGGGGCCGGCACCACGATGCGACCGTCTGACCGCCGAACACGGGGCGAAGGCCGACTACCGCGGCACTGGGTCACCCGAGTGTGAACCGCCCTGACCGGGGGTATTCGCGGACCAGCTCGAACCAGGAGGTCGTGATGCCAGCGGGATCGAACGCGAAACGTGAACGCCAGTACGAACACATCAAGGACTCCGCCCGCAGCCGTGGCGCCTCACCCGAACGGGCGAAAGAACTCGCCGCGCGCACGGTGAACAAGAACCGCGCCCAGTCCGGCGAGTCCAAGACCGCGAGCAAGTCGTCCACGAAGGACAAGTCGCCACAGCAGCGCGGCGGCGAGCGCTCGGGCACCAACAGGCCGAAGGGCCTGACCAAGGAGCAGCTCTACAACGAGGCCAAGAAGAAGAACATCAGGGGCCGCTCCACCATGACGAAGAAGGAGCTCGCCAACGCCCTCGGACGCTGACGTGCAGGAACTGAGCCCGGACGTGGACAAGACCTCGGCGCTGACGATCCTCACCGCCGAGCACTACACGTTGCAGATGGCGCGCACCGCGACGATCACCGACGCGTCGAGCAGGGCCGGGCACCTGCTCACCACCATCTCCGCGTCCATGATCGCCCTCGGGTTCGTCGCCCAGGTCGTGTCGCCGCGGGTGCTCCTGACGCTGATGCTGGTGATCTTCACCGGCCTGTTCCTGATCGGGCTCGCCACGCTGTTCCGCACGGTCGAGCTCACGATCGAAGACGTGCAGGCCGGCCTGGGGATCAACCGCATCAGGCACGTGTACGGCGACCTCGAGCCGTCCACAAGGGACGTCTTCGTCCGGCAGCTGCACGACGACACGGCCGGCGTCGAGGCTGACGCGGGCCAGACCGGCTGGCGCAAGGCGAGGCGGCCGCGGCTGGTCGGCACCGCCCTCGGTGTGTCCGGTCTCGTGAACCTGGTCAACGGCCTCGTCGCGGGTGCCGCCGCCGGCGCGGCCTGCGGTCTGCTCGGCGCCGGCGTGACGTGGTCGATCGTCATCGGCGCTGTCGTCGCCCTGATCGTGATCAGCGCGTTCGGCGTGGCGCTCGGCCGGATCGGACGGCGCGGCGTCGCGCCCATCACCACGCGCTATCCGCGCAACAACCCGAACTGAAGGAGAACCACCGTGAAGTACGACGTCGTCGATCTCATCATGCAGGACCACCGCGAGGTCGAGCGCCTGTTCGAGGAGCTGAAGAACCACCCGGAGAAACGGCCGCTGCTCACCCCGGTGCTGTGCGGCCTGCTCGTCGCCCACAGCCGGGCGGAGGAGACCGAGGTCTACCCGGTGGCCAAGCAGGAGGCCGGCGAGTCCGACGAGGTCGAGCACAGCCAGGAGGAGCACGCCCAGGCGGAGCGCCTGCTCGCCGAGCTGCTCGACTGCGAGTACGACTCGCCGCAGTACGACGCCAAGCTGCGCGAGGTCGTCGACGCGGTCACCCACCACGTCGAGGAAGAGGAGAAGACCGTCCTGCCGGGCATGAAGAGCCGCCTGAGCGACGAGCGCCGCCACGAGCTCGGCGAGAAGTTCGCGCACGTCCGCGCCGACCACCTCGGCGACATCCCCGGTCAGGCGAGCCGGGAGGAGCTGCTCGCGCAGGCGCGCAACCTCGGCCTGCAGAACGCCTCGTCGATGAGCAAGTCCGAGTTGCAGCGCGAGATGCAGAAGGCCGGCTCCGGATCCTGAGCCGTGCCCGGTCAGTGCGGACCGTCCGGAAGCGGACGGTCCGCACTGACGTGCGGCCCGAAGTCGCGTGACGACGGCACGAGGGCGGCGAGTGCCGGTGCTGCGAAGCAGGTCACCGTGCACGCGACCAGGACCGCATCAGAGCCAGGCCGACCGGCGTGGGGCACCGCGATCCGGTCCGGTGAGGAGAAGCGTCGTAATGACGTGGAATTTCTGGCGATAAGCAGGCCAGGAGGCCTGCGATGGACGATCCCGGGTTGGTGGCGGTCACCGGTGCGACGGGCCGCCAGGGCGGTGCGGTCGCCCGGCACCTGCTCGCGGCCGGCTGGCGGGTGCGGGCGCTGACCCGCGACCCGTCGTCCGAGAAGGCGAGGCGCCTGGCGGACGCCGGCGCGGAGGTGGTGCGGGCGGACATGGCCGACCCCGCCACCCTGCGGCCCGCGTTCGCCGGGGCACACGGCGTGTTCAGCGTGCAGAACCCGATGATCAGCGGGCACGACGCCGAGATCGTGCAGGGACGCAACGTGGGTGACGTAGCGGCGGCGGCCGGCGTGCGGCACGTGGTGTACGGGTCGGCCGGCGTCGCGCGGTCCGGCACCGGGGTCCGGCAGTGGGAGTCCAAGGTGGTCATCAACGCCCACTTGGAGTCGCTGGGCCTGCCGTTGACGGTGTTGCGGCCGATGGCGTTCATGGAACTGATGACCGACAAGGACTTCTACCCGCAGGTGTCGATGTGGCACCTGATGCCGAAGCTGATCGGTGGTGACCGCCCGCTGGTGTGGCTGTGCGCGGACGACCTCGGCGCGGTCGCGGCACGGGCGTTCGCCGAGCCGGACCGGTTCGCGGGCGCGGACCTCCCGCTCACCTCCGACGCGCGGAGCATCGACGAGTGCCGCGAGATCTGGCGTGCGGAGTTCGGGCGCCCGCCACAGCGTTTCCCGATGCCTGCCTGGCTGTTCGAGCGGTTCGTCGGCGACGACCTGCTGGTGATGTGGCGCTGGCTGCACGACCATCCGGTCGAGGTGGACCCGGCGGAGACGCGGGCGATCGTGCCGGGTGCCAAGACCGTGCGCGAATGGCTCAGCTCTCGCGGTCGGTAGCGGCGAGGGCGTCCTCGGTCGGCTGGTCGGGCGTGGTGTGGCGGCCGCGCCGGAGGATCGAGAAATGCGCTTCGTCGCGCATGCGGTCGACCATGTGCGGGTAGTGCAGCTCGAACGCGGGCCGCTCGGACCGGATCCGCGGCAGTTCCTTGAAGTTGTGCCGCGGCGGGGGAGAGGTCGTGGCCCACTCCAGCGAGTTCCCGTAGCCCCAGGGATCGTCGTGCCCGGCCGGTTCGCCGTACCGGTAGCTGCGCACGATGTTGTAGAGGAACGGCAGCACCGACGCGCCGAGCACGAACGCGCTGATGCTCGAGATCGTGTTGAGCAACGTGAACCCGTCGCTGGACAGGTAGTCGGCGTACCGGCGCGGGAATCCCTGGTTGCCGAGCCAGTGCTGGACGAGGAACGTGCCGTGGAAGCCGAGGAACGTGGTCCAGAAGTGCAGCTTGCCCAGCGGCTCGTTGAGCATGCGGCCCGTCATCTTCGGGAACCAGAAGTAGATGCCGGCGTAGGTGGCGAACACGATCGTGCCGAACAGCACGTAGTGGAAGTGCGCGACGACGAAGTAGGTGTCGGTGACGTGGAAGTCCAGCGGCGGTGAGGCCAGGATGATCCCGGTCAGGCCGCCGAGCAGGAACGTCACCAGGAACCCGATCGAGAACAGCATCGGCGTCTCGAACGTCAGCTGCCCCTTCCACATCGTGCCGGCCCAGTTGAAGAACTTGATCCCGGTCGGCACCGCGATCAGGAACGTCATCAGTGAGAAGAACGGCAGCAGCACCGCGCCGGTCGCGAACATGTGGTGCGCCCACACCGCGACCGACAGCATGGCGATCGCGAACGTCGCGAACACCAGGCCCTTGTAGCCGAACAGCGGTTTGCGGCTGAACACCGGCAGGACCTCGGTGATGATGCCGAAGAACGGCAGGGCGACGATGTAGACCTCGGGATGGCCGAAGAACCAGAACAGGTGCTGCCAGAGGATGACCCCACCGTTGGCCGGGTCGAACACGTGCGCGCCCAGATGCCGGTCGGCGGCCAGGCCCATCAGCGCGGCGGTCAGGATCGGGAACGCCAGCAGGATCAGCACGGACGTCACCAGGATGTTCCAGGTGAAGATCGGCATCCGGAACATGGTCATGCCGGGGGCCCGCAGGCACACGACCGTCGTGATCATGTTGACCGCGCCCAGGATCGTGCCCAGACCGGAGACCGCCAGGCCCATGATCCAGAGGTCGGGGCCGATTCCCGGGGCGTGCGTGGCGCTGGACAGCGGGGTGTAGCCCGTCCAGCCGAAGTCGGCGGCGCCACCGGGCGTCACGAAGCTGCTCATCACGATCAGGCCGCCGAACAGGAACAACCAGTACGAGAACGCGTTGAGGCGCGGGAACGCCACGTCCGGCGAACCGATCTGCAGCGGCAGCACGAAGTTTGCGAACCCGAACAGAATGGGCGTCGCGTACAGCAGCAGCATGACCGTGCCGTGCATGGTGAACAGCTGGTTGTACTGCTCGTTCGACAGGAACTGCAGGCCGGGACGGGCGAGTTCGGCGCGGATGAGCAGCGCCATCACGCCGCCCGCCATGAAGAAGGCGAACGACGTGACCAGGTAGAGGATGCCGATCTGCTTGGGGTCCGTGGTGCGCAGCAGCCCGAGGAGCACGGCGCCTTTGGGACGGCGGCGCGCAGCCCCCGGATGCGGCACGACCGGCGTCGGCCTCAGGGCGGTCATGAGTGTGGCTACCCCGGCCACGGGTACCCGAAAACGGCCATGAGAGAGGACCTGCCATGCGCACCGCATTGCACGGCCTGGCCGAGCACGGCCAGAGCCCGTGGCTGGACCAGCTGTCCCGAGACCTGCTCCGCGGAGGCGATCTGGCCGCTCTGATCGATGACGGCGTGCTGGGCGTGACGTCGAACCCGACGATCTTCCAGGACGCCATGAGCAGCGGCACCGCCTACGACGCCCAGAAACGCGAACTGCATGAGCACGACCCCAAGGAGATCTTCCTCGCGCTCGCCGCCGAGGACATCCGCAAGGCCTGCGACCTGCTGGTGGGGAAAGGCACCTCGCCGCGCGACGGCTGGGTGTCGATGGAGGTGGACCCCGGGTTCGCCCACGACACGCAGGCGACGATCGACGAAGCCCGGCGCCTGCACGCGCTGATCGACCGGCCGAACCTGTTCGTGAAGATCCCCGGTACTTCTGAGGGCCTGCCCGCCATCGAGGAGTCGATCGCGAACGGCATCCCGGTCAACGTGACGCTGCTGTTCTCACTCGACCGGCACCGCGCGGCCGCCCAGGCCTACCTCCGCGGGCTGCACAGACTGCGCGCGAACGGCGGCGACCTCGGCAAGGTCGCCTCGGTGGCGTCGTTCTTCGTGTCCAGAGTGGACACCGAGGCGGACAAGCGGCTGGATGCGTTGCGACGGCACGAGGTGCTGAAGGGCACGCTCGCGATCGCCAACGCCAAGCTCGCCTACCAGCAGTACCTGGAGATCTTCTCCGGCAGGGCGTGGGAGGAGCTGGCCAAGGCCGGCGCCACGCCGCAGTGGTGCCTGTGGGCGTCCACGTCGACCAAGAACCCGGCGTTCCGCGACACGCGCTACGTCGAGGAGCTGATCGGCCCCGAGACGGTGACCACCATGCCGCGCAAGACGATCGAGGCCTTCCAGGACCACGGGCGCGTCGCCGACACCCTGACCCGCGACGTCGAGGGAGCCCGGCGCGTCCTCGACCGGTTCGCGGAGATCGGGATCAGCTACCGCGCCGTCACCGACACGCTCGAACGCGAGGGCGTGCGGAAGTTCGCCGACTCCTACCGGCAGCTCCTCGACAGCCTGACCGCCCAACCAGCACGGAGGTGACCCTTGCCCAACAACGACTTCCGCCACGAACTCGCCCAGCAGCTGCGCGTCGACTCGGTCCGCGCGAGCGCCGCGGGCGGCTCCGGTCACCCGACGTCGTCGATGTCCGCGGCCGACCTGATGGCCGTCCTGCTCGACGGCTACCTGAAGCTCGACTACGCCAACCCGGACAACCCGGTCAACGACCACCTGGTGTTCTCCAAGGGCCACGCCTCACCGCTGTACTACGCGATGCTCAAGGCGGCAGGCGCCATCACCGACGAGGAACTGCTGAGCTTCCGCACGTTCGGCAGCAGGCTGGAAGGCCACCCCACACCCCGCATCCCGCCGACCGACGTGGCCACCGGCTCGCTCGGCCAGGGCCTGCCGGTCGGCGTCGGCCTGGCGCTCGCCGGCAAACGGCTCGACCGGCTGCCCTACCGCGTGTGGGTGCTGTGCGGTGACTCGGAGATGGCAGAGGGCTCGATGTGGGAGGCGTTCCAGCACGCGGGCTGGGCGGGTCTCGACAACCTCACCGCGATCGTCGACGTGAACCGCCTCGGCCAGACCCGCGAGACGATGCTCGGCTGGGACGTCGACGGCTACGCCGCCCGCGCCGAGGCGTTCGGCTGGAAGGCCATCGCGATCGACGGCCACGACCTGGACGCCATCGACGCCGCTCTGGCACAGGCCACGTCCGTGACCGACCGGCCGACCGCGATCCTCGCGCGGACCCACAAGGGCCGCGGCGTGAAGGCCGTCGAGGACCAGCCCGGCAAGCACGGCAAGCTGTTGGAGGAGCCAGAGGAAGCCGTCGAGGAGCTCGGCGGCGCGCGTTCGCTGGCCGTGACGGTCAAGACGCCCACACCCGGCAGCCCGCACCGCTTCGCCACCACCGGCGGCGCGCTGCCCCGCTGGGAGATCGGTGAGGAAGTGGCGACCCGGCAGGCGTACGGGCAGGCGCTCACCGCGTTGGGCGAACTGCGCGGGGACGTCGTGGCCCTGGACGGCGAGGTCTCGAACTCGACGATGTCCGAGCTGTTCGCCAAGGCGCATCCCGACCGCTACTTCGAGATGTTCATCGCCGAGCAGCAGATGATCGCCGCCGCCGTGGGCCTGCAGGCCCGCAACTGGGTGCCGTTCGCGTCGACGTTCGGCGCGTTCCTGACCCGCGCCCACGACTTCATCCGCATGGCCGCGATCTCGCGCGCGGACCTTCGCCTGTGCGGTTCGCACGCCGGGGTGTCGATCGGTGAGGACGGGCCGTCGCAGATGGCGCTGGAGGACATCGCGATGTTCCGCGCCGTTCACGGCAGCACGGTGCTGCACCCGTCCGACGCGAACCAGACTGCTGCTCTCGTCGCCGAAATGGCCACGTTGCCCGGGATTTCGTACCTGCGGACGCTGCGCGGGAAGACGCCGGTGCGGACGTCGCCGGACGAGAACATCCGGGTCGGTGGCAGCAGGGTGCTGCGGAACAGCGACCACGACGATCTGACGATCGTGGCCTGCGGCATCACCGTCGGGGAGGCGGAGAAGGCGGCAGAGGTGCTCGATGCCGAGGGCATCAGGGCTCGGGTGATCGACTGCTACTCGATCAAGCCCATCGACGGGGACACGTTGGTGCAGGCGGCTTCGCAGACACGCGCGGTGCTCACCGTCGAGGATCACTGGCCCGAGGGCGGGCTCGGGGATGCCGTGCTGGACGCGCTGGCCGCTTGTCCGGATCGGCCGCCGGTGCGCAAGCTCGCGGTCAGTGCGATGCCGGTGTCCGGGAAGCCCGGGGAGTTGCTGCACGCCGCGCACATCGATGCCGAGGCCGTGGCGGAGGCGGCGCGGCAGCTCGTGAAGAGGTAGGGCGTGAGTGGTCTGGATCCGGCTCCGGTGCTGGCGGAGCCGGGCCCGGGGTCTAGGTCGGCTCTGGCATCGGCGGCAGCGGATCCGGGTCCGGCCCCGGCGGCCGGGGCTGGTCCGGCCCCGGCGTGGGCGGCAGCGGTTCTGGAGGCGGTACTGGCTGGCTCATGCCCGCCGGGTACCCACCCTGAAACCCGCTCTCACCAGCCCGGATTCCGTCCGGCCGCGAATTCGGGCCGGCCCGGCCGACTGGATCTAACGTTCGGGACCCAGCACCGGCTTCACGTCGACCACGGGCGTGCCGTCGAGCGCCTCCAGATCGGCGACCAGCACCTTCAGCCCGTCCACGCCGAGGATCCGCACGCGGTGCAGCCCGATGGGGTTCGGCCGGTCCGGCGA
The DNA here is from genome assembly GCF_039537795.1 of Lentzea roselyniae. NCBI lineage: Bacteria > Bacillati > Actinomycetota > Actinomycetes > Pseudonocardiales > Pseudonocardiaceae > Lentzea > Lentzea roselyniae. The sequence continues at coordinate 155,861 of NZ_BAABBE010000002.1, forward strand.
CCGGGTGGAGAACACACCGGTCTCCTGCCGGGTCGTGTCGCCGCGCGGGTGGACGGCCAGCACGGAACGGTCCGCGCGGTCGAGCCAGGTCAGCACCAGGACTTCCTGCCCGGCGGTGAGCTCGCGCATGGCCCGCGCGTACTCCGGGGCGAAGACGAGCCAGGACTCCGGCGCGCCCTCGTCGCCCTGCTTGGGCGCGGAGGCGCGGTCGGTGAGGGGCGACTCGACGTGGCCGATCGGCTGCAGTTTCATCAGGTCCCGCAGAAGGTCCGGTAGGTGGCGCTGAAGTCCTGCGGCGCAGGTGCCGCGTAGTGTTCCAGACCGGGGCGTTCACCGTACGGCGAGGTCACCGCGTCCAGGAGCCGTTCCAGCGGGCCGAGGTCTCCGGCGGACCCCGCCGCCAGCGCTTCCTCCACGAGATGGTTGCGCGGGATGTACACCGGGTTGACCCGTTCCATGGCGTCGGCGTCGGGTCCGAGCGACCGCCACCGCGCGATCCAGTCGTCGATCCCCGCCAGGTCGAGGAACAGCGACCGCGCCGGCTCGGCGTCGCCGCGCGCGGCCGCGGCCAGCCGGTGGAAGAACGACGTGAAGTCGACGTGGTTCGCGTGCAGCAACGTGAGCAGGTCCTTCAGCAGCGGCTGAACGTCCCCGGTCACGCCCAGCTTCGCCCGCAGGCCGCCGATCCAGGCGCGTTCGAAGTGCCCGTCGAACGTGCCGAGCGCTTCGAGAGCCAGCGAAACCGCCTGGTCCTCGTCATCGGCGAACAACGGCAACAGGGCTTCGGCGAGCCGGGCGAGGTTCCACTCGGCGACGATCGGCTGGTTGCCGTAGGCGTAACGGCCGCCGTGGTCGATGGAGCTGTAGACCGTCGTCGGGTCGTAGGCCTCCATGAACGCGCACGGGCCGTAGTCGATGGTCTCGCCGGAGATCGTCATGTTGTCGGTGTTCATCACACCGTGGATGAAGCCGACGAGCATCCACCGGGCGACCAGCTCCGCCTGTGCGGCCACCACCCGCTCGAACAGCTCCAGGTGGGTGCTGCCGGGGTGGTGGCGGGCGATGGCGTGGTCGGCGAGGCGGCGCAGCAGGTCGTGGCCGCCGGTGTTGCGGGCGTACTGGAAGCTGCCGACCCGCAGGTGCGAGGACGCCACCCGCGCCAGCACGGCTCCCGGCAGCGGCAGCTCGCGGTGCACGACGGCGCCGGTCGCCACCACCGCCAGCGAGCGGGTCGTCGGGATGCCGAGGGCGTGCATCGCCTCGCTCAGCACGTACTCGCGCAGCATCGGGCCGACCGCGGCCAGGCCGTCGCCACCGCGGGCGAACGGAGTGCGGCCGGAGCCCTTCAGGTGCAGGTCGCGCAGGGTGCCGTCGGCGTGGGTCAGCTCGCCGAGGAGCAACGCGCGGCCGTCGCCGAGCCTGGGCGAGTAGCCGCCGAACTGGTGCCCGGCGTAGGCCTGTGCGACGCCGGGTGCCTCGTTGCCGACGAGGAACGGCAGGCCGTCGGAGCGCAGCCAGGCGGGATCGAGGCCGAGTTCCTTCGCCAGCGGCTCGTTGAGGACGAGCAGGACCGGTTCGGGGACCGGTACCGCTTCCCAGGAGACCGCCATCTCCGGGACGGCACGAGCGAAGTCGCTGCTCAGGCTGATGCTCACGTCCCCAACGGTACCGGGCGGCTCCAAGCGGCCGTGCCGTCGTCGTGGCGGCCGCAACGCAGTCCGCCGATGAGTCCGAGGTGGACTTCGGCAAGGCGGGTTCAGCGACAGCCACCGACCCTGCGTGTCACCCGATCAGGCAGCACGAGGTGGCGGCGATAGGCTCCAAGCCATGCGCTCTTCCGCCCTTGCGCTGGTGTTCCTTCTCGTCGGGTGTGGTTCCGAGACGACGTCGCTGCCCACCATCGTCCCGGCGCCCACCTCCTCGTCCGCCTCGCCGCTGCCGGAGCTGCAACCCCGGCTCGACGCGGTCGGGGTCCTGCTGACGGCCTGCATCCCGAGGCTGCTGGGCGAGCCCGTCGACAGGATGGACAACTGCGCCCACCTCATGCCGGACGTGACGGGCGTGGTCGACGAGGCCGGGAAGCAGGCGGCCAAACTGCCTCCCGCCGGACGCTCCGCCATCGACCAGGTGCGCAAGGCGCTCGCCGACATCGCGCCGTGCGAGCCGTGGTTCGCGGCGGGCGGGGTGAGTGCCGACGGGCAGCTCGACGCCCGGTGCGACAAGGCGTGGGACGAGCTCTACCAGAGCTACAACGCGCTGCGGAACGCTGCTTAGCGACGCCAGGAGCATCGGGCGCGTCGCGCTGCCGCTGTACCTGTCGATGGTGGCGGTGTCGCTGGGCGCGCTGGTCAACACCGCGGCGCTCGGCCGGTACGGCACGGAGGCGCTGGCGGCCTTCGCGGTGACCACGGCCGTGTACTTCCCCGCGACGGCAGCGGTCGCCGGTGCCGTGCGCGGCGTGATGCCGTTCGTGGCCGCGAAGGCGGACGATCCGCCAGAGCTGCTGCGCGTGGTGCGCAACGGCACGTGGCTCGCGGTGTTCGTCGGTGTGCCCGCCGCACTCGCGGTCGCCGGTGCCGGGGTGATCGCGCGGGCCGGGGGCGTGCCCGCGGCGACCGTGGCGCAGCTCGGGCCGTTCCCGCTGCTGATGTCGGCGGCGATGCTCATCGGCGGCTTCGGTTCGATGGCCACGTCCTGCCTCGTCGGGCTGGGACGGAGCAAGGTCGTGATGCGCGCCGGCTTGGCAGGCGCGGCGTCCACTGCGGTCCTCTCGCCTTTGCTGGTCTGGAAACTCGGCCTCAACGGCGCGGGCATCGCACTGTGCACCGCGAACCTCGTCAGCTGCCTGATCACGGTTTCCGGGCTGCGCGGGCGACTGCCCGGCCGGCTGGGCCGGACCATCCACTTCGGACAGATCAGGGAGCTCGCGAAGGTCGGCATCCCGATGGCGGGCACGGTGCTGGTCAAGTTCGCGGTGCTCGGCGTGCTGACCGTGGCCGCGGCGCGGGTGAGCACGACGGCGGTGGCGGCGCACAACATCGCGGCGGGCCTGGCCGGCCTGACGTTCACCGCGGCGGTGGCGATCGGGCAGGCCGTGGTGCCGCTGGTGAGCACGCGCACCGAAGGCGTACGGCGTGCGGTGATCGCCGGCCTGACGATCACCATGGTGACGTTGGCGGCCATCTGCGCGGTCGTCGTCCTGGGCGGTGCCGAACGGCTCTTCACCGACGATCCCGAGGTGCGTGCCGCAGTTGCCGGCCTCCTGGCGTTGCTCGTGGTGGTCGTCCTCGCGGACGGTCTGCAGGCGGTGCTGGGGTTCGGCCTCGCCGGGCTGAAGCGCACGACGCCGAGCTTCGTCATCTTCTTGGGCTGCTACGGCGTGCTGGCGGTCATCGCGGTCCCGGCGGCCCAGCACGGCCTGACCGGGTTGTGGGCGGCACTGGCCGCGGCGAACCTGGCCGTGGCGGTGGGGCAGGGCTTCGCGTTCCGGCGGGCGAGCAACCTCTGAGGCGCCCGGCTCCGTACTGAACGGGGAACGGAGATCGGGGGAGAACCATGCGAAGAGTCGTCCTGCTGGTGCTGCTGCTGGTCGCGGTGGCCTCCTGCGGCATGAACCAGAGCGGCGGTGGTCCGGCGACCATCGCGCCAGGTACCACGCCCGACCTCGACGTCCCGGCGCTGACCAAGGCGGCCGACGTGGTGCAGCCGCTGCTGGAGTCGGGGTTCGCGAGCACCTACGCCGGTCTGGAGGTGCGCAGCGGCGTGCCGATGCTGGTGGTGTACCGCAAGCCAGATCCGAGGCTCGACGCGGAGGTCCGCGAGGCCGCGCCGGACGTGCGGATCGAGTTCCGCGACGCCAGGTACGCACGGGTCGCGATGGCGGAGCACGTCCGTCGCGTCATGGACGACACCGAGCACTGGAAGGGCCGCGGCGCGCAGATCGTGTCGGCGGGGCCGGAGGTGGACGGGTCCGGTGTGCGGATCGGGGTGACGGAGGCGTCGGCCGACCTCCGGCAGTGGCTGGAGGAGTACTACCCGGCGATGTCGTTCAAGGTCGAGACGAGCGGCAAGATCGTGCCGGCGCCCGCCACCGAACCACCGGTGGTGTTTCCGACGACGTAGTCAGGACGGCTGCGGGCCGAACCTGGCGGTGAGTTCGTTCGAGATCTCGTAGTGCCGCACCAGGAACAAGCGTTCGTCGAGCTTCTTGCGCCGCAGCCAGCCGGTCACCTCGGCGTTGCACTTGCTGGCGTTGCACGACCCGCACGCGGGCACGACGTTGCCGAGCGTGTAGCGCCCACCGCGCGAGATCGCCTGCACGCAGTCCTTCTGCAACGAGGTCGCGGGCGTTCCGCAGTAGGCGCACCCGCCCCAGGACGTCCTGAGCGCGTCCCACTGCGCGTCGGTGAGGTCGTGGACGACCCGCGCCATGCGCTTCTTGCGCTTGCGGGCCGCGCGAACCTGTTTGCTACCGCCGGTCGGCACGGTGGGTGACACTACGCGTCGCGATGGTCAACAGGTCGGAGGCCGGCCCCCGGGGTGTCCTGCCCGCCGGCCACACCGCGCGCAACGCCCGGTGCAGATCGAGATCGCTCACCTCGACGCGGACCAGCGTGCGGGTCGCGAGATCGGCCCGCACGGCGTGGATGCTCAGCACTGCCGGCCCGATGCCGCCGATGGCCGCCGCCTTGATCGCGGTGGTCGACGACATCTCCAGCAACGCTCCCGCCGACTCGCCGATTCCGGCGGTGCCCAGCGCGTGCTCCCACGCCTGGCGCGTGCCGGAACCGGACTCCCTGCTCACGAGCGGGGTCGCGGCGGCTTTCCCGGCGGTGACCCGGCGACGCCTGGCCCACGGATGCCCTGGCGCGACGACGACCACCAGCTCGTCCTCGGCCACCACCCGGCTGGTCAGCCCGGCGGGCACGTCGGTCGACTCGATGAACCCAAGATCGGCGCGCCCGGCGAGCACCTGGTCGGCGACGTGGACCGAGTTGCCCGCCGTCAGCACGGTCGCGGTGTCCGGGCTGACCGTCCGCAGCGCGATCAGCCACGCGGGCAGCAGGTACTCGGCCACGGTGAGGCTCGCGGCGATCCTGAGCTGGCTGTGGCGGTCCGCGCGCAGGCTGGTGATGCCGGCGTCGAGATCCAGTGCCCGCGCGAGCACCGGCGCCGCCCACCCGGCCACGAGCTGACCGGCCGTGGTGAGGCGCGCGCCGCGTGAGGTGCGTTCGAGCAGTGCCACCCCGACGCGGGCTTCGAGCGTCCGCAGCCGCTCGCTGGCCGAGGGCTGGGACATGCCGTGCGCCTTGGCCGCCCGGCCGATGCTGCCCAGCTCGGCCACGCTCAGCAGCAGGTCGAAGCTGGTCAGGTCGCTGACCCTGGACGGCAGAGGCATAGGGGCAGCCTATGTGTCCATCGGTGATCGCCGCCTACCGGGATCCCCGGCGCGCGAGGATTGTCGTGTCGTGACCGCTCTCGCACCTCACCCACACCGTGCCCCCGAGGTGCGACGAGCGGCGCCCTTCGGCCCGAACCTCTTCGCCTCCGTCATGGGCACCGGCATCGTCGCCACGGCCGGCGCCGCGATGCCCGGCCTGCGCACGCCCGCCACCGTCGTCTGGGCGCTGGACGCCGCACTGCTGGCGTTCCTGGTCGTCGCGGCTCTCCGCCGCTGGACGTGGGCGACCGTGCGGGACCAGCTGGCGGACCCGGTGATGGCCCAGTTCTGGGGCGCGCCACCGATGGCGCTGATGACCGTCGGCACGGGCACACTGCTGCTCGGCTCCGACTGGATCGGCCTGACCGCCGCACTGGCGATCGACTGGACACTGTGGACTCTCGGCACCGCGCTGGGGCTGATGACCTCGGTACTGGTGCCGCTGCGGATGATCGGAAGCGGCGAGCGCGCGTTCGGCGGCTGGTTGATGCCCGTGGTGCCGCCGATGGTGTCCGCCGCCTCCGGCGCTCTGCTCGCCCAGTACCTGCCGGAGGGCCAGTTCCGCCAGGCGATGGTGCTCGGCTGCTACGCGCTGTTCGGCGTCAGCCTGTTCGCGACGCTGGTGATCGTGCCGCAGATCTGGCAGCGGCTCGTCCAGCACGGCCTGGGCGCCGCCTCCACCGTGCCGACGCTGTGGATCGTGCTCGGCCCGCTGGGCCAGTCGATCACCGCAGCCAACCTCCTCGCCGGCGTGCACGTGCTGCCGGGCCAGACCGCGTTCGGCGTCCTCTACGGCACGACCACGTGGGGCTTCGCCCTGCTGTGGGTGGCGATCGCGGCGACCGTGACCGTGCGAACGGCACGCCGCGGGCTGCCGTTCGCGCTGACGTGGTGGAGCTTCGTCTTCCCGCTGGGCACGTTGGTGACCGGCACGAGCACACTCGCGAAACACGTCCCGTCGCCGATGTTCACCTGCGTTTCGATCGAGCTGTACGGCGCTTTGGTGCTCGCGTGGATCACGGTGGCTGTGCGGACGCTCGCTCAGCGGTCTGCGTAACCGGCCGATCGCTGTCCAGCCCGAAGGCCACCTCCAGTGCCGCACGGCGTCCGGGAGGCAGCTCCGTGAGGCGATCCAGCAGCGGCAAGCACAACTGGTGCAGCGCCGCGAACGGCAGCTCGGTCTCGAACTCCGACCCGGACGCGGTCAGCACCCTGAACCCGGATGCCTTCTCCCGCACGTGTTCCAGCAGTGCGCTCTTGCCGATGCCCGCCTCACCGCGCAGGACGATCGCACCACCGCGGCCGAGCAGGCGAGAAGAAGCTGCCGCCGGAGTGAGCACGACCGAAGGCTGTGCGACCCGTTGGTGCCGGTTGAGGTTCCGGGCGTCTCAAATCGCCTCCCCCTGTGATCACCCTCGCTACGGTGTCGTCAGGGGGCAAACATCCTTGTCCTGCTGAGAGCGTTTTCACGCACAGGGGGTTTCTTGAGCATGAGGCAACGGTTGAGCCTCGTCCTGGCGGGCGTCGCCAGCGTGGCTTTCCTCGTCGGGACGTCGGTGGCCGCACCACCACCCCCGGCGCCGGCGCAGGACGGGCCGACGTACGTCTACCGCGTGCCCGCCCCGCTCGGGCAGAAGGCGCAGGACCTGCTCGCGCGCGGCTTCGACGTGCTGGAGCAGCGGGACGGCGACGACCTGTTCGTGCTGGGCTCGAAGGACGTGCACGCCAAGCTCGCCGAGGCGGGCTACACCGGCACGGTCGAGTCGGTCATGGCGCCGCCCCGGGCCGAGCTGAAGACCCAGGGCACCGGCGTCAAGGAGACCTACTACGGCGGCTACCGGACGGTCAAAGCGCACTACGCGCACCTCGACCAGGTCGCGTGGCGGTACCCGCGCCTCGCCACCCTCGTCGACTACGGCGACTCGTGGCGCAAGACCCAGGGCGCGGGCGGCCACGACCTGAAAGCCGTCTGCCTCACCAAGAGGTCTCCCGGCGACTGCCGGCTGACGCCGGACGCGCGCAAGCCGCGTCTCTTCGTCTCGGCTCAGATCCATGCCCGCGAGATCACCACCGGTGACATGGCGTGGCGCTGGATCGACCACCTCACCACCGGCTACGGCAAGGACGCCGAGGTGACGTCGCTGCTGGACACGACCGAGATCTGGGTCGTGCCGATCGCGAACCCCGACGGCGTGCAGATCGTGCAGTCGGGCGGCGACTCGCCGAAGCTCCAGCGCAAGAACGCCAACTACACCAACGGTCCGAAGGAATGTCCCACCACCCAGGACCCGAACGCGCAGATCGGTATCGACCTCAACCGCAACTTCAACGCACAGTGGGGCGACAACGGCACGTCGGCCGACCCGTGCAGCCAGGTCTACCGCGGCCCGCAGGCCGACTCCGAGGTGGAGACCAAGGCGGTCGAGAAGCTGTTCCGGTCGCTCTTCCCGGACAAGCGCGGTCCCGGCCTGAACGACCCCGCCGCGCCGGACACGCGCGGCATGGTCGTCACGATGCACGCCGCGCTGAACGTCGTGCTGCTGCCGTGGGGCTACACCACGCAGCCCTCGCCGAACGACGCCAAGCTGCGGGCGATGGCCAAGGACATGGCCCAGCTCGCGGGTGGCTGGGAGTACGGGCAGCCCGGTGAGCTGCTCTACACCGCGGGCGGTTCGATCGACGACTGGGTGTACGGCGAGCTCGGTGTTCCGCACTACACCTGGGAGATCGGCAACTGGCAGGGCGACTGCGCCGGCTTCCTGCCCGCCTACTCGTGCCAGGACGGGCACTGGGCGAAGATCAAGCCGATGTTGTTGTACGCGGCGCGCAAGGCCGCGAACCCCTACGGGGGATGATGCCCGGCTTCCCGTGACCGCGGCGTTTCCCGCGCCGTGGTCACGGGTAAGCGGACCGCATGGCCAACACTGCGAGCAGCGCCCGTGCCGAGGTCACGCTGCGGTCCGAGACGATGGTGCTGGACTTCCACGGCGAGTGCCGGGTCGAGCGGGCGGGGGACTCGGTGCGCCTTTCCGGGTTGCGGCTGGTCGCCGAGCTGCCCGACGCGGGTGGGCCGGAGGACGGCGGCACCGTGCTGCTGGAGCAGGACGGCGACTCGCTGGCGGCGACGGTGGCGCAGCCCGGCGGCAAGGTCGAGCTGACGTCCCGCTCCCCGGTGCCGTGGGCCGGGTCCGGCCGCGATGTCGAGCCGGCCGGAGAGATCTTCTTCGTCCTCCCGGACGCACCGGAGTCGACCGTGCTGTCGATCCGCGGCCTGGTGCTGCGGGAGGCGACCTGACCAGGGTTTTGCCCACACCCCGCAGGGGTATTCGGCCGTTGCACCACAGGGGGTAGTACGGCCGACGGAGGCGCGCTGGCATGGACCGCGACGTGATCATCGACTTCGACATCGACTTCGACGACTCTGCAGCGCGCCGGGTGCGGCGCTACGTGAGCGAGGTCGTCGCGGGACTCGGGCTGCGCGGTGACAGCTCGTTCGTGGAGACGGAACCGCGCGTGGGAGCGTACGTGGCGCTGGACGGGCGGCTGCCCGACTTCCCCGACCACGACGTGGCCCTGCTGTGGAACGAGCTGAGCGGCTGGTCGGCGGCCGTCGAGGACCGCCGCGGTGAACTGGTGGAGATCGCGCGTATGGGCGGTGCCCCCGAGCCCTCGTCCGCCGCGGTGGTGCGCTGGGTGCAGGGCCTGTTCCGCCGCGAGCGCGCGCGGGACCGGTCGAACCGCGATTTCGCGGCGTTCGTGCCGTCGCCGCGGGTCAACGACTTCTCATGACGTTCACGGGTGCCCGATCGGGGTAGCCGATCGGCATGAGCACTGAACGGCGGCGAGAGCAGGAGTACGACGACGCGAGCCGCGCGTCGCTGGAGGAGTCCGGCACCGGCGAGGACGACACGGTGCCCGGCCGCAGCGGTTCCGGCTCCACTCATCCGGAACCGAATCCGACCGGCAACGTCGGTCTGTCCGACTACTCGGCCTCCGACGACCCGGACGCGGGCTGAGGCACGTGGTTCGACGAAACTGGTGTGATTAGGGCAAAACGGCCCCGTTTGCGGTGTGGCCCCCAGGGTAGCTCGTAGTCCAGGAGACGACTACGAGCTGAGGAGTCGGCCGTGACCGAGAACCAGATGGGCGGAGTGCGCACTGCGGCCCGCGACGAGGGCGTGGAGGTCGCACAGCACGCCAGGGAGGCCGCCGGGCAGGTGGGCACCACCGTCGCGGAGCAGGCGGCGCAGGTGCGGCGGGAAACCGCGGACCAGGCCCGGCACGTCGTGAAGGACGTGCGGGAACGTGTTGCGGCAGAAGCGGAGTCGCAGGCACAGCGGGTGTCGAAGCAGCTCGGCCGGATCGCCGACGAGCTGGGTGAGATGGCCCGCTCCGCGCCGCCCGGCTCCATGTCGGCGGGGGCGATCCGCAGTGCCTCCGACACGAGCAGGCAGGCCGCCCGGTTCCTCGACGAACGGGGAGCACAGGGTCTGCTCGACTCGGCGCGGGACTACGCGCGGCGCAAGCCCGGTACCTTCCTGCTGGGTGCCGCCGTGGCGGGGTTCCTCGTCGGCCGCGTCGCGAAGAGCGCGACCGGTGGCGGACAGGGGCAACAGCAGCAGGGCGGGGTTGCGCCGGTGGCGGCGGAACGTCCCGACGTGGCACCGGAATACGGCGCTCCGCTGCCGTCGCAGCAGAGCCAGGCCCCGACGCCGCCGTACGGCACGCCGCTGCCGCAGAGCCCGGCTTCCACGCCGGGGGTGCCGCATGTCGAGCCCTGAGGCACCACCACCACCGTCGCGAATGGACACTTCCGGGGAGTCGCTGGGCGATCTCGTCAGCGAGCTGACCGGTGACCTGTCCAAGCTCATGCGGCAGGAGCTGGAGCTCGCCAAGGCGGAGATCCGGCAGGAGGCCGCGAAGGCGGGCAAGGCGACCGGGATGCTCGCGGCCGCCGGGTTCGCCGGCTACCTCACCACGGTGCTGCTCAGCCTCGCGCTGGTGTTCGCGCTCGGCGCGGTCATGCCGCTGGGCTGGGCCGCGCTGATCGTCGCCGCGCTGTGGGGCGTCACGGGCGCCGTCCTGTACTCCAGCGGACGCGCCAAGCTGCGCACCGTCAACCCGAAACCCGAACGCACCGTCGAAACGCTGAAGGAGGACGCGGAATGGGCGAAACACCCGACCAGATAAGGCGCGACATCGAAGTGACCCGCGCTGAGCTGCGGACCGACGCCAACCGGCTGGTCGACCACGCGAGCCCGCGGAGCATCGCCCAGCGGCGCGTCCGCGGCGTGCGGCGAGGGCTGACGGCGATGAAGGAGCGAGTGATGGGTACCACCGCACAGGCCACGACCGCGGTCAGGGAGCAGGGACAGGACACCGGCCACGCCGTCGCCGAACGGGCGGAGCAGGCCGTGCAGGCGGTGCAGGACGCACCGCAGCGGGTCGCCCGGCAGACGCAGGGAAGCCCGCTCGCGGCCGGCCTGATCGCGTTCGGCAGCGGCCTGCTGCTGGCCGCGGTGCTGCCGCGCACCGACGCCGAACAACAGGCGGTGCAGCAGCTGTCCGACAGCTTCGGCGACGTCGTGGAACCGGCCAAGGAGGCGATGGCCGAGTCGGCGCAGCACATCAAGGAGGACGTGAAGACCTCGGTGAGCGACGCGGCGGGTGAGGTCAAGCAGGTGGCCACCGACGCGGCGCAGACCACGGCCGAACACACGAGGGAAGCGGCACAGGACGTCGGCGGCCACGCCCGCGAGTCCGGCCAGCGGGTGTCCGGGCAGACATGACCGGTTCGCTGTACTTCGTGGGCAACGCCACCACGGTGCTCCGGCTCGGGCCGTTCACGCTGCTGACCGATCCCAACTTCCTCCACAGAGGACAGTGGACGCACATCGGTCAGGGCGTGGTGTCACGGAGACTCACGGATCCGGCGATCGAGATCGCGGATCTGCCCGAGCTGGACGCCGTGGTGCTGTCCCACCTGCACGGCGACCACTTCGACCGGGTTGCGAGCCGGGAGCTCGCCCGCGACCTGCCCGTCCTCACCACGCCGCACGCGGCGAAACGGCTGTCCCGCAGGGGATTCGTCGAAGCCGCTCCGCTGCGGACGTGGGAGACGGTCACGCTGTCCCGCGGCGCGGCGAAGCTGACCGTGACCTCACTGCCGGGCAGGCACGGGCTGGGGCCGGTGGGCCGTCTGCTGCCTCCCGTCATGGGCACGATGATCGAGTACCGGGAGGCGGCGGGCGTGCTCCCGTTCCGCGTCTACCTCAGTGGCGACACACTGGTGCACCCCGAGCTGCGCCGGATCCGCGAACGCTTCGACGGCATCGACCTCGCGGTGCTGCACCTCGGCGGCACCAAGGTGCTGGGTGTCCTGCTCACGATGGACGGAAAGCAGGGCGCCGACCTGATGGACCTGCTCGGACCGCGCACCACCGTGCCCGTGCACTACGAGGAGTACGGCGTCATGAAGTCACCGCTGGCCGACTTCACCGCGGAGATCTCGCGGCGTGCGGCTGGTCTCGACGTGCACGTGGTGGCGCGAGGAGAGACGCTGCCGCTGTGACGGTTCGGCGGTGCGTCACCGGGTATGCCGCAGACACCAGTTCAGCGAGGACGGGAGAGCGCTGTGACCGAACCCGAGCACGACGACGTGGAACGCGGTGCGGCCGAGGAGCAGAGCGGTGCACCGCTGACCCCCACAGAGGAAGAGGCGGACGAGCGTCCGCCGGGGCAGGGCGCGGGCCTGGACGGTGGCGGTCGCCTCGGCGACGACGGTTGATCGGAACCGGGTCATGCCAGTGCGAGTGGAAGACCTGAAACTGCTGCTCCAGTCGACCCGGCCGGAGGCGGCGCTCGTGCTCGTCGCGGGCAGCTACGTGGTGGCGGGCCGCGACGAGCTCGCCACCACGGCGTTGCGCGGCGCACTGCCCGTGGTCACGCGGGACGAACTGCTCGAGCGCGTCGGCGGGTGGCCGGTGACGGAGCGCGATCTCGACGAGGCAGCCGCGTCGCTCGCCGCCGCCGAGGACAACCGGGGAGGCTGACCGGTGGCGGCGACGCCCGCGGTGGCCGCGTCGAGCGGCTGGCGGGACGACGAGGGCATCCGCATGCCGTCGGGTGACGTCCACGCCTGGTGGCCGGGCCAGAACCAGACGCTGTGCGGTGTGCCGCTGAGCCGGGCGCGACTCGACCGGTTCCCGCACGTGCTGTGGATCGACGCGCTCTGGATCAACGACACCGCGGGCGCACCGGTGATGGCGCTGTGCCGGCGGTGCGCCGCGGCCGCACGGCCCCGGACACAGCGGCGGGCCGATCGTTTGAGGGGTCGGTGACCCGGGTAGCCGGGACCAGCGTCAAGCAGTCGGCGCTGCCACCCCCGGCTGTCCCGAAGGCGGCGATCATGGTGCAGCACAACGAACTCGATCAGGCGATCTGCGATGCTCTCGTCCTCATCCGCCTCACCTCGGGCGCCGATCTCGCCCTGCAGGCGGAACAGGCGCGCAGGTGCCTGAGCACAGCGGTGATGGACGCGCCGGACGCGCCCCGCCGGGTGCTGGAGCACATCGCGGCGGCCGACGAGCACCTCGAGCTCGGTGAGGTGATGGAGGCACGCGCGTTGCTGACCGCGGCGCGCCGGTTCCTGCCCGGTCGCAGGGCCGTGGTCGCCGCACGCGCATGACCCGGTGGCTGGTCGCACTGCTGCTCGTCACGGGGTGCGGAGGTCTCGGCCCGAGCGTCGCGGATCAGCCCAACACACTCACCACCATGGGGTTCGGGCTGCCGGACGAACACGCCACCGCACGGGTGAAGGTGTTCAGGGAACGCCATCCCGAGGTCGATCTCCGGGTCAACGAGGGGGCGCTGGACGAGCAGCAGTTCCTCTCGGCGGTGGCGGCCGATGATCCTCCGGACCTGGTGTACGCGGACCGGCGCAAGCTCGGCGGGTACGCGGCCAGGGGAGCGGTGCAGGATCTCGGGCCCTGTCTGCGGCGGCACCAGGTCGACCTGAAGGTCTTCCGCGAGGCGGCGGTGCGGCAGGTGACCTACGCCGGCACGGTCTACGGGGTGCCCGATTTCTTCAGCGTCCGCGTGCTCATTCTCAACAACCCGGTGCTGCGCGAGGCAGGCGTGGATCCGGCCACACTGTCCACAACGGACTGGCAGCGCCTCGCCGAGACGACAGCGAAGCTCGCGCGCACCGAGGACGGCAGGCTCCGGCGGATCGGGTTCGATCCACGGGTGCCGGAGTTCGTCGCGCTGTGGGCCAAGGCGAACGGCGCCGACCTGATCGGCGACGAGCCGCACCTGGACGACCCGCGCGTGGTCGAAGCCGTCCGCTACACCACCGGCCTGGTGCGCGCGCAGGGCGGCTGGGCGGCGTTCAAGGCGTTCCGCGACACCTTCGACTCCTTCGGTGCGAACAACGAGTTCGTCACAGGGCAGGTCGCCGCCATGGCGATGGACTCGTGGTACGTCAACACGATCGCGGCCAACTCGCCGGACGCCGACGTCACGGTCGCGCCCTTCACCGACCGGCAGGGCAACCCGCTCACCGAGGCCGGCGGGCAGGCGTGGGCCATTCCGCAGGGCGCCCGGCACCCCGAGCTGGCGTGCGAGTTCATCGCGACGATGACCGCGGCGGACACCTGGGTCACCGCGGCGAAGGCACGTCGCGACGCGCTCGCCAAGAAGGGCAAGCCCTACAGCGGCACGTTCACCGGGAACCGCGCGGCCGACGAGAAAATCTTCAGCGAGGTGTACGACCCGCGTGGCATCCGCGTGCTCGAACAGGGTGTGCGGGTGTTGCAGTCCGTGCAGAACAAGGCCTTCGCCCTGCCGCCGAACCCGGCGGCCAGTGATCTCGTGCGCTCGTGGGAGTCGGCGGTGACGAGGGTGCTGCTCGGTCAGCAGAGCCCGGAGGAATCGATGGCGCAGGCGCGACGTGAGGCGGATCGAGCGATCACCCGCGTGGGAGGCCGTTGATGGCGAGTGCGCGCGAGGCACGGGCCGGCTGGTTGTTCGTGCTGCCGTGGGTCGCCGGGTTCCTGCTGCTCACGGCCGGTCCGATGCTCTACAGCCTGTTCCTGTCGTTCACGCACTACGACCTGCTCAAGCCGGCGCGGTTCGCGGGCATGAGCAACTACCGCGAGATGCTGCAGGACGAACGCGCCGCCAAAGCGTTGTGGAACACCGTGTTCTTCACGCTGCTGCACGTCCCGCTGCAGATCGTGCTCGCGCTCGGCCTCGCGTCACTGCTGCGTCGCGCGGGACGGTCGGCCGGTTTCTTCCGCACCGTGCTGTTCCTGCCGACGATGACCCCGCCGGTCGCCCTCGCGGCGTTGTTCCTGTTGCTGCTCAACGGGCAGAACGGCGCGATCAACGCGATGCTGGGCTGGTTCGGGTTCACCGGGCCGCAGTGGACGACCGACCCCGCGTGGATCAAACCCGGCCTGGTGCTGATGAGCCTCTGGACGGCCGGCAGCACCGCCGTGCTGTACCTGGCGGCGCTGACCAGGGTGCCGGGGGAGCGGTACGAGGCGGCGCGGCTGGACGGGGCTTCGCCGTGGCGGCAGTTCTGGCACGTCACGCTGCCCGGCATCAGCGGCACCGTGTACTTCACGCTGATCGTCAACACCATCGCGTCATTGCAGGTGTTCACCGAGGCCTACACGATGTTCTTCGGCGCACGGCCGTCCACGCCGGCGGAGGGTGACGCGGCGCTGTTCTACGTGATCTACCTGTTCCAGGAGGCGTTCGGTTCGCTGCGGATGGGTTACGCGTCCGCGCTGGCGTGGGTGCTGTTCGTGGTGATCGCCGCGATCACGGCGCTGCAGGTGCGGCTGTCTCGCGACTACGTGCACTACGAGGACCGGGCATGACCCGCCGCGTGCCCGTCCTGTTCGCCCTCGTCGCGGTCGGTGTGCTGTTCGCGTACCCGTTCTGGTGGCTGCTGAGCGCGTCGCTGAAGGACCGGTCGCACGTTTTCGACAACGCCCTGCTGCCGTCACCGGTGAACCCGCAGAACTACACCGAGGTATGGCGTGCGGTGCCGCTGCTCGCATGGGTGGGCAACAGCGTGGCCGTCGGTGTCGCCGCCGCGGTCGCCGCCACCGTGTCGAGCGCGGTCGTGGCGTTCGGCTTCGCGCGGTTCCGGTTCCGCGGTCGCACCGTCCTCTTCGGACTCGTGCTCGCCACGATGATGCTGCCCGCCGCCGTGACCATGGTGCCGGTGTACCTGGAGTGGCACGCGGTGGGGCTCGCGACGACGCAGGTCCCGTTGTGGGCCGGCAACCTCTTCGGTTCGGCGTTCTACGTCTTCCTGCTGCGCCAGTTCTTCCTCGGCCTGCCCGCGGAGGTGTTCGACGCGGCACGGGTCGACGGCGCCGGGCCGTGGCGGCAGTTCACCTCGATCGCGCTGCCGCTCGCCAGGCCGGGCCTGATCGTGGTGTTCGTGTTCGAGCTGAAGGCGGCCTGGACCGACCTCATCAGGCCGTTGATCTACCTGCGCGAACCGGAGCTGTACACGCTGCCGCGCGGGCTGAAGGCGGTGCTCGACCGGTTCGGGCAGGGCGGCGAGGCCCAGTGGGAGCTGGTGATGGCGGCGAGCGTCGTCGCCACCGTGCCGATGATCCTGCTGTTCCTGGTGGCACAGCGGTACTTCGTGCGCGGTGTCGTGACGCAACGGGTCGAGGAGTGACCTACAGGCCGCCCTCGTCCTCGGGCTCGGACTCGTCAGGTCCGCGGTGCGGGCCGCCGGGGTTCTCGTCGGCATAGGTCGGTCGCGTGTGCTCGGAGCCGATGTCGGCGTCCTCCAGCTCGCTCTCGGCGGTCACGCGGTCGGGCTCCGGCTTGGTCATCGCCACTCCTCCTGCCAGCCGTGGTGGGTGTCGTAGGCGGCGGCCAGCAGTCTCAGCAGGGCCTCGTCACGGGTCTGCTCGACCTCGGTCCGCAGCAGGGCGTACTTCTCCGGGAACGGCACCGGCACCCGTTCCTCGGCCGCCTGGATCGGGCCGGGCAGCAGGAGCAGCCCGGAACCGTCGTCCGAGGCGATGATCCGCAGCCTGCCCCGGCCCTCGGCCTCGTCGAGGAGCGGCAGCTTCCCCTCGGCCAGGCGCACCTCGTCCTCGTCGAGCCGCTCGAGCACGAATTTCCGCACTTCCTCGGTGTTCATGCCAGAGGGGTATCCGCTGCGCCGCTGGGTACGCCTGTGGCAGCTGTTCTCGGTGACAGCTGTCTTTGGGAAGGAGCACCTCATGCGCAGTCGTGTGCGCGCCGCGGGCCACGCCGTCCACCCGATCCTCATCGTGTTCCCGCTGGGTCTGCTGACCACGGCGGTCGGCTTCGACGTGCTGTACCTGATCACCGATCGCACCAGCTTCGCCTTCACCGCGGCCCACCTCATCGCCGCCGGTGTGCTGATGGGGGTGGTCACCGCCGCCACCGGGTGGCTGGACTGGTTTCTCGTCACCCCGCGGGGCACCCGCGCCCGCCGGATCGGCCTGTTGCACGGGCTGGTGAACGCCGTGGTGCTGGTGTTGTTCGCGGTGAGCTGGGCGCTGCGCCTGGCCGAGACCGGCTGGACGCCTGCCTGGCCCGCCCTGGTCGCGGCCTGGCTGGGCGTGCTCGGGGGCGGGCTCGGTGGCTGGCTCGGCGGCGAACTCGTGGAACGGCTCGGCATCAGTGTCGAGGAAGGAGCTCACCCCGACGCGTCCAGCTCGCTGAGCGGGGTGGCCGCGTCAGGACGATAACCGGCTGCCGTAGCGCCTGGTGACCCGGACGATCGCGGTCGAGACCGGCGCGACCACGACATCGAGCACCCGGCTCACCGGGGCGAAGGCGCCGAGCCGCGCGATTCCCCACCAGCGCGGCACGGCCATGGTGCGGGACGTCCGCGCGGTCAGGCACTTCTCGACCGCGCGGGCCACCCGTTCGGGATCGGCACCCGCGGACAGCCGGCGTGGCGCGGACTGCTCGGAAGGCCTGCCGTCGATGTCGCGCGTCAGCCACTCGGTGCGAATCGGTCCCGGGCACACCGCGTGCACCCGTACCCCGCGCGGCACCTCCCGGCGCAGCCCGATGGCGAGACCCAGCACGCCCGCCTTCGTCGCCGAGTACAGCGACAACGGTGGTACCGGTACCCAGGCGCCGATCGACGACATCATCACCACGTGTCCGCCGCGCGTGCCGAACAGCGGCAGCACCAGCCGGGTGAGTTCCGCGACCGCGGTGAAGTTGACCGCGACGAGGCTTTCCACCTGCTCGTGGCGGAGATCGGCGAGCTTGCCGATCCGGCCCTGCCCGGCGTTGTTCACCAGCGCGTCGATGCGGCCGAACCGTTCGGCGACAGCGCGCACGAGCAGCGCGCGATCGTCCGGATCGGTGACGTCGCAACGGACGCCCCACGCGCCGGGCATCTCGCGCAGCGCGGCGTCGAGCCGGTCCTGGTCGCGGCCGCAGATCGCGACCTGCGCGCCTTGCCGGGCCAGCCGCCTGGCGGTGAGCCGGCCGATGCCGGCCGACCCTCCGGTGACGAGAACAACGGTGCCTGCCACGGATCGCATGATCACCTCGCCTGGAGATGGTGGCGGAAGAGCGTGACGTACAGGGTCAGTCCTGGACCGAAAGCCATGGCCACCACCGGATCACCTGGTCGCAGCGCGGTGCTGCGCAGCAGTTCGTCGAGCACCAGCACGACGGTCGCCGACGAGCAGTTGCCGTGTTCGCGCAGCACGTGCCGGGACGGTTCGAGCGCACGGGACGGTAGCCCGAGCTCGTGGCCGACGGTGTCGAGAATGCGCGGCCCGCCGGGATGCACCGCCCAGCCGCGCACCTCGGGCACGGTCAGGCCGTTGTCCGCGAGCAGGCGTTCGACGGCGTGCCGGAGGTGCTTGCCCAGCACCTCCGGCACCTGCCGCGACAGCGTCATCCGGAAGCCGTGGTCGGTCACGGTCCAGGTCATGTGGCCGGCACTGGCCGGATCGGTGACGGCGCTGGTGGCGACGACCTGCAGGCTGCCCTCGTCCGGGCGCACGACCAGTGCGGTGGCGGCATCGCCGAACAGCGCGTGCGACACGATCTGCTCGACATCCATTGTGGACGGCTGAACGTGCAGTGACGTCAGTTCCAGGCACAGCAACACGGCTGGACGCCGATGGGCGGTGACGAAGTCGGTGACGGTGGCGAGCGCCGGCAGTGCGGCGTAGCAGCCCATGTGCCCGACGAGCAGTCGTTGCGCGTCGGGAGCGAGGCCGAGCGACGCGGCCAGCTGCACGTCCAGTCCCGGGGCGGCGTACCCGGTGCAGGACACCACGGTGAGCTGACCGACTTCGGCCGGTTCGAGCCCGGCGGAGGACAGAGCGGCAGTTACCGCCGCATGCCCCAGCGGCCGCGCGTTCTGGTCGTACAGGCGCATCCGCTCGCCGGTCGTGCACTCCGAGACGTCGTGGTCCAGTGGACTGACGACGGCGTGCCTGCGCCGCACCCCGGCCCCCGAGAAGATCCGCCCGGCCGCCCTGCTCCCGTTCAGCCGGGCGCGGAAGTGGTCGTCCCACAGGTCGCTCTGCTCGACGACGGGAGGCAGGGCGGTCCCGATCGCGGCGATGTGCGCGGTCACCAGCGCGCCACCTCGTCCGGATCGTCGCCGAGCGCGCAGGCTCCGAGCCAGTCGGCGCAGACGTCGGACGTGGCCGGTTGCAGCGCGCCGCACCGTGCGTCGCGGTAGAGCCGTTCCAGCGGGTGGCCGCGGCGGGTGGCCGACGCGCCCGCGGCTTCCAGCACGGAGAACGCCACGTCGGCGGCCGTGTCACCGGCGATCAGCTTCGCCCGCCAGACCCACCGGTTCGTCTCCTGGCTGCCGGGATCGTCGGTGACCTGCCGGGCGGCTCTCCGCACGACGAGCTCGGCTGCGGCGACCTGCGAGTCGGCACGCCCCAGGCGGGCGCGGACCAGCGGGAGGGTGTGCAGCCCGCGCTCGCGCAGGTGTTCCACACCGTGCCGCAGCACGGCCTGGGCGACGCCGACGTAGACCGCGGCGTAGGACGCGACCAGCCACTGCGGCATCACCTGGGCCAGCAGCAGCGCGGCGCCCTCGATGCCGCCCACGAGCGCGTCCTCGTCGACCTCCACGTCCAGCCGCAGGTCGTGGCTCGCGGTGGCGCGCATGCCGAGCGAGTCCCAGGCAGGCCGGACCTCCACGCCGGGGCCGGCGGGAACGAGGAAGTAGGACACCCTCGGTTCCGCCGCCGAGCTGTCCCTGGCGGCGACGAGGTAGGCGTCGGCGTGGCCCGCACCGGAGACGAACGTCTTGGCGCCCGTGATCCGGAAGCCGGAACCCGTGCGCTCGTAGGAGGTCCGCACCTGTGACA
This sequence comes from Lentzea roselyniae, assembly GCF_039537795.1. NCBI lineage: Bacteria > Bacillati > Actinomycetota > Actinomycetes > Pseudonocardiales > Pseudonocardiaceae > Lentzea > Lentzea roselyniae. Next base: position 175,673 of record NZ_BAABBE010000002.1, read on the forward strand.
GCCGCGATCCGATGCCGCGTTCGCTCATCGCCACGGCGTACAGGGCACCCTTGGCCGCGGCGGCCAGCACGCGATCGCGGGAGGCGAAGAAACTCTCCGGCGCGCCGAACTGCCGCACCAGCTCGTCGGGCGTGTGCGCGAGCGCGCCGGTGACCGACGCGTGCATGTTGAAGACCAGCGCGGTGGCACCCGCGCCGCTGCCCAGCCGCATCGCCACGTCGGTGTACTCGGCGAACGTCGCGCCCGCGCCGCCGAGCCGGTGCGGCACCATCAGGCCCATCAGGCCCGCCTCGCGCAGGTCGTCGAAGTCCTCCTCGGGGAAATCGCCGGACACGTCGTACTTCGACGCCCGTCCGGACAGGCGGTCGGCCAGGGAGTGCAGGTCCAAGGCTCATCCCTTCTTGCGGCCGGCACCCTGGAAGAGCACCGCCGTGGTCGCGGTGGGCACCATGCGGACGGAAGGCCTGAGGCGCGCCGACCATGCGAGCAGATCGAGCAGTGCCGGGCGGATACCCCGCAACGCCAGGCGCACACCGTGCCGGGCGCATTCACGCACCAGCGCCTTGCGGTCGACGAACAACGAGGGATCGTGCACCCCCCGCGGCGCGAGTCCGAGAAGGCGTTCCGCTACGCCGACCGCGACCAGGCGGCACAGCGCGGTGTCGGCCAGCGTGTCGAGCACCAGCAGCCCGCCGGGGCGGAGCAGCCGGCACGCCTCGGCGACCGCTCGGGGCAGATCGGCGACGTGTTCGAGGATCTCGCCCGCGACCACGACGTCCGCGCGCCCGTTCGGCAACGGTACGGCGAGCACGTCCGCGCGAATCGGTTGCACGCCGTGCTTCGCGGCCTGGCGCAGGGCTTCGTGCGAGAGGTCGACACCGACGTGGTGGTAGCCGCGGATGTGCGGGGCGAGCAGTCCCGCGCCACAGCCCAGGTCGACCAGGACCGCGCCCGGCCGCGGCCGGGGGATCAGCTGGGCGCGTGCGGCGGCGAGCCAGTGCAGCATGACGAACCGGCCGCGCGGCATCCACCACTGGTCGGCGAGCCGTTCGTACAGCTCTGGATCATTCGGCTCGAGATGCGGCCGGCCTGCGGGCTGGCACAGTGGAGATCCATGGGCCGCATCGAAGCGCTCGCGCGTTCCTGTCATCCGCTGCCTTCCCTCGCGGTCACCGTGGTCGCCACCGCGCTGGCCGTGACCACCGGCAGGTCACCGGGTGGACTGGTCGCCGTGGGGGCGGCGGTGCTGGCGGGTCAGCTGTCCGTGGGCTGGCTCAACGACCTGCTCGACGCCGGCAGGGACGCGAGCGTCGGCCGCAAGGACAAACCGGTCGCCGCCGGTGTCGTGTCCCGGAAACTCGTGCTCATCGCGACGATCGCCGCCGCGGCCACCGCTGTTGGTCTGTCGTTGCTGTCCGGTGCGGACGCCACTCTCGTGCACGTCGTCACGCTGTGCTCCGCGTGGGCGTACGACTTCGGGCTCAAAGCGACGGCGTTCTCCGTCGTGCCGTACGCGGTGTCGTTCGGGCTGCTGCCCGCGTTCGTCACGCTCGGTGCTCCGGACGGGCACTGGCCGCCGTCGTGGCTCATCGCGGCGGCCGCCCTGCTGGGCAGTGCCGCGCATTTCGCCAATGTCATTCCTGATCTGGAGGACGACGCCGCCACCGGTGTGCTCGGACTGCCGCACCGCTTGGGCAAGGCCGCCAGCGCGGGCGTGGCCGCCGCGCTGGCGGTGATCACCGGAGTGGTCCTCGCGGTCGGCCCGCCTGGTCCCGTCACGGCGGCGGGAGTGGTGGCGGTGCCGTTGTCGGTGGTGATCCTGGCGGTCGGCAGGCTGCGCGGACGACGAGCCGGGTCGCGGGCGAACTTCAACGCGCTGCTCGCGGTGGCGGTCGTGGACGTCGCGTTGCTGATCATCACCGGGGCGTGAGTCAGTCCGGCGGCTCGGACGTGTCCTCGTCGGTGACGTCCTGCGGCACCTCTGGTTCCTCGGTCTCGAGGTCGTCGAGGCTGGGGGTGCCCGGTGAGTGCGGTGCTTCGGGGTTGAGCGGATCGGTCATGCCGCCCGGTTACCCGGACGGCACGGCACCGAAGCACGCGGTCAGCTGACCGCCGGACCGGACTCCTCGGAGCCCGAAAGTTCCTTGAGGAACTCGTGGCACTGCTTGGCGCGGCCGGAGTCCTCCTCCATGACCCGCCGGAAGAAGTCGGCGATGTCCTGACGGCCCGCGTTGTCCGCGTCGCGCACGTACTGGCCGTAGTCGTGCCCGGCCTTGAGCGCGTGGTACTGCACGGAGATCAGGTCGTACGTGACGTCGTCGAAGCCGGTCTCACCGGTTGCCATCGCTACCTCCCGTGGTTGTCGGCACGTACGAGGTACCCGCGCAGATCGTCCCGAACCCGGCCCCGGTTGTTCTTCACCAGCACGGGTATCCCGGGTGTTCGTGCTCCGAGAGAGGCCGAAACGATGAACACAGCAGGAAAAGTGCTTCTCGCCGCAGGCGCGGTGACCGTCGCGGCGGTGGCCAGGCGCAGAAGGCGCGCTCCGGACGAGCGGGACCGATACCTGGCGGTGACGGTGAACCGCGCGCCGGACGAGGTGCAGTCGTCACTGCCGGAGGACCTGGCGCGGTGGCGGGACCGGGTCGAGATCCGCATCCGGCCGGCGGCGGGGGACAAGGGCACCGAACTGTCGGTGCAGCCGTCCGAGCAGGTGTCGCGGCACGAGCTCAGGCTCGTGCTGCGCAGGGCGAAGGCGGTGCTGGAGGCAGGTGAGGTGGTGCAGTCCGACACGGCGCCGACCCATCCGGGGCCGATGGGCAAGGCGCTGCGGCTCGTGACGAGCCGGGCCGGAGGCGGTGGCCGGCTGTGAAGGCGTTGTGCTGGGAGGGGATCAACGACGTGCGGGTGCAGGACGTGCCCGATCCCCAGTTGCTGAACGACCAGGACATGATCGTCAAGGTCCGGCTGAGCACCGTGTGCGGCTCGGACCTGCACCTGCTCACGGGGCACATCCCGTTCATGCAGGCGGGTGACGTGATCGGCCACGAGTTCATGGGCGAGGTGGCCGAAGTCGGGCCCGGCGTCACCAGGCACCGGCCGGGTGACCGCGTGGTGGTGTGCTCCTTCATCGTCTGCGGGCGCTGCTGGTACTGCCGCAACGAGCTGTACTCGTTGTGCGACAACACGAACACCAACCCGGCGATCACGCAGCAGCTGTGGGGTGCCGACCCCGGCGGCATCTTCGGCTACTCGCACGCGATGGGCGGGTTCCGCGGCAGCCACGCGGAGTACGTGCGCGTGCCGTTCGCCGACCACACGGCCATCCCGATTCCCGAGGGCGTGGACGACCTGAGCGCCCTCTTCGCCTCCGACTCGGTGCCGACCGGCTGGATGGGCGCCGATCTGGGTGGCGTCAAACCGGGTGACGTGGTCGCCGTGTGGGGTTCTGGTGCGGTGGGCCAGATGGCGGCACGCGCGGCACAGCTGCTCGGTGCCGAGCGGGTGCTCGTGATCGACCGCTTCGACTACCGGCTGCGGCAGGCGGAACAGGCCTTCGGCGTCGAGACGATCAACTACGCCGGTACGTCGGTCGGTGACGCGCTCCTGGAGGCCACCGGTGGCCGCGGTCCGGACGTGTGCATCGAGGCGGTCGGCTGCGAGGCGCACTCCACCGGCCCGCAGTACGCCTACGACCAGGTGAAGAGCAAGCTGAAGCTGGAGACGGACCGCCCGATCGCGGTGCGGGAGGCGATCTACAACTGCCGCAAGGGCGGATCGGTGTTCGTGCTCGGTGTCTTCACCGGCCTGGTGGACAAGTTCCCGTTGGGCGCCTTGATGAACAAGGGCCTGACCGTGCGCGGTGCCCAGCAGCACGGGCAGCGCTACATCCCGATGCTGCTGGACCGCATCGCGTCCGGCGAGCTCGTCACCAACCACCTGGCGACGCACATCATGCCGCTGAGCGAAGGTGCGCGCGGCTACGAGTTGTTCAAGAAGAAGGAAGACGGCTGCGTGCGCGCGGTCTTCCAGCTCTGACGAGCTGATGGCCGGTGCCCGCGGGCACCGGCCATCACCGGCTACGCCGGAACGGTCCACCTCTGGTTGGCGCCGCCCGTGCAGGACCAGATCTGCAGTCTCGCGCCAACGGCGGTGTTGTTGCCGATCACGTCCAGGCACTTGTTGCTGCCCACGTTCACCAGCGTGCCGTTCGCCGCGGTCCAGCGCTGGTTCCCGCCGCCGAAGCAGTCCCAGAGCTGGACCGGTGTGCCGTCGGCGGTGCCGTTGCCGGTGACGTCGAGGCACTTGCCGAGCCCGCGCACGGTGCCGTCGGACGCGAGCGTCCACGTCTGGTTCGGGCCTGGGTAGCAGGTCCACATCTGCGGCTGGTTGCCGTTCGCCGTGGAGCCGTTCGTGACGTCGAGGCACTTGCCGCCCAGGCCCGTGATGGCGCCCGTGCGGCCGGGCTGGCCGGGGTCGAGCGTGCCGGGCCAGGTGAACGTCGCCATCGCACCCGCGGGCAGGGTGTAGCCGAACGTCTGGCCCGCGTAGGAGACGCGGAAGCTCTGCTGGCCGCCGGAGTTGAGGGCGACGAGCACGATCCGGCCGTCCGGGTTGCGGAAGGCGACGTTCTGGATGCCGCCCTCGCCGTAGCCGGTCGAGTCGACGCGGACCGCGCCGGGCTGCACGAACTTCGCCAGGTGGCCCAGCACGTAGTACTCGGCGTTGTAGCTGACGCTGCCGCCGTTGGTCGTCACGACACCCATGCAGTTGGTGCAGCTGCCGATGACCGGGCCGTGGCTCGCGTCCAGGGCCATGTTCCAGATCGCGACGGTGCGTGCCCAGTTGCGGGTGGCGCCGATCGCGAGGTTGATGCCCTGCCACCGCAACGTGTCGCGGAACGTCGCGGCGTCGTCGCCCGACGACGTGCCGGAGCACTCGGTGAAGAAGATCTCCTTGGTGGGCTGGGCGTTGCGGACGACGGACTGCCCACTCGGGTTGCCGCCGTAGCAGTGCCACGCAGATCCGACGACGTTGTTGCCCGCACCGTTGTTCACAACCTGCGCGTAGGTCGTGTCGTCCCAGTTGTGGTCGTAACCCAGCAGGCGCGCGTTCTGGCCGACAGCGCGCAGCTTCGGCACCAGGTTGTTGATGACGTTCACCTGCTGCTGCGCCGGCATTCGCATGCCGGGGTAGCCCGGCGGCTCGAAGTTCGGCTCGTTCTGCACGCTCAGGTAGTCGATCGGCGCGCCCGCCGCCTGGTAGGCCTGGGTGAACTTGACCAGGTAGTCGGCGTACACGCCGATCTGGCTGTCGTTCAGCGAACCCCGGATGAGGCTGTTGTTGTTCTTCATCCACGCCGGCGCGCTCCACGGCGTCGCCATGATCGAGAGCTGGGGGTTCAACGACTTCGCCTGCCGGACCAGCGGCAGGATGTAGGCGTTGTCGTGGGTGATGGAGAACCGCGAGAGAGTCGGGTCCGGCGCGCCGTCGTTGTAGGTGTAGAAGCTGCGCGAGAAGTCGGTCGAGCCGATCGGCTGGCGGAGGAAGCTCAGGCCGATGCCGCTGCTCCTGCTGAACAGGTTGGTCATGATCTCGTCACGGCGTGGCGAGTTGAAGATGTTCCACGCCGCGGAGTCGGTGAACGACGCGCCGAAGCCGACCACGGACTGGTAGGTGGTGTTCGGGTTCACGGTGATCGTCGGACCGCTGCCGCCCGAGCCGAACGTCACGTCCGCCTGCTGCCGCAACAGGTTCGAGCGGTCGGCGGTGGTGAGCCACACGTTCGCGTTCGTCGCCGCGGTCGCGGACGGGGTGGCGAGCCCCGCCATCACGACGGCGGAGATCACCGCGATGCCGCGCCAGCGTTGTGTCGTCGTTGACATAAGCGCTCCTTGCAGGGGTTTGGGCGCCCAGGGATTTTCAGTTGTAGAGACGGAGATCGGCGATGCTCCACCAGTTGCTCGCGGCACCGGTGGACGTGATGCGCAGGTGTCGCGCGCTGGTACGGCGCACGTCGATGTTGGTCAGCTGGCCGGCACCGGCACCCGATGCGAGCGTGCGCCAGGTCGTGCCGTCGCCGCTGACCGACAGCTCCCAGCTGCGGGCGTAGTCGCCGAGGTGGCCGCCGCTGTCGACGGCAACCCGGCGGAAGTGCTTGCGCCGCCCCAGATCCACCTGCACGAACTGGCCGGGAACCTGCGCGCCGCCGCTGGACCAGCGGGTTGAGGCGTCGTCGTCGATCGCGAGCGCGGCATCGGAGGTGGCACCGGTGAGAGGCACGAAGTCCAGCTTGGTGCGGAGATCGGCGGTCCACGTGAACGTCGCGAGCGCGCCACCGGGCAGGGTGTACTCGAAGGTGCGGTCGCCGGCGTTGACCGCGAACGTGCGCGGGTCGTCGTTCTCGTTGTGCACCACCAGAGCTGTGGAGCCGTCCGGGTTGCGGAACGCGGCGTCCATGATCTGGCCGTTCCAGCCGGTGGTGCCGAACGACGTGCTGGCGATCCGGCGCGCGCCGGGCCGCACGAACTTCGCCAGGTGGCCGATGGTGTAGTACTCGGCGTCGGTCGTCACCGAACCGTCCGGCTGCACCGTGACGAGGCCGGTGCACGTGCCGCAGCCGCCGAGGTGCGGGCCGCCGGTGCTGTCGAGCGCGATGTTCCAGTTCACCGCGCTGCGGGCCCAGTTGCGGGTGGTGCCGAGGACGACGTTGCGGGCGTGCCACGTCAGGGTGTCGCGGAAGACCTTGGCCGGCGGGTCGGTGACGCCCTTGGAGCCCGAGCACTCGGTGAACCAGATCCCCTTGTCCGGGAAGGCGTTGTGGAGCGCGGTCTGCGCACTCGGGTCGCCGTGGTAGCAGTGGTACGCGGTGCCCGCGATCCACTTCGCGGCCTTGGACCTGAGGATCTGAAACGGGTAGTCGGCTTCCGCTGCGCCGTCGTTGGGATGCGTGGCCCAGTTGTGGTCGTAGCTCAGGATCTTGGTGCCCGGGCTGGCCGTTCGCAGTTTCGGCCCGAGCGGCTCGATCACCTCGAGCTGCGCCGCGACGGGGAGGTCCGTGCCGGGGTAGGCGTCCGGCTTGCGGTTCTGCGGCTCGTTCTGCACGGACAGGAAGTCGATCGGCACGCCCGCGGCCGTGTACGCCTGCACGAACTTCACGAGGTAGCGCGCGTAGGCGTCGTAGATCTCCGGGTCGTCCTTGAGCTGGCCGCCGATCAGCGAGTCGTTGGTCTTCATCCACGCGGGCGGGCTCCACGGCGTGGCCATGACCTTCAGCCGCGGGTTGAGCCGTTTCGCCTCGCGCAGCAACGGAAGGATCTTCGCCTCGTCGTGCCTGATGCTGAAGTGCCTCAGCCCGAAGTCGGTCTGCCCGGCGGGGACGTCGTCGTAGGTGTAGTGCTCCCGCGCGGCCGTGAAGTCGGACGAACCGACCGGCTGACGCAGGAAGCTCACCCCGATGCCGCGCACCGGGTCGAACAGCTTGCGCATCGTCTCGGCGCGCACGGCGGGCGCGAGGCTCGCGAGCAGCTCGGCAGACGAGTCGGTGATGGACGCGCCGAACCCGTCCATCGACTGATAGGTGCGATCGGGGTCGACCACGATCGTCGGGTGGGTCGACGGCGTCGTGCCGAACGTGACGCGCGGGCGTTCGTGCAGCAGTTCCGCCCGGTCCGGCGTGGTCACCCACACGCGCGCTGCCGGGGCGTTGGACGCCTCAGCGGTCGGCACGGCGGTGAGGCCGAGCACCAGGGCCACGATCGCGGTTCGTCGCATGTAACACCCGTTCATCACTGTGAAACAGCAGCTTTTCAGGATGAAACCCGGCCGTGGCGCAGGTCAATGGTGTGGACGAGTTCCGGTACATTGACCTGGTGGAACGCAAGATCGGGAACGTGAAACAGCGCGCCAGCCTCCGAGACATCGCTGCGGAGACCGGCGTCTCGGTCGCGACTGTCTCCCGCGTGCTCAACGACCACGTCAACGTGGCTCCGCGGACCCGTGACCTGGTCCTTCAGGCCGTGGAACGGCGAAAGCAGGAGACGCCCACGAGGACCGTCTACGTGCGCTGCCCGTACGTGCTCACCGACTACTTCGGCCTGATCGTCTCCTCGATCGCGGAGACGCTGAAGCTGCACGGCCTGCGCCTGCTGCTGGACGCGGGGGAGTCCGGCCAGCACAGCGGCGCGCTGCGCGGCCTGCCGGGTCAGGACGACGTCGACGCCGCGATCCTGATCCTGCCGCCGGAGGAGGGCGACGAGCTGGTCGCGTTGTCCCAGGCGGGTTTCCCGTTCGTCGTGGTCGATCCCCGCACCCCGCCGCCGCCGGACATCGCCGCCGTCTCCGCCGCGCATTCGTCCGGGGCACGCGCCGTCGCGGACCACCTGATCGGTCTCGGCCACCGCGACATCGCCGTGATCGCCGGGCCGGAGGAGTGGCTGGCGGGCGACGCGCGGCTGGCCGGCCACCGCGCCGCTCTGGCGAAAGTGGGCGTCCTGCTGACGCCGGACCGGTTGCGGCACGTCGAACCCACGACCGCGCAGGGCAGGCGCGCCGCTGCGGAGCTGCTGGACCTCTCGCCCCGCCCGACGGCGATCGTGTGCTTCAACGACAAGGTCGCGGTGGGCACGCTCCAGGCGGCACGGGAACGCGGGCTGCGGGTGCCGGAAGACCTGTCGGTGGCGGGGTTCGACGACATCGACCTCGCGGAGGCGACGGATCCGCCGTTGACGACCGTGCGGCAACCGTTGCAGGAGATGGGGAGGATCGCGGTCACGCAGCTGATGCGGGTGCTGGACGGCCACGAGCCCGAGGCGTTGCACATCGAGCTCGCGACCACCCTGGTGGCCCGCGGCTCTACAGCCGCGGTGAACTCTGCGTGATCATCACCTACCGTGTCGGAGGTGAACTCGGACCGCTGGTTGACAGACACCCGCACCTCTTACGACACGGTCGCGGTCAGCTATGCCGACCAGATGCGCAGCGCCATCGCCGAGCTGCCGTACATGCGAGCAGCTCTGGCGTTGTTCGCCGACCTGGTGCGCATCGCAGGCGGCGGCGCCGTGGCGGACGTGGGCTGCGGGCCGGGGCACGTCACCGCTCACCTGCATGACCTGGGTGTCGACGCGTTCGGGATCGACCTTTCCCCCGTGATGATCGATGTGGCACGGCGCGACCATCCCGGGCTGCGGTTCGAGGTGGGCTCGATGACGGACCTGGCCCTCGACGACGCCTCGATCGCCGGCTTGCTCGCGTGGTGGTCGTTGATCCATGTCCCCGACGACGCGGTCCCCGCGGCCCTCGCGCACTTCCATCGAGCGTTGCGACCTGGCGGACTGCTGGCGCTCGGCTTCCACGTCGGCGACGAGTCGCGGCTGAAGACACAAGGCTACGGCGGCCATCCGATGAGGATCCACGTCCACCGCCGCCGGCCGGACCAGGTGGCAGCCCGGCTGCGCGAATCCGGGTTCACGATCGAGGCCCAGCTGCTGCTGACCCCGGAGGAGGACATTCCACAAGCGATCGTCTTCGCACGCCGTCAGCCCTGAGATGCCGTTCAGCGTGACTTCGGCGGGGTTCGCGGTCACCAGCCCATCTCGGAATGCCGGTGACCACGAACCGCGGCTCTACGGCCGCAGCGTCACCGACTGCCCCTTCCTCAGCTTGATCCGCTTCGACCACCGACCGGCGCGCACCTCGGTCTCGGTGCCGCCGACGCTGCGCACCGTCACGCTGGTGACCTCACCGTCCCGCCACGCCAGGTCGACGCTGAAGCCGCCACGTGCGCCGATTCCGGTGACAGAGCCGGACTTCCACGCCGGCGGCAGTGCCGGCAGCAGCTCGATCACGCCGGGCCGCGCGTACAGCAGCATCTCCAGCATCGCGGCGGGCGCGCCGAGGTTCGCGTCGATCTGGAAGATCGACCGGTCGCCGAAGCTGTACATGTCGAAGAAGTTCGGCGCCGTGCCGTTCGAGAAGCTTATCGACGGCCTGATCACCTTCAGGAACAACTCGTAGGCGCGGTCGGCGTCCTTCAGCCGCGCCCAGCACGCCACCCGCCACGCGAGGCCCCAGCCGAAGCTCTCCATGCCGCGGGTGATCAGCAGCTGCTTCACGCCCTCGATCAGTGCGGCGGGGGAGTCGTCGTGGTTGATGCGGTCACCGGGGAAGAAGCCGACCAGCGGTGACAGGTGCCGGTGCGTGGTCTCGCCGAGGTCGTCCGGTGACATCCACTCCTGCAGCATGCCGGTCTTCTGACTGACCTCCGGCAGGTACAGGCGATCGCGCAACGCCGACATCCTGCGGCCGTAGGACTGGTCGCGCCGCAGCACGTCGGTCGCGATCCGGTACTTGCCGAACAGGTTGTGCACCAGCTCTTGTGCGTAGGTGAGGCCGCGTGCGTCCTGCGGGCCGTGCTCCGGTGACCAGTCGTGGTCGTCGACCAGGCCCTGCGGGGTCTCGACCAGGCGGGCTTCCCAGAACTCGCAGGCGCCCTTGAGCAACGGGTAGATCTTGGCCAGGTAGTCGCGGTCCAGCGTGTACTCGTAGTGCTCGAACAGCGACATGCACAGCCACGCGTTGCCGCCGGGGTGCCACCACCAGCCGCTGCCGCCGTAGATGTTGGTGGAGAAGGCGATCGCCCACCCGGCGACGCGGTTGCTGGTGTTGCGGAACCTGTTGCGCGGGTCCTGGAACAACGCCTGAGTGGAGTTCGTCCACGCCGGCAGCTGGGCGAGGCAGTAGTCGGCGAGCGCGTCGAAGCTGTCCGGCAGCGCGGCCCGGTCCGCGAGCCAGTAGTTCATCTGGATGTTGATGTCGGAGTGGTAGTCGCTGTACCAGTCCGGGTTGTTGTTCGCGAGCCACAGGCCCTGCAGGTTGATCGGCAGGTTGTCGCGCGACCCCGTGATCGTGAGGTAGCGGCCGAACTGCAGGTAGCTCGCCTCCAGCTCCGGGTCCGGCGTGCCGCTCGACGCCCGCGCCCTGAGCCGGGTCCAGGTGTCCATGGCGCGCTGGGCGTCGGTCGACCGGCCCAGATCGACCTTCTGCCGGTCGTAGCGCTTGCGGTAGTCGGCGACGTGGGTGCGCAGCAGAGCGCTGCCGGACGCGCGGACGGCCGCCTTGCCCAACGCGATGGCGGCGGGTTCCACGAACGGGTCGAGGAAGCCCTTCGAAGCGTCCGGGACGTAGTTCGTGCCGCCGGAGAACACGATCACCAGGTCCGAACAGCCGGTGAACGCGAGCTTCGCGCCGTCGACCGCGACTGTCCCATCAGGACTGTAGGCGGTCACGACACCGCTGTACGCCAACCGGTTCTGGAACGAGCCGGTGAAGACGGCGGCGGTGTGCGGCGCGTCGCCGACGGTCGGTTCACCGTGGGCGCCGGCCAGCGTGATCGTGCCGGTCTGGCTCGGGCCGGTGAGCCGGACGATCATCACGTCGTCGGGGTGGCTCGCGTAGACCTCACGGCGGTACTGCTTGCCGCCGTGGGTGTACGTCGTGGTGACGATGCCGTTGCTCAGGTCGAGTGCGCGGCGGTACCCGGTGGCGCCCGTGTGGGCCGGCATCTCGACGTACAGCTTGGCCAGCAACGAGAACGTGCCGAAGTGCGTCGGGTCGTACGGGAACTGGCCGTCGCCGTCGAGCGCGTCGTTGAGCTCGCCGGTCCACATCGTCACGTCGGTCAGGTACAGGAAGTCCTTCTCGACGCCGCCGCCGACGAGCGCGCCGAGGCGCCCGTTGCCGATCGGCAGACCCTGCTCGATGATCATCGCCTCGTCGGCGGGAGCGGGGTACCAGAGGGTCGTGGGGTTGGTGTTGAGCGGATTCCCGGTGGGCCGCCGGGGTTCCGCGTGGGCGGTGAAGGCGGGCAGGACGAGTGCGCCCAGGCCCAGCGCGCCGGAGGCCTTCAGGAAGGCGCGACGAGTCGTCATCGTGGTGCTCCTCGAAGAGGCGGGTCAGGACAGGTGGGCGACGTGCACGGCGTTGTCCGGGCCCCGAACCGCGACCCACGATCCGTTCGCACCCGCGGCCGCACCGACCGCGCCGGTGAGCGCGTTGCTCGGGAACTGGTCGCGCTTGAACCACCAGGTGCCCGCGCCGTCGACGAGATCCTGCTGCCACACCGTGTAGTCGCTGCCGCGCACGAAGACGTTGACCCTGTCGCCGTTCGCCAGCGCCGTCGGGCTGCCGCTGATCACGCCGCCGAGCGAGGTCCACGCCGACCAGCCGTTCGCGGTGCGCTTGCGGTACCACGCGGAGTCGTCCTGCAGCCGGACCGTGACGAACGTGCCGGCGGACACCGTCGCGGCACCCGGCCTGCCGTAGATCTGCTGGTTGCCGGGCGAGCCGACGGAGGTCCAGCCGCTGCTCTGGTCGCGCGTCCACACGCGACCGTCGGCGCCGCGGCCGAAGAGGCTCCAGCTGTCCGGCCCGGTGAACGCCACCGACACGGAGTCGGTCAGCGTGCCGCCGAGCGAGATCCAGGCGCCCCATCGGCCACCCGAGTAGGTCCGTTGGTAGGCAACGTTGTCGGTGCCGCGGACGAACAGGTCGATCCGGCCACCCGGGCTCGCGAACGCGGACGGCTGGCCGAGGATCCGGCCGTTCTTCGGGCCGCCGAGCGTGACCCAGCCACGCCACGTGCCGCCGGTCATCGAACGCTGCTGGAGCCGTCCGGACCTGTCCCGCGCGAACACCGCCATGCTCTGGTCGTCGTGCCGCACGAGCGCCGGGCTGGCGGAGACGTCGCCGCCGAGGTCGGTGCCGGGCACGGCCGTCTCGCCGCGCAGCTTGAGGAACGCGGTGCCGTGCGCGGGAACCGTGACGGTGTACGTCCCGGTGGCCGTGCCGCGATCGGCGCGGGCCCGCAGGTCGCGGATCTGCACGGCACCCTTCAGGCCGGCGTCGGCGAAGCTGACCGTGAACTCGGCGGGCTGGTCGTTGCGGTTGAGCACCGCGACGGCCCGCTCACCCTTGCCGGACAACACCTTGCTGTACACGTCGACGTTGTTCGCACCCGCGACGCGGACACCCTGGATGGCGAGCGGGTCCTGGTCGACCGCGATGATCTCGGGGTTCTTCAGCGTCTCGATCATCGACGGCGGCAGCGTGCGCGGGTCCGACCCGATGATCAGCGGCGAGGCCATGACCGACCACATGACGAGCTGCGAGGTCGACTCCTCCTCGTTGAGCTCGTACGTCCCCTGTTCCGTCTTGCGCATCGGAATCAGGTAGTCGGGATCGTTGTAGTGGCCGGGTCCCTGCGCACCGGGCCGGTACAAATTCCGGTCCATGTTCCGCAACACGTCACGCCAGATGCCCTCGTACGGCGTGCCGAACGCGACGTCGGTGCTCGTGCGCCACGAGTCACCCACGCGCGGCCCGTAGGTGTAGGCCACATAAGCGGTCTGGTCCCACCGGTGCGGGACGCTCCACTCGTCGGTCACGGGGTTGCAGAGGTTGAGGATCATCTTGCGCCCCGCCTTCTGCACCGCGGCGCTGAACTGCGTGAAGGCGACCGCCGGGTCCATGTTCTGCGCGATGCCGCACAGGAAGTCGATCTTGATGGCGTCGAACTCCCACGCGGCGAACTGCCTGGCGTCCGCCTCGTAGTAGCCGCCACCGCTTCCGGCCGCGCAGTTCTTGCCGTCCCACGCGCCGGCGTCGGTGTAGATGCCGGCACGGAGACCCTTGCCGTGCAACGTGTCCACGAGGCTCGTGAACCCGGACGGGAACCGCGCGGGGTCGGGCAGCAGCTTGCCCTGGTCGTTGCGCGGCGGGCTCGCGTTCCACCCGCCGTCGATCCACACGATGTCGTAGCCGGCCTCGGCGAGCCCGCTGCTGACGAGGAAGTCGGCGACCCCGAGCACCTTCTCCTCGGACGCCGCACCCACGGCGAAGTAGGAGTTCCACCCCATGTACGGGGTGCGGGCGAGGCCGGAGTCGTAGTAGGTGGGAGCGCCCTGGTCGGCGCCAGCGTGTTCTATCGGGGGCGGGGCGGCCGCGGCGGCGGTGGGCGCCAGCAGAGCGAGCGCGATGGTGGCCACGGTCAGCAGGGTTCTGGGCATACCCGTACCTCTCCTCGTCGAGGGCCACAGCATGCGGTGGCCGCCCGATCGAGTCAAGAATAAATACTAAATAAGGTTTAGTAGTCCTTGCGCCCAGGCATACGGTAGCAGTGGTCCGATCTATGTCCCTCAGGCACGGCTGAAGTCGCTCGTGATGCGCCGCAGAGAGGCCGAGATCATCCGAGGTGTGCTGCATTGTCCTGTTCAGCGGTCCGGCCGCCACAACCGCAACTGCAGCATCGCCGCGAACCGCACGCCGGGATCGCCGAGATCCATCTCGCCGACCTCGGCCAGCCGTCGCAGCCGGTAGCGAAAGGTGTTGGGGTGCACGAAGACGGCGGCGGACGCGGCCGTCACGTCGCCGAACGCGTCCAGCCACGCGTTGAGCGTCTCGACCAGGCAGGCGCTGTGCTTGCGGTCGTACTCGATCAGCCGCGCGAGGGGCCCGCTCACCGTGTCGCCGCGCGAGGAGATCAGGTCGGACAGTTCCAGCAGCAGTCCCTCACCGTGCACATCGGACACTCGCGCCACCGAGTGAGGTGCCCGCCCGGCGCGCAACACCCGCAGCACGAAGTCGGCACCCGCACGAGACCGGGACAGCGACCTGCCGTCCGCCACCGGACCGACCCCCACCACGACACGGTTCCCGATGCGGCCGCGGAAGTCCGTGGCGATGCGCAGCGCCCGGTCCTCCGACTCCGCCGGCAGGATCGCGTAGGCGACATCGTTGATCAACGCGGCGGCGGCGCGCGGATGGACCGCGGTCAGGTGCATCGCGAACGCGTCGGCGATCTGCTGCCGTTCGGCGAGCAGGCGGGCGTGCTCGGCGGGATCGTCGCCGTGCGGGTGGGTCAGCGCCAGGGCGAGCACGACGCACGCCTGGTCCGCCAGCCCCAGCCGGCGCACCGCCTCGGCCGCACCCGGTCCGCCTTCCACCGCGGTGGACACGAGATCCGCCCGCAGTCGCCGCTCGACGTCGGCACCCGCCCGCTGGCGCATCAGGTGCAACGCCACGAGCTTGGCCGCGTCGCGGAACGCCTGCGACCGGTCGGCGGGCAGCGGCGAGCGAACGGCGGCCCAGATCGAGCCGAGGAACTCGTCGCCCGCGCGGACCGCCACGGCGACGCGGGGCAGGCACAGGCTGCCGTCGTCGGCGGGCAGGCCGTCGACGTACACGGGCTCGTCGCTGCGGTAGAGCTGCTGGAAGACCCCGCGCGCCTCCAGCACCTGCGAGTAGCGCGTGGGGACCTGCCTGCCCAGGATCGTCTCGACGCGGGACGAGTCGGCCTCGTCCTGGCGCCCCGAGAACGCGAGCACGCGCGAGCTGCGGTCCTCGATCGTCACCGGGGCGCCGATCAGCGACGCCACGGCGTTGGCCAGGGCGAACAGGTCACCGGCCGGCACCCCGCCGAGCGTTCCGGACGGGTCCACCTCGCCCTCGGCCAGCAGCGACCGGAGCATGGCCGCGAGCTGCGTCCAGGACGCACCCGGCGCGAGGCCGAGCAGCGCCACGCCGGACCTGTCGACGGCCTCGATGATCTCCTCGGTCAGGTCGACCGGGCCTCGGACGACGAGCGCCGCGGCACCGTGCTCGCTCAACAGGCCGAGGATCTCCACCGGTTCCCGCACGCCGACGCCGAGCACCAGCGCGGACGGCGGCAGCACCTGGTCGTCGTGCGGGTCGTGGATCACCACGCCACCGATGTCCGTCGCCCGGCCCGGGTCACCACGCACCAGGTCGATCAGCGTGGTGCCGAGGTCGTCCAGCACACGGGCGAGGCCTGTTCGAGGACTCATACCGACACCCTGCCAACCGTCTACAGAGGAATCCACTCCGTCTTCACGGTGACGGCGTCGAGCACGTCCGGCAACGGCGTCACACCGAGGCCCGGTCCGGTCGGCACGGTCAGGTGGCCCTCGTCGAGCACGAACGGCTCGGTTACGTCCACCTGGTAGTAGCGGTCCGACGCGGAGGTGTCACCCGGCAGCGTGCAGCCGGGCAACGCCGCCAGCGCCACGTTCGCGGCACGGCCGATGCCCGTTTCGAGCATGCCACCGCACCACACCGCGACGCCGTGCGCCGCGCAGACGTCGTGGATGCGGCGGGCCTCCAGGTAGCCGCCGACCCTGCCCGGCTTGATGTTGACGACCTGGCAGGCGCCGAGCCTGATGGCGTCGGCGGCGGAACGGGCCGAGGTGATCGACTCGTCCAGGCAGATCGGCGTGCGCACGATCTTCGCGAGCTCGGCGTGGGCGAGGATCTCCTCCTCCGGCAGCGGCTGCTCGATCAGCAGCAGGTCGAACGGGTCGAGCCGGGCGAGGTGGCGGGCGTCGGCGAGCGTGTAGGCGGTGTTCGCGTCGACCTGCAGCAGCACGTCGCCGAACCGCTCGCGGACCGCGCGCACCGGCTCGACGTCCCAGCCCGGTTCGATCTTCAGCTTGATCCGGACGTACCCCTCGTCGACCTGACCGCCGACGGCGTCGAGCAGCTCCGGGATCGAGTTCATGATCCCGACCGACACCCCGCACGGCACGCGGTCGCGGACAGCGCCCAGCTCACGGCCGAACGACACCCCACGCGCGCGCAGCTCGGCGTCGAGCACCGCCATCTCCAGCGCGCCCTTGGCCATCCGGTGCCCGTGGAACCTGGCCAGCCGGGGAGCGACCGACACCCCGTCGACAGGTCCTGTCAAAGCCGGGATCAGGAACCGGCGCAGCACGTCGGCGCTGCCCTCGGTGTACTCCGGCGAATAGACCGGGTCGGCCATCGCGACGCACTCGCCCCAGCCCTCGCCCTCGTCGGTGACGGCACGCAGCAGCAGCAACGAGCGCACGGTCTGCGTGCCGAACGACGTCCGGAACGGTGATTTCAAGGGCATCTCGACCCAGCGGAGCTCCACACCGGTGAGCTTCATGACGCATCGTTCCTCTCGACGACGTACCACCCGGACCTGTCGAACCCGGTGACGCGGGCGCCCGCGGCGAGCAGCCCGCCGAGCACGTCCCGCACGGCGTGACGCCATTCGTTCGCCGCGGCCGGGTTCGTGGCCCGCAGCGTCTCGATGTCCGGCGGCACCGCGACCAGCACGGTGTGGCCCGCGGTGGTGCCCGGCACCGGCAGGCCGTCCGCGGAGATCCCCAGCCCGACCACGCCGGCCGCGCTGACGCCGCGAGGCCGGGCGGCTGTCAGGTCCCAGGTGACGAGGAGGCGATCGCTCTCCCCGCCGCTGTTGATGTCGTCGGACATGGGGCCGTACAGGTCGGGCACGTAGTCGGTGGCGTCCGCGCCGAGCTTGGCGAGGTTGAAGTGGGCGTTGCGGCGCACGAGCGGGTCGAACGTCCAGGTGATCGTCTTGATCCCGCGCGCCAGTGCCCACTCCCGCTGGTCCAGCTTCAGCGCGTGCCCGATGTCGCGTCCGCGCATGCCCGGCGCAACCCCGGCGATGTGGCTGTGCAACGAGCTCTCCGCGGGTGGCGAGCAGAACGCCGCGCACGCACCGACGAGGTCCTCGCCGTCGAAGGCGCCGGCCACGTAGTTGCCGGACTTGAGCAACGCGCGCATCAGCTCGGCGGTCATCGGGGGAGTGGCAGAACGCCAGATCGACTCGTACAACCGTTGCGCGGCGAGGAGTTCTTTGTGCTCGTCGAGTTGCCGGATGATCATGTCAGCTCCCTCACGAGTGCGGTGAGCAGCGTGGTGCGCGGGACGAGCTCGGACACGAGGACGTGCTCGCTCTCGGCATGCGCGCCACCACCGACGGCACCGAGTCCGTCGAGCGTCGGCACCCCCACGCCCGCGGTGAAGTTGCCGTCGGACGCACCGCCGACCGCGGCCTGCCTGATCCCCGGAAGGAGCCTGGACGCCAGTTCGAACAGTCCCGCGGAGGCGGAGAGCTCCATCGGCGCGCGGTTCGGGCCACCGGTCACCTCGATCTTCGCCCCGTCGACCACCGGCTGCAGCGCGCGCATCGCCTCGTCCACGCGAAGTTGCTCGGCGAGGTTCCGCACGCGCACGTCGACCATGAACTTTCCTTGCGCGGGCACCGTGTTCGTCGTTGTGCCCGCCGAAAGCACGGTCGGCACCACGGTGGTGCCGGCAGCGGGATCCGCCAGCCGCGCGACGGCCAGGACCTGGTGCGCGGCTTCGATCGTCGCGCTGACACCGCGTTCGGGTTCGAGACCGGCGTGCGCGGCCCGGCCGTGCAAGGTGACCTCGTACATCGACGTGCCCTTGCGCTCGGTCTTCAGCGCGCCGCCGTCCGCCGATCCCTCGGTGACCAGCACGGCCTGGTGCTCCCGTGCCTCGGCCTCGATCAGCCCGCGCGACGACGGCGATCCGATCTCCTCGTCGCCGGTGACCAGAACCGTGACGCCGTCGGGAGAACCCAGTGCCGCCACCGCGTGGAAGATCATCGCGAGTCCCGTCTTCATGTCGAAGCAGCCCGGCCCGCGCAGCACACCGTCGCGCACCTCGAACGGAATCCGTTCCAGGGTCCCGATCGGCCACACCGTGTCGTGGTGGCCGAGCAGCAACACCTTGCGCGGCCCGGAACCCAGCCGCCACCGCAGGTGCGTGTGACCGTCGAGCACGATCCGTTCCGCGGGTGCGCCGAGCAGTGCGGAACCCACCTCGGCGGTGACGTCCGCGCTGTGGGCGACCGCCGCGAGGTCGGTGGACGGCGACTCGCAGGACACGAGCCGTTCGACGTCGTGGAGCAGGTTCATGTCAGGACACCTTCGGCGTGGCGCGGAGACCGGCGTGCACGTACCGCTCACCGGTGGGCAGCTCGTAGAACACGACGGACCTCCAGCTCTCGTCCTCGGAGTCCCGGCACAGGAACGTCGAGTCGCCGATCGGCACGAGGTCGACGTCCGGCGGCTCCGGGAGGAGCCCGGCCAACGACCCCGTCACCGTCGTCTTCAGCCGCAGCCCGTGTTCGCCCTCGGTGATGTCGAAGCGCACGGAAGCACGCTCGTACCGGCCGGCGTACCGCGCGTGGTCCACGGCCGGAGGTGCGTCGGCCGGCTCCGGCGGACGGGGCATGGCGACGCCCGCCAGCTCGGCGAAGATCTCCCGGTACAGGTCCAGGTACAGCTCGCGCGTGTGGCCGCCGTTGGTCAGCAACGTGACCGCCAGGCCCTGCTCCGGCAACAGCCGCAGGAACGCGGACTGGCCGATCGTGTTGCCGTCGTGGCCGACCAGCCGCTGGCCGTCCCAGCCGAACCGGATCCAGCCGAGACCCCACGAGTCGGCCAGCGCGTTCGGGTCGGGCAGGCCGGTCTGCTTCTCGGTCATCGCCTTGGCCGCCGCCCCCGTCAGCACCCGTGTGCCGTCCCGCGTGATCCCGCCGTCGAGGTGCATTCGCGCGAACGCCAGCACGTCGGCGGCCGTCGCGAAGATCGTCCCGGCCGGGCCGACCGAGCGCGGCAGCGCCCACACCGACACCGGTTCGGTCCTGCCGTCCTCTGTGATGTGACCGACGGCGGCGCGGTGCAGCAGCGCTTCCTCCGGCAGGGTGCCTGTGCGGGTGAGGCCGAGCGGTGCGAAGAGCCTCTCCCTCACCGCCGCGTCCCACGTCCGGCCGGTGAGCTTCTCGACCACCCGGCCCGCCAGCGCGAAACC
This sequence comes from Lentzea roselyniae, assembly GCF_039537795.1. Lineage (NCBI taxonomy): Bacteria > Bacillati > Actinomycetota > Actinomycetes > Pseudonocardiales > Pseudonocardiaceae > Lentzea > Lentzea roselyniae. The sequence goes on from NZ_BAABBE010000002.1 coordinate 195,359, forward strand.
CGAGTTGCAGTAGGAGAACGTGGCTCCGAGCGGGTGGTTCTGGGCGGCGTCCGCGAGCAGCTCCGTGTAGCGCTCCAGGCAGTCGTCGCCGCGGCCGGTGTCGGTGAAGACGTCACCGTCGATGCCACTGGTGTGCGTGAGCAGGTGCCGCATCGTCACCTTCCGCTCCGCCACGTGATCCGTGAGCTTCAGCTCGGGCAGCACGTCGATGATCGGCGCGTCGAGGTCGAGCAGTCCCTCGTCGACGAGCTGCATGACGACGGTGGTCGTCCACACCTTGCTGATGGAGCCGATCTGGAACATCGAGTCGTCGGTGACCTCCGCCCCGGTCGCGGTGTTCAGCACGCCGTGGTGCGCCTGGACGATCTCGTCGTCCCGGAGGATGCCGAGTGCCGCGCCGGGGACGCCGTGCTTCTTCGCGAGCGCGGAAAGCCTGCGCTGCCAGTGCTTCGCGTCGAGCGGGACGCGTTTCTCGGCGTGTTCGCGCACCCAGTCCACGACCCGGCGGTTGAAGTCCTCGCGGTGCGACGGCTTGCCGTCGAGGATGAACAGGTGCGACTCGCCGGGGTAGAGCACCAGCTTGCTCGGCACACCGTTCTGGCGCAGCGCGCTGAACCACTGCTCGGCCTGACCAGCGGGGCACCGGTCGTCACTCGCGCCGTGGTAGATCAGCGTGGGCGTGCGGACCTCGTCGACGAGCGTGAGCGGGGAGAGCTCGGCGATGTGCTCGCCGGTACCGCCCAGCTCGAGCTCGGTCAGGTAACGCCCGCCGTCCGATGTGCCCGCCATGCTGCGAAGGTCGCTCACCACACCACCGGCGACGGCCGCGGCGAACCTGGTGTCGCGGCTGGTCAGGTAGCAGGTCAGGTAGCCGCCGTAGCTGTAGCCCGTGACGGCGAGCTTCGCCGGGTCGGCGAGGTTCTCGGCCACCAGCTGGTCGATCGGCTCCAGGAGGTCCCGGGCGTCGGCCTTGCCCCAGGCGCCGATCGCGGCGGTGTAGAAGGCTTCGCCGTAGCCGTCGCTGCCGCGCGGGTTGAGGACCAGGATCGTCCAGCCCTGCCGCGCGAGGACCTGGTGGTAGAGGTGCCGGGTCGGCGGCGCCGTTCCACGCGTTGTGCGGGCCGCCGTGGATGTCCAGCAGGAGCGGTCGCGGACCGGTGCGGGACGGGTCGCGCACCAGCCAGCCGTGCACGACCGTGCCGTCGGAGATGGTGAACTCGCGCTCCTCGCGGACGAGGAGATCGGTCCTGTTGTGTTCGGTGTGGACGGTCAGCTCGCCGGTCGCCAGGTCGACGGTGGCGACCTCACCGTACGAGGTCGGCGTGCCGAGCACGATCGCCGCGATCCCGCTGCCGACCGAAAGCCCTGCGACGACTCGGGAATCTCCGCCGACGACGAGCTGCGGCGTGCCGCCGCCGAGGTCCACCGAGTAGAGCTGCGTGCACCCGCGGTCGCGCGCGCAGAACAGCACCGCGTTTCCGTTCAGCGCTGGTGGTCCGCCGGGGTAGCCGGCCTCGCCGGGCATCACGTTGCGGTCCAGCGGTGCGGACAGGTCGCGCACCTGGCCGTCGAGCGAGACGTGCAGCAGGCTGAGGTGTCCGGCTCCGGCGGTGGTCCGTCCGGTGACGAGCAGGCCGTCCTCCGTCCACGTGACCGTCGCGGCCTGGCCCGCGGCGAGCCCGGCCAGCTTCGGTTCCGCACGTCCGGAGACCTCGACGACGTGCACCGCCACGCGGAACGTCAGGTCGGCGTCCTCGTCACAGGACGCCGGGAACGCGAGTCTGGTGCCGTCCGGTGACCACGCGGGCGCACCGGCGTGCCAGTCGCCGTCGGTGATCTGCCGGACCTCACGGCTTTCCACGTCGAGCACGTGCAGATGAGTGCGGATGCTGCGGAGAAAGCCGGAGCCGTCGGACTTGTAGTCGAGCCGGCTCGCGACGACCGGTGCAGAGGCGTCCGCGACGTCGACCGGCGCCGGGAACGCGAGGTGCTTGCCGTCCGCGCTCCACACCGGTGCGCCCGCGCCGAGCGGCAGCGACGTCAGCTGCTCGGGCTCGCCGCCGTGCGCGGGCAGCAGCCACACCTGCGCCGGCCCGTCCTGGGCGCGCAGGAACGCGATGCGGCTGCCGTCCGGCGACCACGCGGGAGACGTGTCGGACGTGCCCCTGGTCAGCTGTTTCGTGCTACCACCGGAGACTCGCCACAGCGCGCGCACGTCGCGATCGCCCTCGCGGTCGGTGGCGCGCAGGACGTAGACGATCTCGGTGCCGTCCGGCGACACCGCGGGCTGCTCGGGCAGCGCGTGGCCGTACAGGTCTTCGATGGTGGTCACGATCCGGGTCCCCTCGTCAGTTCGGCCGCACCCTCTTCCACGATCATGCCAACGTTAGGTCCGGCGCCCCCGCGGTCACCTCGTCGTAGCCGACGAATCCGGGTGGCCGGATCTGTCCGCGCCGACGAACTCGCGCCGGGGTGGAGCAGGCTCTACCTCGGTCGGGGCAGCCTGCGTGATCGTTACGGACGCCCGGCGAAATCACGCTCTTCCGTGGAAGTCGTTGCGAGCCAAGGAGAACGTGATGAGGCACTGACCGTCGAGCAACGCCGCCGCGAGTTCGCCCTCCTCCGCGCCGTGGGGGCGACACCACGCCAGATCCGCAAGATGATCGGCGCGGAGACGCTCGTGGTCTCGGCGGTCGCCGGGGTGCTCGGCAGCGCACTGGGCATCGCGGTCAGCCACGGCCTGCGTGCCGCGTTCGCCGAGATCGGAGTGGTGCCGGCGGACTTCACCCTCTCGATCAGCCCGCTCCCGCTGGTCGCCGCCCTCCTGATCGGCGTGGCGGCGGCACGGCTGGCGGCCTGGAGCGCGTCGCGGCGCCCGTCCTCGATCAAACCGGTCGAGGCGCTGGGGGAGGTGGCGGTCCAGAAGAGGGATCTCGGCCCGGTCCGCCTGGCCATCGGCTGGGTTCTGCTGGCGATCGGCACGGCGGCAACCACGCTCCCGTTGTTCCTCCGTGGCCCGCTCGGCGCGGCGATGTCCGTGATGGCCGCGCTCGTGCTGATCATCGGCCTGGGGTTGGCCGGTCCCAGGGTCGTGGCCACGGTGGTCAGCAGGATCGCACCGGCGCTCAGCAGGTTCCCCGGGGTGAGCGGCTACCTGGCGTCCGCGAACGTTCTCAAGAACTCGAGGCGACTGGCCGCGGCCGTGACGCCGTTGATGCTGGCCATCGGGTTCGCGCTGGTGAACTACTACAGCCAGACGACGCTCACCGCCGCCGTGCAGCACGAAACCACCAGGTCGATCACCGCCGACCACGTCATCACCGGTGTGATCGGAGTGCCTGCCGAAGTCTCGGAGGCCGCGCGGAAGCTCCCCGGCGTGACCGCCGCGACGTCGTTGGTGCGCACCGAGGTGATCACCGCGAGCAAGACCGGTGACAGCGTCGAGGTGAACCGCGGACCGGCCAACGGCCTCGACGCCGACGCCGGCGACACCGTCGACCTCGCTGTCACCTCAGGCCGTCTCGAAGATCTCACCGCGGGCACGGTGGCGTTGAGTCACGCGCACGCGTCGTGGGAGGACAAGAAGGTCGGGGACACCGTGGAGTTCTGATTCGCGGACGGTCAGCAAGCCCGGCTGCGAGTGGTCGCGACGTACGAGCACGACCTCGCGTTCGGCGGCCACGTGCTGTCCGCCGCCGACGCCCGCGCCCACACCAGTGCCGGCCTGGACAGCGCGGTGCTCGTGAGGTCCGGCACCGCCTCCGCGCTGAAGGACCTGGTCAGCCGCTATCCGGGGCTGACGGTGACCGAGCAGGTGGCGGCGCAGGACCAGGGCGACCAGCGGACCCAGTTCCTGCTCAACCTGGTCGCCGTCGGCGTCATCCTCGGGTACGTCGCGATCTCGGTGTCCAACACGCTCGTGATGTCCACGGTGTCACGGCGGCGTGAGTTCGCCCTGCTGCGCCTGGTCGGCACCGGACGCCGGCAGATCGTGCGGATGATGCGGGCGGAGGCGCTGGTGACAGTCGGTCTCGCCGCGGTGCTCGGCACGGCGGTGGCCGCACTGCCCCTCACCCTGCTGGCGATCGGCTTCACCGGTGTCCCGCTGCCGAGCGGCTCGATCTGGGTCTACCTCGGCGTGCTCGCCGGAGCGGCCCTGCTGGGCGTCGTGTCGATCGCGGTGTCCACCCGCTTGTCGTTGCGCGCCAAACCCATCGACACGATCGGCCTCCGTGAGTGAACGCCGAAAGGCCACCCCGAGTCCGGGGTGGCCTTGTCGCGCGTGATCAGCCGACCGGCGGCGCCATGTCGAACCAGTTGTAGCCCTCGACCAGCTGCGTGGTCGGCGCGGTCGAGCCCGGCGTCGTGAGCTGCCAGCGAGTCACCCAGCGGTAGGTGCCCGGCGTGAGGCTCTCGTCCATCGCGGTGTCCGGGTTGTCCTTGACCGGGATGTACTCGTAGACGGCCTTCTTGGTCAGCGTCGCGTTGAGCGTCGCGTAGTCGGACTGGGTCTTCAGGTAGTCGCCCACGCCGTGGTCGGAGGCGCGGCCCGGGTCCATGTAGCGGACCTGGAGGGTGTTGCCGCCGAAGGAACCGTCGACGGAGACCAGCGTGACGATGTGGCCACCGCCGCGCTGCAGGCTGTTCTGCGGGCCCTCCGAGTAGCGGCCGTAGACCATCTGCACGGGTCCGCGGGCCAGCTTCTTCGCCAGGTCACCGCCGAAGTCCGCGGCGCCGTTGCTGTCCACCCCCGCGGTGACCGCGGCCCAGCCGGCGTCACGGGCAGGCTTGGTGGCGATCATCCAGGCGTTGCGCAGGTTGCTCATCCTGGTGCCGCCGTCGTACTTGGCGTCCACGCCGATTCGCCAGATCGAGTTGGTGATGACGTTGTAGTCGGTCTGGTCCTGCGGGTCGAGCTCCTTGACCTTCGTGGTCAGCCAGCCGACCGGCGCGTTCTTCTCGTGCGCCCAGTAGTGCAGCACGTTGTAGAGCGAAGCCGGGCCGCAGTACGCGCCACCGTTGCTCTCCAGACCCGCGCGGTGCTGGTCGACGTCGCTGATCCCGCACTGCTTCACGGAGAAGTCGGGACCCACCAGGTCGGTGACCTTCACGCACGGCGTCGGCTGGCCGATGACCGGGTCGGCGGCGGCGACGGCCGGGAGCGCGATGGTCGAGAGGGTGGCGGCGGCGATGATGGCCTTGCGGATCATTGTCTTTACCTTCCGGTCGCGGTTTGCGTTGGTAGGTAAAGACTCTTGGATCGCGAACACGAAGGCATGAGGGATGAACCCTCAACCCCGATCTGCGAAAGTTGGGCGTATCAGGCCATCCCCCACCCGCCTCTGTCAAAGATCCGGATGGATCGGGCTGGCGTGCTTGCCGAGGTGGATCGGCAGCGAGTGCAGCCCGTAGACGATGGAGAGCTTGCGGAACGACAGCGCCGCGGGGTCCACCGCCAGCCGCATCTCGGGGAACCGGCGGACGAGCGCCGGGTACGCGATCCGCAGCTCCATCTTCGCGAGCTCGGCGCCGATGCAGCGGTGCGCGCCGTAGCCGAACGCGAGGTGCTGACCGGCGGCCCTGTCCGGCTGGATGTCGTCCGGCGAGGCGTAGACGCCCGGGTCGCGGTTGGCCTGCGAGAGCGAGCACGCGACGATGTCACCCGCCCGCACCTTCGTTCCCGCGACGTCGACGTCCTTGCGCGCGACGCGGAGGAACGCCACCTGCACGACGGACTGGTGGCGCAGCAGTTCGTCGACCACGCCGCCCACGGCCTCGTCGTCGTCGCGGACCCGGCCGAACAGGCCGGGGGACCGCAGCATCGCGAGCGTGCCGAGCGAGATCATGCTCGCGGTCGTCTCGAACCCGCCGGTGAGCAGCCCGTCGGCCAGGCCCGCGAGCTCGTCGTCCTCCAGTTCGTCACCGTGCTTGCGGATGAGCTCGCCGAGCAGTCCGTCGGTGGGCGCGAGCCGCTGGGCACGCACCAGCTCCCGGAAGTAGACGACCGACTCCGACACCGCGGACAACGACGCCGTCGCGGCACCACCCAGGTCGAACCGGGCCACGCTGCGCCGCTGGAACTCCTCGCGCTCGCTCGCGGGCACGCCCAGCAGCTCGCAGATCGTGAGCGCCGGCACTGGCATGGCGAAGTCCTCGACGAGGTCGACCGGGCCGTCCTTCATGGACATCAGGTCCAGCTGGTCGGCGACGATGGCCTCGATGCGCGGGATGAGCCGGGACAGCCGCCGCATGGTGAACTCCGGCGTCAGCACCTTGCGCAGCCGCGTGTGCTCCGGCGGGTCGCTGAACCCGAGCCCGCCAGGTGCCTCCTCCGCGAACAGCCCCAGCTCCTTGAAGTGGCCGAAGTCGTTGCTGAACGACTCGACGTCCACCAGGACGCGCTTCGACGCCTCGTAGCCGGTCACGAGCCACACCGTCACCGGCAGCGGCAACCGCGTGATCGGCCCCTGTGCCTGCATCCGCGCCAGCTCGGGCACCGGGTTCAGCCCGTTGCGCCGCAGTGGTGCCAGCACGCGCGACGGCACGAACCACGACGACTCGAGGTCGAAGCCGGTCCGGCTGAGGTGAGCGAGCAGCCGCTTGCTCATCCATCCGGTCACCCGCGAACGCATGTCCGTCGCTGACTGCAGAACTTCCCTCATGAGGTGGCTGTCCCTTCGGCGGAAAGGGTCTTCGTGGCGCCTGGTCGCCACCGGAACGGACAATAACGACGACGCCGATCACACGTCGTCATACCTGGGCCTAACGCGCCGTCATACTTTGGGCCAGAGATCGATCAGAACCAGTGCGGGCAGTGCGGCGCATGTGCTGCGCCGAAGAGTACGTCGGCCCTCGCGGACGCCGGCGCGCTGCTCGCGTGAGGTAGATCGAGGCGAGGTCGCGCACGTCGAGCGACAGGTCCGGCTCGCGGCCCGTCCCCACGCACTCCGCCTCGCCGCCGCGGACGCTCGGCAGGTAGCGGTCGTGCTCGCCGAGGAACGGGTCGTGCACCTCCAGCACCAGGTCACCGCCGGTGCGGTAGCCCCGCGTCGCGAGTGCCCGCGAAACGTCCAGCAGTCGCACCCACAGCCAGTCCATCTCACCGCTCAGCTGACCGGCGTTGACGTCCGCGAGCTGCCAGCGCAGCGGATGGTCGGTGGGGAAGTGCTTGAACGCGACCTCGGTCACCAGGTCGTGGTCGAACGTCGCCGGCCCGTAGCCGAACCTGCCGTGGATCTGCCACTCGGCCGCCAGCAGCACGGCGAGGAACTCGCCACGTTCGCGCAGGTCAGCGAGCTGGAACCGCATCATCTCGGTCAGCATGCCCTGACGGCGGTGCGTGGGCAGCACCTCCACGGTGGTGATGCCGGCGGTGGAACGGATCTTCACCCTGCACAGTGGACCGGTGGCCGCCCAGGGAGATCAACCGAATTGGCCGGCGGTGGCATGGTCGAGGTGTGACGAGTGCTGAGGACTTCGACCACTGGTACGCCGACTGGGTCGAGTCGCCGGTGGCCGACGAGCTCGTACGGCGCATGCTCGCTCTTCCTCCCGATCTGCAGTCCACGAGCCTGTTGAGCGGGCCGGGGCTGGACGAGGTCGTGGCGATCCTCGACCCGCGCCCCGGCCAGGTCCTGCTGGATCTCGCGTGCGGCCGCGGCGGCCACGGCCTGGAGATCGTCCGGCGCACCGGCTGCCGGCTCGTGGGCGTGGACTTCTCCGCCGTCGCGATCGACCAGGCCCGGCAGCGCGCTGCGGAGCTGGCGATCCCCGCCGAGTTCGGGGTCGGTGAGCTCACGGACATCGGGCTCGGCACGGCCTCCGTCGACGCGGTGCTCGTCGTCGACGCCTTCCAGTTCGCCGAACCGAAGCTCGACGCGCTGCGCGAGTGCCTCCGCGTGCTGCGGCCCGGCGGACGCCTGGTCATCACCACGTGGGAGGCCATCGACGCCACCGACGAACGACTGCCGGCGCGGATGCGGCGGACGAACCTCGCCGAGCAGCTGCCGGCAGCGGGGTTCGTCGGCGTCGAGGTCACCGAGAAGCCGGACTGGCGCGCGATCGAGGACCGGTTCTGGCAGGAGTCGCTCGCCGTCGAGGCCGGTGACGACCTCGCGCTGCAGTCGATGCAGGACGAGGCGCGGCGGGTGCTGGCGGCCTCCGACGGGCGGCGGCGCGTTCTCGCCAGGGCGGCCGCCCCGCACGGGTGACGAATCCGTTCGGACGAGAGGAATTCGCCGCGCTGGGCGCTCCCCATACCGTCTCCTGGCGGGCATGATGGAATTGCTGTCGGGGCGAGGGAGGGCCAACGATGGATTCGCGACCGGATCTCTTGACCCACCAGATGGATCTGACCGGGATTCCCCTCTCGGCGCTTCGCAATTTCCGGGGACCGGAGCTCGACGACGCGATTGCGCGGATGATGTCGAACGCCCGGAGCTGTACCCCGGGCGACGCCGTCCAGGAACAACGTTGAGTGGTGGCACCCCGGCCACACTCCGGCTACCGCGTTCGGTCTTCGAACAGATCTGCGCCGGGCAAATCGACGCCGAAAGCACGGCGGCGTTGCGAAAAGGCCAGTACAGCATTCGGCGGTTGATGCTGAAGTCGTTGTTCGAGGCAGCCGTCGGGGCGTTGCGCGATGTCGAGCACGCGTGGAATTTGCTCGCTGACGCCGAAAACATCGCGCCAGCCGTGGTTGAAGACGTGGTGATGTATCCGACCGTGGGCGTCCGTTTGGCGAAGGCGTTGCACGACATCGCCGGTGCGGCACCGTCCTGGCGGGAAGCCGGGGTGCTGCACACGGTCGCCGCCGCGGCAGCCGTCCGAGGTGGACTGGAGTGCACCATCTCGGTCCCCGTCGTGCACGGCGCGGTGATGCTGCCGACCGTGGGGCAGTGGCAGCTGCCGTCCACCGGGTTCCCCGCCGGACAGGCCGAGTTGAGCATCGGAGGCGGTGAGGTCACGGTGGCGCACGGCGGCACCTTCCTGCGCGCCAGGGATCACCGGGTCTCGGCGGGCGGCCGGACGCTGGCGATCACGTTCGAGGACCTGGACCCGCATCGCGAGTTCACCACGCCCGTTGCTCCCGCCCCGCTCGACGCGGTCGAGCGGGAGGAGTGGGCGAAGCTGCTCGACGAGGCCTGGCACCTGCTGACGCGGTGGCACCCGGGGTGCGCGGACGAGCTTGCGGCGGGCCTGCGCGCGTTGATCCCGCTCGGTGCCGGCACCTCGGTGTTCGCCGCGTCGTCGTCGAACGCGTTCGGCGGGATCGCCATGTCCGCCAAGGCGACGGCGACCCAGCTCGCCGAGGCGCTGGTGCACGAGATCCAGCACTCGAAGCTCAACGCGCTGGTCGACCTCGTCGACCTGACCACGACCGAGCCGGGCTGGGTGTACGCGCCGTGGCGTGACGATCCGCGCGGGCTCGTCGGCCTGCTGCACGGGATCTACGCGTTCACGGCCGTGGTCGAGTTCTGGCACGTGCAGCGCGACCTCGTCCCTCCCTCCGAGGCCCGCCGCGCCTGGTTCTCCTTCGCGCTGCGGCGCGCTCAGGTACGTGCTGCCGTCGACTCGTTGCGCGGCAACACGAGACTCACCGATCTGGGACGCGCGTTCGTCGCGGCGGCCTCGGTGCGGTTGTCGGTGTGCGAGACGGCGCCCGTGCCGGACGACCTGGCCGGGACCGTCGCCGATCTGCTGGCCGAGCACCGCGCGGTGTGGCGGATGCACCACCTGCGGCCGGAACCCGCCGACGTCGTGGTGCTGGCGGACGCCTGGATGCGGGATGCGCCGTGTCCTGGCCGGGCGCGCAGTGAGGTCGTGCCGGGCGGTACCACCGCTGCCAGGCCGAGAAGTGTGCTGCTGGAGATGCGGGCACTGGCGCCGGATCGGTTCGAACGGGCGGTGTCGCTGGAGTCGGCGGAAGCCATGTTCGCCCGCGGGGAGCGCGGCAGCGCGGCAGCGGCGTACGCGCGCCGGGTGCGGAGGGATCCGCGTGACGTGGACGCCTGGATCGGGTTGGGTCTCGCCTCTCAGGTCGCCGCATTGCTCGATCAGCCCGCGACTGTGCGTGCGGTGCACGCGTGCGTAACAGCACGCACCGGTGCACCGCCTGCACCCGAAGAGCTCGCCGCCTGGATGACGGCGAGCTGATCCCTCAGAGCTCCATCGTGTCCGAGTCGCAGTTCGCCCGTACCGACTGGCTCGCCGCCAACGTGGCCGGGTGGTTGTCGCCGAGCGCCCTGCGGAATCCGGCCATCGTGGTCGAGTGCAGGATCGCCGCGTCCTCCGCCCGGCCCACGTTCGTCAGGTCGATCGACAGGTTCAGCGCCACGGCGAGCGTCGACGGGTGCTCCGCGCCGAGCACCTCGGTCGACCGGGCCAGCAGGTCCTCGTCGAGCCTCATGGCGTTCTCGTGCTCGCCGAGCGCCGCGAGGTCACTGGCGAGGTTCGTCGCCGCGACCATCGTGAACGGGTGGTCGTTGTGGAACAACTCCCGCAGTTTCGCCACGGCCTCCTCGTTGAGCGCACGGGCCCTGCCGGGGTCACCGGCGAGCCGGCACGTCACCGCGAGGTTCGTGGCCGCGATCTGGGTGTACGGGTGGTCCTCGCCGCGAATGTCCTTGAACAGGCGGTGGCTCTGCGCCGCCAGTTCGAGCGACCTCGCCAGGTCGGGTATGAGCCGCAGGTCCGCGGACAGACACATCAACGACGTCACGGTGTCGATGTGCTTCTCGCCGTGACGGCGGCTGTAGAGAGCCACGCACTGCTCGGACTGCTGCCGCGCGCCTTCGTGGTCACCCGCCTTGCGCAGGGCGACCGCCAGGTTGCGCATGGCGCCGATGGTGAACGGGTGGTCCTCGCCGAAGAGCTCCTTCTGCTTCTCGAGCGTCTCCTCCTGCAGCTTGCCCGCGGCGACGTAGTCCCCGGACTCGCGGATGTCCATGGCGAGCGCGTTGCGGGAGCGGTACGTGAGGATGTGGTCCTCGCCCAGCACGACGCTCCGGCGGCTCAGCGTTTCCTGGTCGAGCTCCCGTGCGCGGAAGAAGTCACCCATGATCCGGAAGCAGCTCGCGAGGTTGGCCGCGTAGTAGAGCGTGTCCGGTTCGGTCTCGCCGAGGATGACCTTGGACCGCTCGTACACCTGCTGCTGCAGTTCCAGTTCCTCGGTGAACCTGCCCTTCGTGCGCCGGTCGGCCGCGACGGTGTCGAGCATGCTGAGGAAGGCGTCGTTGTCCTCGCCGACCTCGCTGCGCAGCAGGCCGAGGGTCTTCTCGTTGAGCTCCATCGCCTGGTCGATCTTGCCGAGCCTGCGCAGTGCGATGGCGTGCCAGCGGGACATCTTCAGCGTACCCAGGTTGGTCTCGCCGAGGTTGTCCCGCCAGACGGAGATGCACTGCTCGGAGAAGTCGAGCGCGCCGCCGTAGTCACCGCTGGCGAGCAGGTAGCGAACGAGATTGATCATCAGCTCGCGCACCCAGTCGTCATGACAGTTCACCGCCTTCGACATGGTCGCGTGCGGAAGGAGTGCGGCGTACTGCGGCCAGTTGGCCGCGCTGTCGGGGTCGCCGGGATCGCCCTTGACCAGCAGCTCGTGCACGGCGTGCCGCATGACGTCCTGCTCGTCGGCGTTCAGGCGGTTCTTCAGCACGGTCTGGACGAGCCGGTGCAGCTGCAACGTGTTGTTCCTGTGGTCGATCTTGGCGAGGCTGTACCGGCTGATCTCGCGCACCGCGCGGTTGAGCTTGATCGGGTCGGCGAACGCCTTGGCGAGCGCCTCGGGCACGGGCGTGCCGCGTGCGCCGCTGAACAGCTTGCGGGAAATGGGTTCCGGGCCGAAGAAGGCGCAGACCTGCAGGAGTTGCAGAGCCGCGCGGTGCTCCTGCTTCAACCGGTTCAGCGGAACGTTCCACGCCGCGGCGACCGGCAGCTGGTAGTCGCTCGACGTACCGGCCTCCAGCAGCTCGATGCGGTTCTGCTCGAGGAGGTCGAGGTACTCCGAGACCTGCATGCCGGTCTGCGACCGCCAGGCGGCCGCCTGCTCGATGGCCAGTGGCAGGTCGCCCAGTGCCTCGGCCAGCCGGTCGGCGTCGGCGTCGGTCAGCTCACCACCGCGCCGGTTCAGCAGCTGCTTGCTCTCGGCGCGGGTGAACAGGTCGACCTCGACCGGCCGCGCGATGTTGCCCCACTCGGAGTTGCGCGACGTGACCACGACATGACCGGAACCCGCGGGGAAGAACTGACGGACGGTCTCGGGGCGGTCCGCGTTGTCGAACACCAGGATCCAGCGGGAGTAGGGCTCCTCGCCGCGCCGCAGCGCGTCCAGCACGGTGGGAATCGCGGTGTCCGCGGTCGCCGCCGTGGGCAGGCCCATCTTCTTCGCCAGCTCGACCAGGCTGGCCGTGATCTGTGCCGGGTGCTCGGCCGAGATCCACCAGACGATGTCGTACTCGGCAGCGTGCTGGTAGATGTATTCGACGACCGTCTGGGACTTGCCGACACCGCCCATGCCGTGCAGTGCTTCGGGAAGAACGGCAGTGGCGCCGGGTTCGAGCAGGCGCTGGCGGAGGCTTTCCAGCAGCTGTTTCCTGCCGACGAAGTCGGGATTTCGCAGCGGAACCGAGCCCCACACCTGAGGTTTGCTCATACCTTCGCGTCGTTGTTCCACCGAAAGAGGGAATTCTGGGGCGGTCACGTCTTCTCCCTCGGCCGAGAACGTGCCGCCGGTCGAAGCGGTCACGTTCGGGGGTTCGGTCAGCTGCACGCTGGATTTCTCCTGCTCCGCTTGCCGTTCAAGCTGCTGTATCGATACAGGAACGTCGTATTCCAAGCGAAGTCTAGAGGTCGCAAGACGCTTTGCTCGCCTGCTGTACGGGCCGGAGAGTGCGCGGAACACCGCCTCCTGCACCCGGATGTACGGAAGGTTTTCGGCGATCGGCGTGGGATCGGCGGTGTCGTTCGGCGCATCGAGTGCGGCGGCGAAATTTCGCAATGTCGCGTTGATGCGATCGGCGTACTGGCCGACCATTCGCGCGACCCGGATCGTGTCCGACCGGCGCACTCCCGAGAGCAATTCCTCACGAACGCCGTCGTGGAACTCGTAGGCCACGCGGGTCGGATCCGGCGAGGATCCTTTGGCGGGCACGCTCTTCAGCAGCCCGCCGAGCACGACCTCGGCGAGGACGGAGAGGCTCGCGCCCGGCAGCATGATCCGCTGGACGAGCTTGATCAGCGGCAGGCTCAGCGGTGTCGCGGCCAGCAGACCCGCGAGGTGGAACGCCTGCACCGACGCCTGCGTCCGGAAGCGCATGACCCTGGTGCGTGCCGTCAGTTTCTCTGCCGGCTCTTCCGGTGTGCTCACCACGGGTTCGTCCGGGCGTGGCTGCACCATCGCCGCCGTGGTCTCGACCCATTCCGAGCCCGGCGCGGTGAGCAGCCGCGACCAGCCGGCGAACCACTCGGCCGACAGCCCGAGGACGGGCACCGGGATCGCGGCGGGATCGCCGACGTCGAGTGCGAGGTCCGGCTCGACCACGCGCACGCGCAGGTCCTTGTTGGCCGATCCCGGTGCGGGCGCGCACAGCCGGACGCGGCGGGTCGCGATACCGCCCCACCGCCACAATCGTTGCTCCAGCACGTGCACGACGGCGGTCGGCATCACCCGTCCCCACCGGAACAGCAGCTCGCTCGCCGCGCCTTCGTGCCACGCGCGGCCGATGGCGTCCGTCATCACCAGGACGATCCGGCGGCCCGTCGGATCGACGAGGTCAGACCAGTGATGTCCGCGCTCCTGCTGGCCTTCCGGTCGCAGCACGAGGTCCGCGAGCGAGGCCTTGGAACAGTCGAGACGCAGCAACCTCACGTCGCGGAACGCTCCCTGGCGTTGCAACAGGACCAAGAAGTCCTGGACCGTCTGCCGCCAGATCTCCATCGACGGCGCGGTGTCGGCGACCAGCACCACGTCGAACTGGCGCGAGGGCGCCGGTCGCCACTCGGGCAGCCACAGGCCTTCCTGCGCCGCGCGCACCGCCGTGGCCTCCTCGTCCAGGACCCGGCGCCACGGCGACGGCGCCGGCCGCATGAACGGCCGCAGCGCGCCCGCGATCCGGCGGGGTTCCGACAGCGCGGGCACCGTGGGCCAGGCGAGCGCGGAGTCGCCGTTCGTCGTCGCGCCATCGCCGACCGGGATCGGGAAAACGTTGGCCGGTCCCGGTGTCCAGTTCTCCTCCTCGGCGAGTTTCGGAGGTTCGGGCGGAGCGGGTGCGGTGGTGGTGTCGCGGGGTTCCGGTTTGTTTTCTTCCTCCGCGGCCGGGCTTTCCCGGTCCGGCTCGTCCTGCTCGGTTGCCGCGGGAGGAACCGGGTCGTCCGGCGGGGCCGGTGGCGTCGCCGGTTCCGGCCGGTGCAGCTGCCGGGCGAGCCAGAGCGCGTCCCGCACCTCGCGGTAGGTCAGGTCCGATGTGGACAGTGGCTGGTCCTGGCCGCCTGTCTGAACGAACTGTTGCAGGACAACAGCGTCAAACCCGGTCGACGCGTCGACCGGGGTCCGTTCATCCCTGGGCAGCCGGCTCATCCCACCTCCGACGACAACGGGTGCCAGATCGCGGTCAGCAGTTTGTTCCAGTCCTGGTCCAGCTGGTAGGAGCCGGACGTGGCGAGCTGGGTCGCCAGGTGCACGGCGTTGAGCAGCTGGTCGGAGGCGAGCCCGCCGAGCTGCGCGCTGCGCTCGAGGAAGTCGGCGATGAGCAGGGCGACGTCGACACCCTCCGCCTCGCCGAGATGAGCGGCGATCATGCCGCCGAGCTGGTCGAAGTCGGGTGCCTCGAAGTGGAGTTTCAGGCATCGGCGCAGGAACGCGGGCGGGAACTCGCGTTCGCCGTTGCTGGTGATGATGACGATGGGGAACTGCCTGCACTGCACGACACCGTTGCGCACCACCGCCGAGCCGCCGCGATCGGCGGTGAACACGGAGACGTCCGGCTGCCTCCTCGCCAGCCGGACGAGTTCCGGGATGTCGTACTCGCCTTCCTCGAAGACGTTCAGCAGGTCGTTGGGCAGGTCGATGTCGCCCTTGTCCAGCTCGTCGATCAGCAGCACCCGCGGCAGGTCGAACGGCAGCAGCGCGGTGCCGAGCGGACCCAGGTGGACGTAGTCGCCGATGTCGGACTCGCTGCCGGGCCCCTGGCTCGCCGCGGCCTGCACGCGTCCGATCGCGTCGTAGAGGTACAGGCCGTCCTTGAGCACCGTGCGACTCGTGACGGGCCACCGCAACGTTGGGCCCAGTCCGAGCTCTCTGGCGATCAGGTACGCCAGCGACGACTTGCCCGTACCCGGATTTCCCGTCACCAGCAACGGCCTGCGCAGGTAGATCGCCGCGTTGACCATGAGCACCTCGAGCGGCTGCGGCTTGCGCGGCGTCCGCAGCAACGCGCCGATCCGGCGGTGGACCTCGGACCCGTCGTCGGGAGGACGGGTGACCTCGCCGGTGCCCGTGAACCTGCGCCACGGCGGCGGCTCGGGCAGTTCGGCGATGGGTGACTCGGCGGCATCCCCGGTGCCGCGGTACACGTGCCATCCGGACGGATCGAGCTGCTCGCTCATACTCAGGCCACCGACACCCCTTCTGGCGCTGCCGGCGGGACCGGCACCACCACCCTTGCCGGGTCATCGAACAAGATCGTCAACTTCTCGCAGACGTGCCTCGCCGCCGAGCCTTCCTGGAAGGCTGTCGCACGTGCCAAGCGGACCCGTTCGAGCAGGTGATGGGGATCGTCCTCGCCGTGCAGGAGTTCCTCGACCATCGCGACGAACTCGGTCGAGTCGCACTTCTCCCGATGCCACACGATGAGCGGCACGCCCGCCCTCAGCCCGACCGCGACCTCGTCCTGGCCCGCCTTCTCGACCTGGGGCGGCGCGCTCAGCACCAGCGACACGAGCTTCGGCTTGCGCTCGAAGTTCGACATCAGCTCGCGCAACCCGTCGCCCGTGGAGGCACGGCTCCAGCACGCGGAGTCGCGTTTGATCGCATGGCTGATCTTGAGCTGCGTCACCAGCACTTCCCAGCGGGCGTGCCAGGACCGGTGCCACTTGCGCCGCACCATCCGGTCGAGGCTGCGCACCACCAACGGGTACCGGCAGCCGATCGGTTCCGGAATCAGGCTGTCGGTCTCCCACGGCCACTGGTCCACGTCGAGCGAGATGATCTCGCTGGGCAGGATGATCTCGATGTGGATGTCGGGGCGGTACTGCCCCCAGTTCTCCTCGACCTCTTCGATGAGTGCGGCGACGTGTTCCTTCATCGCCTCGAGATCGTCGACCAGGTCCCGGCCGCGGTGCGGCGACCACCCCTGAGACAGGTCGAGCTGCCGCCAGTGCGACAGGCGGTACCGGTCGCCCGTGGCGCCCTCGCGTTGCAGCTGCAGCAACAGATAGGCCGCGGAGCGGGGCGGGGGCGCCAGCAGGTCCGGCGTGTCCGGGGCGTTGTCCCGCACGGCTTTGAGCTCGTGCGCGAGATCCATCCGGATGGCCTGGTGCTCCACCCACCGGCGCAGCTCGATCGCGAGCTCCGGTCGCACCCTGGCCGCGATGTGCTCGACGAGCAGCAGCGGTTTCGGTATTCCGCTCGGATCGGAATTCATGGTCTCAAGTGCGCGGAACACCTCGAGATAGGTCGTTTGCTCGCGGAGCCGGGGCGCCGCCGGACCCGCGATGGTCTCGTAAATATCGGCGATGTCGGCCACCACGACGCCGTGCAGCAACGTGAACAGCCTCTTGGTTTCCTCCGCCGGAAGGATTTCGAGTGCTGTCATCTCCGCAACTATTGCCCGCAGCGCTGCCATCGGCTTCGAGCCCTGCTCAATCCGTTCGAGCACGCGCTGCAACGCAGTCAGCCCTTTCGGGTGTTGCGTGCACACCTCTGCCAGGCTGTACAGGTGTCCGACCGCCTGTTTGTGCTCCTCGAACGGCAATTGCTCGCGCAGTTCGTCACACACCATCCGGGCTACCAGGTTGCGGCCACTGCGATCCGCCAAACAGGTGATTTTCCGCATGGCGTCGACAAGAGGCCACAGAGTACCGCGTTCAGCACTCTCCTCCGCCCACACCATCCTGGCCTCCCCGGTCGAGGTCGGTGTTCGGAGTATGGCAGCGATCGCCCGACCTCAGGGTGTCGGTTTGTCACCGTCGTGTATTACAGACCGCAATCAAATTCGCGGACTGTCGTCCACCAGTGCGCGCACGGCTTCCTCCGAACGGCGCACCGGATTGGACTCGCCTTCCAATTCCCGCAGCACACGCAGCAGATCGTCGAGACCGCCGTCGTAGTCCTGGCAGGTGCGCACCAGCTCGATCACGTGCAGCCGGGCGCGCTGGTGGTGCGGCACCGCCTCGGCGATCTCCCGTCGCAATCTCGCCAGGACCAGCTTGCGGCTCGACTCGTCACGCACCGAAGGCACCTCCAGCAGCGCGTTGACGACGGCCGTGAACGCGTCACCGGAGTCTGCCGGGCGGGGAGGTGTGCTGGACCCGTAGACGTGGATCCCGCCGTGAACCGTGCCGGCCTGCACCACGTTCTGAGCCGATCCGCTCATCTCGTTGCGGTGGGTGGGCGGCTCTTCGGGCTCGGTCACGTCTCGCAGCTTGGCACAGCTCCCGCCGGTGCGCGACTGTCCACTGTGGCCGGTCAGAGGCTGATCTCTGCCTTCCCACCGCCGCCGCAACCACCGGTCGTGGCTCGCGAGCACGATCGCGCCCGGCCCCACCCCCAGCGCGTCCTCCAGCTCGTCGCACAGCGTCGGCGACAGGTGGTTGGTGGGCTCGTCGAGCAGCAGCAGGTGCGGTGGATCGGCCACGAGCAGCGCGAGCGCGAGCCTGCGTCGCTGGCCCGCCGACAGCGCGCCGACCGGTTTGCCCAGGTCCCGCTTGTGCAGCAACCCCAACGACTCCAGCGACACCCGCCCGACCCGTTCGGCGCCGAGCGCCCGGCCGTAGGTGCCACGCGGGGTGAGGCGCGGGTTGGCGAACTCGGTGTCCTGGGCGAGCAGACCGACGCGGAGCCGAGGATGCCGCCGCACGCCCGGCGGCTGGAGCTGACCGGCGAGCACCAGCAGCAGGGTCGACTTGCCCGCGCCGTTGGGGCCGGTCACGAGCAGCCGCGTGCCGTCGCGCACGTCGAGGTGGTCGAGCTCGAGGCGTCCGGGCACGTGGACTTGTCGCAGTGACACCAGAAGCTCGTCCTCGGCGAACGACGTCAGCGCGTCGGGGGTGAAGCTCAGCGGGCGCGGGGGAGCGGGCACGCGGCGGCGTTCCAGGTCCTCGATGCGGCGCGTGGTGTTGCGGACCCGGCGGGAGATCTGGCTCTGCACGCGGTTGGCGCGGACGCCGTAGCCCATCTTCTCGCTGTCCCGCGGCGCGCGGTTCGGCGCTACACGGTGCGCGGTGATGCCGAGCGACTCTCGCAGCTCGGCGAGCTCTTCCTGCTCTTCGAGGTGACGGCGTTCCCAGCGGTCGCGCTCGGCGCGTTTGTGCCGCACGTACTCGCTGTAGGTGCCGCCGAACCGGACCGGGCCGTCCACCGCGGGGTCGAGGTCGACGAGGTCCGTGCACACCGCGTCGAGGAACGCCCGGTCGTGGCTCGCCAGCACGACGGTGCCGGGCAGCTCCCGCAGCCGCTCCGCGAGGAACTCGGCCCCGGCGTCGTCGAGGTGGTTCGTCGGTTCGTCGAGCAGCAACGCCGACGGCCTGCGGACCACGAGCGCGGCGACCGCGAGCCGGCGGCGCTCGCCACCGGAGAGCGAACCGAGCCGGCGTTCCCAGGCCACGTCGGCGAGACCGAGGCCGGCGAGGACGATCCCGGCGCGGCGGTCCGCGTCCCAGGCCTCGTGCCGCTGCGCCAGTTCGAGTCGTTCCGCGTAGGCGGCCGAAACGTCTTCGGTGGCGAGCAACGATGCGAGGCGGTCCAGCTCGGCGAGGTCCGCCCGTGCCTCCGCGAGTGCGTCGTCGACGACGTCGGCGACCGTGGCGGACTCCGCGTAAGGCATCTCCTGGTGCAGGAAACCCAGATCGGGCGGGCGGGTCACGGTGCCACGGTCGGGCTGGTCGGTGCCCGCGAACAGCCGCAGCAGCGTCGACTTGCCTGCACCGTTCTCCCCGATCAGCCCGATCCGCCTGCCGGGTGCCGCGGTCAGCGACACCCCGTCGAGCACCCGCCGGTCGCCGAAGACGCGCACCAGCTCGGAGGCGACCAGCGCGGCCTCAGCCATTGCCGGCCTCCAGCAACTTGCCGTTGTCCAGGCGCAGCCGGCGGTCGATCCTCACCTCGTTCAGGAACCGTTCGTCGTGGCTCACGACGACGAACGCGCCCTGGTACGCGTTCAGCGCGCTTTCCAGCTGACCTGCGCTGATCAGGTCGAGGTTGTTGGTGGGTTCGTCGAGCAACAGCAGCTGCGGCGCGGGCTCGGCGAACAGGACGCACGGCAGCGTGGCCCGCAGCCGTTCGCCGCCGGACAGCACGCCGACCGGCAGGTGGGCCCGCGGGCCGCGGAAGAGGAAGCGCGCCAGCAGGTTCATCCGTTCCGCTGGTGGCAGGGCCGGGGCGAACGCGGCGAGGTTCTCGGCCACCGTGCGGGCGTCGTCGAGCAGGTCCAGCCGTTGCGACAGGTAGGCGACGCGGCCGTCGGCGCGCTTCACCTCGCCGCTGTCCGGTGCGAGCGACCCGTGGACGACGCGCAGCAGCGTCGACTTGCCCGCACCGTTCGGGGCGGCCAGCGCGATGCGTTCCGGACCCCGGATCGCCAGGTCCACACCGTCGAACAGGTCACGGACGCGGAGACCCGTGCAGAGGAACAGCGTGCGGCCGGCCGGCACGGCGGTCTGCGGCAGCTCCAGGCTGATCTTCTGCTCGTCCCTCAACGCCCGCTCGGCCTGGTCCAGCCGCGTCCTGGCGGCACTGAGCCGCGCCGCGTGCGTGCCGTCGGCCTTGGCCGCGGTCACCTCGGCGTTGCGCTTCATGTTGCCGGCGAAGATCCGCGGCAGACCGGCGCTGGAGAGGTTGCGCTGCGCGTTGCTCGCCCGCCTGGCCGCGCGTTCGCGAGCCTGCTGCATCTCCCGCTTCTCGCGCTTGACCTCCTGCCCGGCGCTGCGGATGTTCTTCTCCGCGACCTCGCGCTCGGCGGCGACGGCCTCCTCGTACTCGCTGAAGTTGCCGCCGTAGAACCGGATCTCGCCGCCGTCGAGCTCCGCGATCCGGTCCATCCGGTCGAGCAGCGCGCGGTCGTGACTCACCACGAGCAGGCACCCGCGCCAGTCGTCCAGGACGTCGTACAGCCGGTGCCGGGCCTCCAGGTCGAGGTTGTTGGTCGGCTCGTCGAGCAGCAGCACGTCCGGCTGCCTGAGCAGCTGGGCCGCGAGCCCGAGCGAGATGATCTGCCCGCCGCTCAGCGTGCCGAGCCTGCGGTCGAGCGCGAGGTCGCCGAGCCCGAGCCGGTCGAGCTGGGCGCGGGTGCGTTCCTCCAGGTCCCAGTCGGTGCCGATGACGGTGAAGTGCTCCTCGTCGACGTCACCGGACTCGACGGCCGCGATCGCCCGCAGCACGTCCGCCACGCCGAGCACCTCGGCGACGGTCAGCTCCGCGGTCAGCGGGAGGTCCTGCGGCAGGTGGCCGAGCACGCCGTCGACGGACACGCTGCCACCGGTGGGCGTCAGCGTTCCCGCGATGAGCTTGAGCAGTGTCGACTTACCCGCGCCGTTCGGGGCGACGAGACCGGTGCGGCCGCTGGGCACCGTGACGGAGAGGCCGTCGAACACCGGGGTGTCGTCGGGCCAGGCGAAGGACAGGGTGGACACGACGATGCCTGCGTCGGGCATGGGTGAAACCTCGGGATGTGCTGCGCGCGAACCGATCGCGCGAGTGGAAAAGGGGACGACGAAACGGCCATCACGAGCGATGGCCTGTCACATCTCGGGCTCACCCTGAGATGTCGTCTTCACCCACCAGCAGCACGTCGAGCTCCTCATCGAGGCGTTGATCTCTCTTCCACGTTAGCAGCACCGCGCAATTCGGCGGGGGACACTGGTACTGCTCGCACTCGCACGAAGGGGGACAGGTGTCCGACGCCGTTCTACAGCTGCTGCGCGACCGCGTGCAGCGCCGAAGCACTCCAGGACAGCGAACCGACGACGCGCGCCTGGTGCTGCTGATCGAAGGTGGAAGCTCACGCGGTGCCTACTCGAGCGGCATGACCGTCGCCATCGAGCGACTCGGCCTGCTGCCGGCGTTCGACGCGGTCTACGGCAGCTCGGCGGGTTCCCTGAACGGCGCGTGGCTGTTGTGCGGCCGTGCCGAGAGCACCAAACACGCGTGGTGGGACCCGAGAGTCATGCGGACGACGATCAACCCGATGCGCGCCTTCCGCCGGCAACCGGTCGTGGACACCCAGCACCTCATCCACACCGTCTACACCCGGGTCATGCCGATGGGCTTCCAGGACATCCTCGACAACCCCGTCGAGTTCCACCCGATCGCCACCGACGCCCGCACCGGTGAGCCGGCCGACCTGCACCCGCTGATCCACGACATCCCGAGCCTGCAGGCCGCGCTGAGGGCGTCGACCGCGATGCCGCTGCTCACCGGCAGGCCTGTCGTGATCGAAGGCCGCCCGTACGTCGACGCGGGCCTGAGCGAGTCGTTCGGCGTGCGGACGGCACTCGCCCAGAAGGCCACGCACATCGTCGCCCTGCGCACGCGCCGAAGCGACGAGACCCCGTCCGCCCCGTCCCGCGGCGAACGGATCGTGCTGACGCGGTGGTTCGCCCGCCACGCGCCGGGAGTCGCGCAGACCTGGCTGCGTCACCTGGAGATCCGCCTCGAGGAGGAGGACCTGCTCGCGTCGCATCCCGCGTGCCTGCAGATCCGCCCGCCCCTCGGCAGCCTGCGCGTCGGCCGCACCGAACGACGTCCCGACGTGTTGCGCGCCGTCGTCGACACCGGCATCCGGGCAGCCATGAACGAACTGGCGACCTGCGTCCTGGAGCCCCGATAGCGGTTACTTTGATCGCGTGGACTTCGACGAGTACCGGAAGTACGACGCCACCGGGCTGGCCCGGCTGGTCGCGGACCGGCAGGTGTCCGCGGCTGAACTGCTGACGGCGGCGCGGGACCGTGCCGCCGCGGTCAACCCGCGGATCAACGCGATCGTCAGGGACGTTCCCGCCGAGCCGTCGGACGACCTCACCGGCCCGTTCGCCGGGGTGCCGTTCCTGATCAAGGACCTCGGCCAGGACTACGCGGGCCTGCCGTCGTCGAACGGGTCCCGGTCGCTGAAGGCGCATCCGGCCGCCGAGCACTCGACCGTCGTCCAGCGCTGGCTCGACGCGGGCCTGGTGATCTTCGGCAAGACCAACCTGCCGGAGTTCGGCGCGAAGGCGATCAGCGAGTCGCTCGCCTGGGGACCCGCGCGCAACCCGTGGGACCTGGAGCGGACGCCCGGCGGGTCGTCGGGCGGATCGGCGGCCGCGGTCGCCGCGGGGATCGTGCCGTGCGCCGGCGCGAACGACGGTGGCGGCTCGATCAGGATTCCCGCGGCGTGCTGCGGGCTCGTCGGGCTGAAGCCGGGCCGCGGGCTCACCCCGTTCGGCCCGGAGACCGCAGAGATGATGCACGGCGCGGCGGTGCAGGGTGTCGTGTCGCGGACCGTGCGGGACACGGCCGCGATGCTCGACGTCATCTGCGGCGGCGAGCCGTTCGGGCCGTTCTCGCCCGCTATGCCGGAAGCGTCGTTCGCGTCGTGCGTCGGCGAGAGTCCGGGCAAGCTGCGGATCGGCGTGCGGGTGCCGTCCGCGATCACCCCGAAGCCGCACGCCGAGGCGTACGCGGCCGTCGAGAACGCCGTGCGGGTGCTGACCGATCTCGGCCACCAGGTCGAGGAACTGCCGGAGGCGCCGTTCGACGACGCCGCGCTCGCCCGCGACTTCCTGCTGCAGTGGTTCGTGAACCTCGCCTGGAAGGTCGCCGACGCCAAGCGGGTGTCGAAGGCGCCGGACATCGCGTTCGAGCGCGACACGCTGCTCATGGCCGCGCTGGGACGGGCAACGAGCCCCGTCGACTACGTGGACGCCGTCCACCGGCGGCACGAGCACACCCGCAGACTCAGCGTGTTCTTCGAGTCCTACGACCTGCTGCTCACGCCGACGCTCGCCACCCCGCCTCCCGCGGTCGGCGCGTTCGACCTGCCGCAGTCGTTGCAGCGGGCGACCGACGTGCTGCTCAAGACCCGCACGGCCCATCTCCTGCGCTACACGAAGATCCTCGACGACATGATCTCCGACAACCTCGGCTGGGTCCCGTACACGCAGCTCGCGAACCTGACGGGGCGTCCGGCGATCTCGTTGCCGCTGCACTGGACGGCGGACGGGTTGCCGCTGGGCGTGCAGTTCGTCGCGCCGCTCGCGGGCGAGTCGCTGCTGATCCGGCTCGCGGCCCAGCTGGAGGAAGCGCTGCCGTGGTCGGAGAAGGTGGCGGTCATTCGCTGAGGAAGCGCAGCAGCCGATGTTCGTCGTCCGCGGGACTGCCGTGCCCCGGACCGCGTCGGCCTGCCCCTGGGCGGCTACGACCATGCCCGTGCTGTCGCCCAGGCCGGGCAGGCGGGTCACCGCTTGCGGACGGTGAGGACCACACCGGACAGGCCGACGTCCGCGGTGACCACGCCGAAACCCGTTGCCGTGGCCGCGATTCCGGTGACGCCGATGACCACGCCCGCCACGATCGCGGACAGTCCATCGCGAGATAAGGCGTAGACGCCGAACGCCAGCGTCAGCAGCCACGGCTGGAGGCCCCAGTCGTGCTGGTAGATCGGCCAGAGCGGGGTCGGTGCACCGGCCGCGACGAGGATCGCGACCATCGCCGCCGATCTCGACGCCGCGCCGGTGGCGACGCCCTGGACGATGCGGGCGGCGATGAGCCAGCCGATCGACGGCGCGAACAGGAACACCAGCATCGCCACGAGTTCGAGGGCGAGGGCGCCGATCATCAGCGGTCTCCGTCCGATGTCTCGCTCAGCGCCGCCGTCGTCGAGCTCGCGCCGGAGCGGCACAAGAAACTCGGCGCGCTGATGACCGTCTACGCGCTGACCCCGTCCGGCCAGGAGCTGGAGCCCGCACTCCTCGCGCTCGGCCGCTGGGGTGCCAGGCAGCTCGGCGACCCGCAGCCGGGCGACCACGTCAGCGTCGAGGGTGTGACGCTGAACCTCCGCGCCGCCTTCCAGCCCCAGGAGGCGGCCGGCGTGACCGCGAGCTGGGAGATCCACGCGCGCGACTTCGTGCTGCACGCCGTGCTGACCGACGGCAAGCTCGAGACCGGTGTCGGTCCGCACCCCGGCAAGCCGGATCTGGTCATCACGGCCAACCTCGCCGACGACGAGCTGGCCTCCTACCGCGCGATCGTGCGGGCGGCGAAGAGCGGGCGGGTCGACGTGAGCGGCCGCCGCAAGCTGCTCGACACGTTCCTGCGGGTGTTCACCGTTCCCGCGGCCTAGCGACTCCGCGCGCGATCCCGAGCTCGACCAGGTCCTGCGGCCGCAGCCGCAACTGGTCGGCGGTGTCCCGCACCCGCGACGGATCGCGCTTCAGGATCGCCGCCGCGAGCTCGGGCGATATCACCGCGAGGTAGCTGTTCGGCGTGACCCACAACCGGCCGGGCGCCGCGAACGCGAGTGCTCCACCGGACCCGCCTTCGCCGATCACCAGCGTCGTCACCGGCACCCGAGCGGCCGCGACCGCGGTGAACATGTCCGCGATGGCCGCTCCGACACCCGCCTTCTCGGCGGCCGCGTCGTTGGCCGCGCCGGGCGTGTCCACGAGCGTCAGCACCGGGATCCCGAGCCGGTCGGCCAGCCGCACCAGGCGCGCCGCCGTGCGAAACCCGGCCGGCCGCGTGGCCGTGCCGCACTGCGCGGCGTACGCGATCGTCGTGCCGGAACGCTGTCCGAACCCGCACAGCACACCGGAATCGACGCCGCCGCAACGGTCTCCGCTGATCGGCTCGTGCCAGTCGAAGTAGGCCGCGAGGTAAGCGGCGGCACGCGGCCGGTCCGGTGCACGGGCGCGTTGC
Organism: Lentzea roselyniae; assembly: GCF_039537795.1. Lineage (NCBI taxonomy): Bacteria > Bacillati > Actinomycetota > Actinomycetes > Pseudonocardiales > Pseudonocardiaceae > Lentzea > Lentzea roselyniae. The sequence goes on from NZ_BAABBE010000002.1 coordinate 220,461, forward strand.
ACCGCGTCCCAGCCGGTGTCCGGCAACTCCGCACATCCCAGCGCCGCCGGCACGGCAGCGGGCTCGAGCTCGGCCGGGGTGAGCAGCCGCAGCCAGCGTTCCAGCCGGACCCGCAGCTCGTCCGGCGGCACGAGCTGATCGACCAGACCGGCCGCGAACTGCTGGGTCACCGAGTATCCCGGCGGCCGCACCCGTGACCCGGCGAACCCGACCTGGGCACCGCGAAGGCCCAGCGCGACGTCGGCGCCGGCCCCGAGCGTCGCCCAGCCGCCACCGGTGGTGGGGTCGCGCAGCACGGCGATGTGCGGCAGCCCCGCCTCACGCGTCAGGACGAGCTGGCGCGCGATGCGTTGCAGCTGCAGCAAGGCGGGCGTGCCCTCCTGCATCCGGCTGCCTCCGGTCCTGACCAGCGACACCACCGGCAGCCGCAGCGCGCGGGCCCGCTCGAACGCCTGCTCGATGCGTGCGCCGGTGCGGGTTCCCAGCGAGCCGCCGAAGAAGCCGAACTCGAATGCCACGACCATCGCGGTGACGCGGCCGATTTCCGCGATGCCGCACACGACGGACTCGCGTTCGCCGGTTCGCTCGGTGGCCTGGGCCAGCTGGTCGTCGTAGCCGGGCCAGCCGAGGGGGCCGTCGTGCGCGGTGGTGGGTGTGTCGGTGTGGCTGGAGCGGTCGTGTGTGGTGGTGGCGGTGGTTGAGGTGTCGTCGTGACCGGCGCGGCCAAGAGGACCGCCACTCGAGCACCCGGCGGCGGCCGGCACGTCGCCCCACCCGAGCCTGCCCGATCCCGAGGCCACCTCCGGATCAGGCAGCTCGGTGAACACCGACGCCAGCCGCCCGATCAGCGCGCGGGCGGACTCAGGCCCGGAGCGCACGCTTCACGACCTTGCCCATGTCGTTGCGCGGCAACGACTCCACGAACCGGACGAGCCGCGGCCGCTTGTGCGGGGTGAGCAGGCGGGCCACGTGGTCGGCGAGCTCCCGTTCGTCGGGCGCGGGGCCGGCGGGCACGACCCAGGCGATGATCCGCTCGCCCAGGTCGTCGTCGGGTTCGCCGGTCACCGCCACCTCTGCGACTCCCGGGTGTTCCAGCAGGGCGTTCTCGATCTCGCCGGCGCCGATCTTGTAGCCGCCGCTCTTGATGATGTCCGTGGCCTTGCGCCCGACGATCCGGTAGTAGCCGTCGGGGTCGCGCGTGCCGACGTCGCCGGTGCGGAACCAGCCGTCCGCGAACGCCTCGGCGGTGGCGTCCGGGCGGTTCAGGTACTCGGTGAAGAGGTTCGGCCCGCGGACCTGGATCTCGCCCACCGCACCGGTTTCTTCCAAGGTCTGGCCGTTGTCGTCGACGAGCCGGGCCTCGACCCCCGGCAGCGGCACGCCGACGGTGCCGGGACGGCGGTCGCCGTCGGCGCGCACGCTGGTGTTCATCAGCGTCTCTGTCATGCCGTAGCGCTCGACCACCCGCTGGCCGGTCGCCGCCGCGATCCGCTCGTGGTCGCGCACGGGCAACGCGGCCGAGCCCGACACCAGCAGCCGTGCCGAGCGCAGCGCGTGAGCGAGGCCGGGATTCGAGCCGACCTCCTCCGCGATGCGGTGGTACATCGTCGGCACGCCGAACATCATCGTGCCGTCGCCGTCCAGCGCCTCGGTCAACGCGGTCGTCGAGAACTTGCCCAGGTGGTGCAGCGTGCCGCCGCGCCGCAACGGGCCGAGCACGCCGAGGATCAGGCCGTGCACGTGGAACAGCGGCAGCGCGTGCACCAGCACGTCCGAGGAGGTCCACTCCCACGCTTCGGCCACGGCGTCCAGTGTGGACACGATCGCCCGGCGGGGCAGCACGACGCCCTTGGGCGCTCCCGTGGTGCCCGAGGTGTAGACGGTCAGCGCGGGCGAGGAGGGATCCGGCTCCGCGAACGGCTCGTCCGACGAGACGTCGAGCGTGACGTCCCGCCGCGGCACCGACTGCAGTCCTTCGGGCAACCGCGCTCCCGGTGCTGCGAGCACGTTGGCGGGCGCGCTGTCCGCCACGATGTGCGCCAGTTCGCGTTCGCCCACCTTCGGGTTGAGCGGCACGGCGGGCACCCCGGCGAGCAGAGCCGCGACGACGGCGACGCACGTCTCGATCGACGGCGTTGCCCAGATCGCCACGCGGGGCAGCCCGGACAACTCGCGTGCCAGGGCTCCCGCACAGGACGCGAGCTCGGTGTGGGTGAGGGTGCGGTCGCCGAAGCGGAGCGCGACGCGGTCGGAGGACAAGGGGAACATCACGGGCTCACCAGATTCCGGGGACGACGAGGGCGAGCCAGACCAGCGGCGGCGCTGCCGCGACCATGATCCCGCCGTAAACCATGAGCTGCTTGAAGAACTTGTCGCGGTCGACGTCCTGCGCACCGGCCAGCACCAGCGCTCCGTTCGTGGAGAACGGGCTCACGTCGACCACGGTCGCCGACACCGCGAGCGCCGCGATCAGCCCGACCGCGCTGACCTCACCCTGCAGCAGGAACGGCACGGCGAGCGGGATCAGCGCGCCCATGATGCCGACCGACGAGGCGAACGCGGACACGATCGCGCCGATGTAGCAGATCAGCAGGGCGGCGAGCAGGGGAGCACCGACGCCCGCGACCGAGTCGCCGGCCCACTTGATCGTGCCCATCGTCTGCAGCACGGCGACGTAGGTGAGGATGCCGCAGATCAGCAGCACGGTCGGCCAGGTGATCTGGGTGATCGCCTGCTTGGAGGTCTCCGGCCACACCACGCTGAGCAGCACCGCCACCGTGATCGCGGCGAGTCCGACGTCGAGGTCGAACACCAGCGCCGCCACGACGAGCGCGGTCAGCCCCACGAGGGTGGCGATGCGCGGCGCGGTCAGCGTGATCGGGTCCTCGGCGTCGTCCGCGGTTCCTCCACCGCCCGCGTGGACGAGCGCGGGTGCCGCGACGGGGTGCCGGGCCAGCTTCATGCCGCCGCACACCACGAACACCACGGCGGAGATCAGCAGGTTCACCACGAGGCTCGCCAGGAACAGCACGATCTCGTTGCCCGGTAAGCCTTCCTTGGCCACGATGCCGTTGACGATCGTGCCGTAGATGCTGATGGGGGAGAAGCCGCCGGCCTGCGCGCCGTGCACCACCATCACGCCCATCAGCAGCGGACTGATCTTGTACTTCGCGGCGAAGCCCATCGCGATCGGCGCGACGATGGCGACTGCCGCCGGGCTCACCGCGCCGATCGCCGTGAGGACGCCGGTGATCGCGAACATCACCCACGGCATCAGGGCGATCCGCCCGCCCACCAGCCGGATCGCCAGGTGCACCAGCCAGTCCGTGGTGCCGTTGGCCCGCGCGATGGCGAACAGGAACGTCACCCCGACCAGCACGACGAACAACGAGCCGGGGAAGCCCTTGAAGATGTCGTCGGTCTTCATGTCCGCGACCAGCGTGCCGACGCCGAACGCGGCGGCGAACGCGAGCGCGCCCATGTTGATCGACCTGGTCGTGGCGATGACGAAGACCACGACCAGCACGAGTATGGAGATCAGTTCGGCGGACATGCAGGGCTCCCGTCGTTGGGCTCTCCCAGAGGTGGCTAAGTGGCTGAGCCACTTTCCGCCCACGGTCCACCGGCTGTCAAGAGGTGGCCTAGTGGCTGAGCCACTTCAGCGGATATCCTGGACCGATGTCGGAGGCACTGCGGCCCATGGTCAAGTCCCGCCTGTACGAGCAGGTGCTCGAACGCCTGCGCGCGTACGTGGCCGAAGCGGGCCTGAGCGCGGGCGACAAGCTGCCCGCCGAGCGCGAGCTCGCCGCGAGCCTCGGCGTGAGCCGCGCGTCGGTGAAGCAGGCGATCGTGGTGCTGGAGGTTCAGGGCCTCGTCGAAGCACGTCACGGCGGCGGCACCTACCTCGTCCGCGACACCCTCGACGTCGAACCGGTCGAGCAGCTCGTCGAACGCCGCAAGCGCCTCCCGGAGGTGCTGGAGGCGCGCGAGGCGCTGGAGACGAAGCTCGCCGAGCTCGCCGCGGAACGCCGCACGGACGCCGAGCTCGAGGACATCCGCCAGGCCCTGGACTTCATGCGCGACGAGATCGCCGGCGGTGACTTCGGCGTGGAAGGAGATCGCCGCTTCCACGCCGCCGTCACCGCCGCCGCGCACAGCTCGTTGCTCGCCGACTTCATGAAGACCATCGCCGGCCAGATCACCGAGAGCCGCACCGAGTCGCTGCGCCAGCCGGGTCGCCCGTCCCGTTCACTGGCGCAGCACACGGCGATCTACGAGGCCATCGCCGCGGGCGATCCGAAGAAGGCGGCGGCCGCCATGCGCAAGCACGTCCGCACGGTCGCGAAGGTGCGGTTGCTGGACTGGGTGCCGGAGGACTGATCAGCGGATGTCGATCACCGCCAGCTGACGCACTCCCGGCGCCCGGACGACACGACTCGACCCGTCGGCGTTGTGCACGACGACCGTCCAGTCCCGTTTGGAAACCTTGCTCTGCTGCACCGTGATCACGCCCTTGTGCTGGGTGATCCGGGTGCGGCCCTTGTCCTCGTACAACGTGAACTCGCCCGTCGCTCCGGCGGTCACGTGCACCGTGAGCGCGTCGGTCGGGTTCTGCACGTCGTTGGTGACGTTGTTCGTGCGTTCGACCAGCATTCCGCCGGCGCGCAGGAACACCGGCATGGTGTCCCAGCCCGCGCTGACGGTCGCCCACGTGTTGCCCTGGTACACGCGGCCGGTGAAGTAGTCGGTCCACTGGCCCGGCGGGAACCACACCCGCGTCTCACCGGTGTCACCGGGCGTCGTGATCGGCGCGACCAGCACGTCCGGGCCGAGCAGGAACTGGGTGTCCACGGTGGAGTACGCCTCCGGGCTGCCGGGGTGGTCGATGAAAGCCGGGCGCACCACGGGAACTCCGGTGCGGCTGGCCTGCTCCGCCAGCGTGTAGAGGTACGGCACCAGGCGTTCGCGCAGGTTCAGGAACTTGGTCGCCGACGCCTGCGCGGCCGGACCGTACTGCCACGGCAGGCGATCACCGTGGTTGCTGTGCAGCCGCGTGATCGGCTGGAACGCGCCGAGCTGCACCCACCGCGCGTAGAGATCGTCCGGCAGCTTGGTGGTGTAGCGGAGCTGACCGTTGTCGAGGTACGTCTCCGAGCCGCGCAGCCCGGTGGTGTCGTTGTGCCCGCCGATGTCGTGGCTGATCGCGGACATCCCGGTCGACACCCCCTCGGCCGAGGTGTAGCCGATGGTCGCCTTGAGCGCGCCCCACGTCGACGAGGTGTCGCCGGTGAAGTGCAGGGTGGTGCGCTTCTCCGCCCACGGTCCGGTCGGCAGCGGCCCGGATCCGCTGTAGCCGCCCGCCTGCAACGACCCGAAGCCGCGCGAGAACGCGAACCCTCCGAGCTTCGCGTACTGCTCGTTGATCCACGAGTCCGGCGTGACCCCGCGCAACGACGATCCCGAACCGTCGCAGCACCAGTCGAGCCACCAGAAGTCCGTCGGCATCTTCTGGTGCAGTTCGATGTACGCGCGCAGCTGGTCCGGGTCGCCCCAGTCGAAGACGTAGCAGTCCGTGCAACCCTGCCCCTTCGCGAGCTTGCCCTTGGCGGTGGCCTGAGCCCGCGGGAAGTCCGGATCGGTGCCCTGGATGCTCGGGTGGATGTTGAGCGTGCTGTGCAGCCCTTCGCCGTGCACCCAGTCCAGGAAGCCTTGCGGGTCGGGGAACTTGTTCGTGTCGACGCGCCAGCCGTTCCACGTGTTGTGCGCCTTGAAGTCGGTGTCCACCACCAGCACGTCCAGCGGCACGCCGTGCTGCCGGAACGCGGGCAGGATCCGGTCGCGGTAGTCGGCGGCGGTCCGGTCGATGTACTCGGAGTACCAGACGCCGTAAGCCCAGCGCGGCAACAGGTTCGGCCCGCCGGTCAGCCGCGCGAGGTCACCCAGTGCCGCCTTGTGGTCCTGGCCATATCCGAACACGTAACCGTCCTGGTACGGCTGCGCTCCACGGTCCGGTCGCGGCGTGCCGTTGGCGTAGGCGGAACCCGTGTCGTCCAGCAGGTACCAGCCGTCGCGGTACAACAGGCCGGGGTAGAGCTGTGGGGCACCGCTGTTGCCGGTGTAGCCGTCGAGCGAGCGCCGGTAGCCGCCGAGCGCCAGGTGCTGCTGGGTGGCGTCGACGCCGATGGTGTCGAGGTTGACGTGGCAGCCGGTGTCCGGACACGTGACGGCGAGGTCGGAAGTACCTGCGGGCAAAGGGATCCGCGCGGCTGTGGTGGCCCACGTGGCCCAGTTCGCCGTCGTGGGCAACGTGATCGCCTGCCCGTTGAGCAGCACGGTTCGCGGCTCGTGCCTGCCGTCGCCGCCGACACCGTTTGCGTAGCGCAGGTTCACGGTGTAGGTGCCCGCCGCCGGGACACCGCTCACCCGCTGGCTGAGCTTCGTCCCGCCGACCAGCTCGGCGACGAACCCGGTGCCGGTGTGGCCGGCGTGCTCGTCGGCGATGGCGGCCGCGCCGGTGAGCGCGCCGTTCTCGGCCTCGCACGTGGTACCGAACCGGCAGTCGTCCAGCGCCCGGTCCGGTGTGGCCGGGTACGGCTGGCCGAGTCCGAGCAGCGCGAGGCTGTCAACGTTGACATTGCCCGAGTCGGTGAGGTTCTTCGTCAGCGAGACGCGGTGTTCACCCGCCGGCAGGTCGACCTCGGCCTCGGCCGGCTTCCAGTCGCGCCAGTCCGCTGTCGCCGGCAAGGTGATCTGCCGCGAGAACCGGCCGTCGACGCTGAGGCTGAGCGTGCGGTTCTCGTGCCTGCCGTCACCGCCACGCCCGTTCGCGTACTTGACGGCGATCCGGTGCTTTCCCGGGGCGGCGGCTCTGACCGTCGCAGTGATCCCGTTGTTGGCGTAGGAGAAACCCGCCACGAAGCCCGCGCCGGTGTGGCCGGGATGCTCCCGCGCGACCAGCATGCCCTCTCGTTGCTGGTCTTCTGCCTCGCAGAGCTGACCGGTCGCACAGACCACCCGCCGCCACGGGGACGCGGTCGTGCCGTTGGTCGTCAGTTCGAGGTTGTCCGCGCGGAACGGCCCGGAGTCCACGCGATAACGCAAGGTCAGAGCCGAGGTGGTGATGATCAGCCAGCCGTCTTCGACCCGCGTGAGATAGGGGGTTCGGGGAAAGCCGGTGCGATTTACAACGTTGTAAGTGGGCGCATTCTCAAACCTGCGGTCTCCCGCGTACTCACTGCGCACGAGGGTGGGGGAGAGGACCTGGAACCTGGCCTGCCCGGACACGACCGTGTTGGTCGGCTGGGCCGCTGCCGGAGTGGGAAGGACCAGCCCCAGCAGGGCCAGCAGTGGGACGACTGTCGCGCGTTTCCGCATCCGTGCTCCTCGTCTGACGCCGTCGGCTTCCGAGGTGTTCAGGTACCTGAACTTCCCTCACCTTGGCCTGACCGTGTGGAGCGATCAAGACTCCAGTCGGCGCACAACGCCGACGAACTCCCGGACCAGCGGGTTGGCCGGCTGCTCCGGCCAGGCCAGCGCGATCCGCAGCGGTTCGACGTCGACGATCGGCCGCCAGGTGAGGTCCGGGTGCACGTAGAAGCTCTTCATCGACTCCGGCCCGATGCACACCCCGGACGTGGTGGCGACGTGCTCCAGCATCTCCTCGACGTTTTCGTTCTCCGGCCCCCACACCGGCGCCGACCCGTCCGGCCGCGGGTTGACCGCCCACCAGTCCACCCACTCCCGCGGCGCCAGCTTCGTCCACATGAGGGGCTCGTCCCGGAGGTCGCCAATACCGACTTCCTCCTTTTCCGCCAACGGATGTGTCTTGCGCACGGCCACCCACCGCGGCTCGGTCGCGACGGCCACCGAGTGCAACTTCCGGAGGTTCGCGGGCAACCACACGAAAGCGACGTCCGCCAAGCCGTCCCGCAGCGCCTGGGGCTCACCGCCCCAGTCGAACCGTTTCGGCTCAACGGTCACGCCCGGAAACCGTTCCTTGAACACCGCTCGGGCGTTGCGCGCGAAAGTGCCACCACCGGTGGCGGTGAACCCGACCCGCAGCACGTTCCGCTCCGCCGCCGCGGTGGTACGGGCGAGCCGCACCGCGTCCTGCCAGTCCGCGATCTGACGTCGTGCGGCCGGCAGCAGGGCATTGCCTGCCGCGGTCGGTTCGATCCCGGAGCTGGCTCTGACGAACAGTTCCACGCCGAGTCTCGACTCCAACTGCTTGATCTGCCGGCTCAACGACGGCTGCGCGACGTACAACTCCTCGGCGGCCGCGGTGAAGCTGAGGTGATCCGCGACCGCGACGAAGTACCGCAACAGCCGGGTGTCGACGTCCATGCCTGAAACGTATGGGCGCGGGTATTGGACCGCTGTGAGCCGGCGCTGGTTGCGTTGCGGCCATGGAACTGAGCCGATCCACCCTGATCCGCGCGGGCGCCGCGGGCCTGGCGGCCACCGCGATCGCCGCGCCTGCCGCGCACGCCCGCGAACACCCCAACGTGACGCTGATCCGCCGCTACTACCAGGCCTACGGGTCCGGCGACCTGGAGTCTTTGCGGCCGTTCTTCGCGGCCGACATCCGCTGGACCATTCCCGGCCACCATCCGCTGTCCGGCACCAAGGTCGGCGCCTCCGAGGTGCTCGCTTTCTTCGGTCAGCTGGCCAGGTCCGGATTCCGGGCGGAGATCCTGTTCCTGGCGGCGGACGGGGAGTGGGTGGTCGACATGCATCGCGGCTGGAGCACGACGCCTCCGGGTCTGGACATCACGTGGACGCTGGCGTACCGGATCCGTGGCGGCAAGATCGTGGAGGCGGTGAACTTCGCCGCCGACCAGCACGCCGCCGACGCGTTCTTCTGGCGCCAGTACCCGCTGGCGCCGATCCCGGGAAGGTTCGACTAGTCCGGTAGCAGCGGCACCGAGATGCCGGGATCGCGGCCGAGCATCGCGGCCCGCGTCACCGACGATGAGCCGAACCGGTCCTTCAGCCGGTCCAATGTGGAGTCGAGCGCGCCGGGCGAGTGGTTGTCGTCGAACGGCAGCATCAACTGAATCGTGTCCTCGTCGCTCAGGTTGGTCAGGGACACGCCCAGCAACGTGATGCCGCGGCTCGCGATTTCCGGCAGGGCGGCGGTGAGAAGCAGCCGTGCGGCGGTCAGCAGGAGGCCGGTCTCCGCTGTCGGGTGGATCAGCGTGTGCGAGCGCGTCGCCCTGGTGAAGTCCGCGAAACGCAGGCGCAGCACGACGGTTCGGCAGGCGCGATGGGCGTTGCGCAGCCGTCGTGTGATGCCGTCGACGAGCGAGGCGAGGATGGCGTCGAGGTCGTGCGGCGTGCGGCCCAGGGCGCGCTGGGAGCCGATCGAGCGGCGGCGGCGTCCGGCCTGGACCGGGCGCGGGTCGCGGTTGTGCGCCAACGCGTGCAGGTGCCGGCCCGCCGCCTTGCCCAGGATCGAGACCAGGTCCGTCTCGTCGAGGCGGGCCACCTGGCCGACCGTGCGGATGCCCAGGTCGTGCAGCTTGGCGGCGGTCACCTTGCCCACGCCCCACAGCCGCTGCACCGGGAGCGGGTGCAGGAAGTCGAGCTCGCGGTCGGCCGGCACGACCAGCAGGCCGTCGGGTTTGGCCACGGCGCTCGCGACCTTGGCGAGGAACTTCGTGCGGGCCACCCCGACGGTGATGGGCAGGCCGACCTCGTCGAGCACGCGCTCACGCAGCCGTCTGGCGATCAGTTCCGGTGGCCCGACGATCCTGGGCAGGCCGCCGACGTCGAGGAACGCCTCGTCGATCGACAGGCCCTCCACCAGCGGGGTGGTGTCGCGGAACACCTCGAAGACCGCCTTGCTCGCCGCCGAGTACGCGGACATGCGCGGCGGCACGACGACGGCGTGAGGGCAGAGGCGCAGCGCACGTGCGCCGCCCATCGCGGTGCGGATGCCGAACGCCTTGGCCTCGTAGCTCGCCGCCAGCACCACGCCGCCGCCCACGATCACCGGGCGGCCGCGCAGGCGCGGGTCGTCCCGCTGCTCGACGGCGGCGTAGAACGCGTCCAGGTCGGCGTGCAGGATCGGCGTGAGGCTCACGAACACATGTTCGCATCCATCACTCGTTCAGCACAGTGCTCAATTCGTCCACCTGCGACGGTCGCGAGCGCCTCGATGCCGGGCAGGGTGTCCGCAGCGAGGACCGCCGGACACGCCTGGGGGAGCGGGACGGCGCGGCGCACGCCACCAGCAGCGCGCCCCGGCCATGCGGGGCTTCCCCGGCGGTGCAGGCGCTCGGCGAGAAGTCCCCAATGCGGCACTCCGAAGTTCCTTGCCGCGCAAAGACCTCACGAGAGTGGATCAACCGGGAGCAGTCCGGCATCCGGCCGAGGGAGGCCGACCTTCACCTCACCGGCGCAGAGAACCGGAACGGCGAGGTAGTGACTTGCCCCCGAACCAAAGGTATAACTTGTTCTCATACGGCAAGAGTGAGGAAGATCACATGGCCCACACAATGAGGTGTGACAACGGTTTCAAGGGTCCCTCTCGACGCACGTTCATCGCAGGAACCGGTTCTATTCTTGGAGCGGTGGCCCTCGGCGGCCTGAGTCCCGCGGCACGAGCCTCCGCTTCCGCGACCATCTCCGACGCCGCCGTCGTGCCCGCTCTGGTCATCGGTACCGGTTACGCCGGCTGCGTGACGGCCCTGCGTCTCGCGCAGGCCGGTGTCGACGTCCACATGATCGAAATGGGTCTGGCGTGGGACACGCCCGGTGCGGACGGCAAGATCTTCGCCAACACCACGACACCGGACCAGCGGTCGTACTGGTTGCGGACCAGGACGAAACAGCCGATCAGCAACTTCCTGGGCTTCCCGATCGACAAGGACGTCCCGCGCTACACCGGGATCCTGGACGCGGAGGAGTTCGGCGGCATCACCGTCTACCAGGGGCGCGGTGTCGGTGGCGGGTCGCTCGTCAACGGCGGCATGGCCGTCACGCCACGCCGTGAGTACTTCGGCGAGGTCCTGCCGACGGTCAACCCGGACGAGATGTACAACGTCTACTACCCGCGTGCCAACGCCGAGCTCGGGGTCACGATGATCGACCCGGCCTGGTTCGGCACCACCGCGTGCTACCAGTACGCCAGGGTCGGCCGCAAACACGCCCAGCGGTCCGGTTTCCCGTTCGTCTACGTGCCCAACGTGTACGACTGGGACTACATGAAGCAGGAGGCGGCCGGCACCGTCCCGAAGTCGGCGCTGGCCGGCGAGATCCTCTACGGCAACAACCACGGCAAGAAGTCCCTGCAGCAGACCTACCTGCGCAAGATCAGGGCGACCGGCCGGGTCACGATCTCCCCGCTGCACAAGGTCACGTCGGTCGCACCCGCGTCCGGTGGCGGCTACACCGTCACCATCGAACAGATCAACACCACCGGTGCCACGGTCGCGACCAAGAGCGTCACGGCGGCCAAGGTGTTCTTCGCGGCGGGCAGCGTCGGGACGAGCAAGCTGCTGGTGAAGCTCAAGTCCACCGGAGCGCTGCCGAACCTCAACGGCGAGATCGGCAAGGGCTGGGGCGACAACGGCAACGTCATGTGCGGCCGTGCCAACCACATGTGGGACCCGACCGGCTCACTGCAGTCGTCCATCCCCACCGCGGGCATCGACAACTGGGCGGCGGGCGGCGCGTTCGCGGAGGTGGCCCCGCTGCCGACGGGGATCGAGACGTACGCCTCGTTCTACCTGTCCATCACCAGGACGCCGAGCCGCGCCGAGTTCTCGTGGAACGCCGCCGCGGGCAGGGTCGACCTCAACTGGCAGACCGCGTGGAAGCAGACGTCCATCAACGCCGCCAGGACCATCTTCGACAAGATCAACGCGAAGGAGGGGACGATCTACCGGACCGACCTCTTCGGCGTCTACAAGGTCTGGGGCGACCACCTGACGTACCACCCGCTCGGCGGCGCCGTGCTGAACAAGGCCACCGACAACCACGGCCGCCTGCACGGTTACAGCGGTCTGTACGTGATGGACGGTGCGCTGATTCCCGGCAACACCACCGTGAACCCGTTCGTCACCATCACCGCGCTGGCCGAGCGGAACATCGAGAAGATCATCGCGACTGATCTGTGAGTCCGGTGCGGAGGACTCAGAACTTGGGCAGCACGCACATGGCGTCGAGGCCCAGCACGTGGTTCAACCTGCCGAACGCGAGCCACGAGCCGATGCACATGCTCAGCTCCGCGATCTCCACCTGACTGTAGTGCGCGGTCATGCGGGACCAGAACTCCTCGTCGAGACCGTGGTGATCCAGTGCGTACCGCTCGGCGTACTCCGCGGCCAGCCTGGTGCGGTCGTCGAAGGCGTCGGTGGTGCGCCACTGGGTCACCGCGTCGAGGAACCCCTCCTCGACCTTCTGCCCGTCGCGCTCGGTCCGCCAGTCCATGCAGAACATGCACCCGTTGATCTGCGCGATCCGCAGCCGCGCCGCCTCGAACTCGCGCAGCCCGAGCGTGGTGTGGCTGTACACCGCCAGCGAGAAGTTCGCCGCCGCGACACCGATGCCGGGCACCATCTCGCCCCACACGTACGCGATCGGGTCCTTGCCCTCGGGGATGTCGAGGTTCATCGTGAGGTCCTTCCGAGCTTGCCGGTGGCGGGGCGCAGCGGGACGTCGAGCGCGTCGTAGAGGCCGGGATCCGCGGCGGCGAGCCAGTCGATGGCGTTCACCAGCCGGCCGACCGCTGTCGCGTTGCCGCCCGCGGACCGGTTCTCGCCCTCGTCGGTGGCCTCGACCGAGACCTCGATGCGCGGGCGTCCCTCGATGATCACCTTGTGCGCGCCGTCCCCGGACGGCGGCATCGGCCAGTCCGTGGCGCACGACGCGTGAATGCGCGTGACGTGCTCGATGACGATGAGCGGTTTGCCGCCGACGATGCCCTGCACCTCGAACCGGATCGCACCCTGCGTGCCCGCCTCGAACTCGCCCATGGTCCGCGTCGTCACCGTGGCGTCGAGCGCACGCCGGTCGACGGTCTCGCGGATCTCCTCGACCTCGACACCCAGCGCCCTGGCCATGAGCCGGATCTGCCCGCCCCACACCATGGTCGGCACCGTCGGCATCAGCATCGGCGCCTGGTAGTCCAGCGGCTGGCCCATGCCGATCAGCCACCGCACCGCGTCCGGCTGGTCGTAGGTCGAGTAGTCGAAGATCTCCTGGCAGCGGACCGCGTCGATCTCGCTGCCCAGGCCGCTGATCAGCAACGGCAGCACGTCGTTGCCCCAGCCGGGGTCGACACCGGAGACGAACAGCGAACCACCGCCCTCCGCGATGGCAGTTAGAACCGGTTCTCGTAGCTCCGGCGGCGCGCTGCGGTGGTCGTAGAGCGCGTACAGCGAGGGCGTGACGACGATCGCGCCGGCCCGGATCGCCCTGGTGATGTCGGCGAGCGCGTCGTCCGGGCGGATGTCGCCGGAGGCCGCGTACACCACGGCACGTGGACTGGCGGCCAGCACCGCGTCGATGTCGCTGGTGGCCGTGATCCCGAGTTCGACGTCGAGCCCGGCGAGAACGCCCGCGTCCCGTCCGACCTTGTCCGGGTTGTGGACGACGACGGCCGCCAGCTTCAGCGCCGGATGAGCCTCGACGGCCCGAATCGCGGCACGGCCGACGTTTCCCGTGCCCCACACCACTGTGGCGATCATGCGTCGTAGGATAACTAGAACACGTTTCAGTTGCATAGGCCTTGCGGGTCACCCGCGGTACCGGAACTTTTCGGCCGAGGCTCAGGCCGGCGCCGGACGTCCGCGTTCCGCGACGCGCCGGATCAGCTCGCAGAGGCCATCCGTGTCGAGGACCGCCCTGCATCTCAGGCCGTCCTCCAGCGCCGCACCGAACTCGCCGAACCGGCGGCGCACCTCGTCGCGGCGCGCGACGAGCCGTTGCAGCGCGGCTCGCATCGCGTCCGGGGTCGCGTCCTCCTGGAAGACGCGTTCGGCGACGCCCGCGCCGGTGAGCACCTCGGCGATGTGCGTGGTGTCCCGCTTCCGGGACCGCGGGTTGGTCCACCTCGACGGGCAGAGCACGAGCGGAGTCCTGGCCTCGACGGCGCGCAGTGCCGTCCCCAGACCGGCTCCCGTCACGACGACGTCCGCCGCGGGGAGAAGGCGCGAGTGCGGGAGGAACGAGTGGGCGGCCGTCACGCGGCTGCCGGAGTCCTTGACGGACGGCACGGTCGTGGTGACGTCCCAGCCCAGCTCGCGGCACGCCTCGATGGCCGACCACACGAAGCCGCTGTCCGGCTGCCACAGCGAGGAACTCGTCACCAGCACCTGGGGCGTCCGCCCGGTCGTCATCCTGTCCACGACGGACTCGGCGTCGCCGTACCCCGCGGAGGGGTCCCACGTCCGCGGCAGCGCGAGGCCGGCGTACGCGGGCAGCGGGCGGGGGCGATAACGCACCATCGGGTGCGTCAGCAGCACCGAGGCGTGGCGGGAGTGCGGCCACCACTGGGCCTGCGCGGCGGGTCTCGGTTCCGGGGGCAGGCCGAGCCGGCAGCGCAGGCCGTTCCACCACTCGACGAACCCCTCGGGGCTCTTCGGGTTCCTGCGCATCCACACGTGCTGGTGCGGCCAGTAGTGCGAGGCGCCCTCGTCGAAGAGGTGGTGGATCAGGGACACCACCGGCACGCCGAGGAGCTCGCCCGCGAGCGGTGTGCCCATGACGAACGGATCGCCGAGGATCACGTCGGGCCGGGTCATCTTGACGGCGGCGGTGATGTCCTCGATCTCGCGCACGGTCCGCGCGAAGATGCGCCGCTCCTTCTCCTCCTGCGTCTCGACGTGCTCCAGGCGGCTGCTGGCCGCGCTCACCTCCTCCCTTCCCGTGTGCTTCACGGTGGTGGGAAAGGAGATGAACCGCACCGACTCCGCGACCGAGGGCCGGTGCAGCTCCAGGGCGCCGGACGCGACGGCGGTCACCTCGCACCCGTTGGACGCGAGGTGTTCCGCGACCGGGATCACCGGCAGGACCGCACCCAGCTGACTCGCGGGCACCCACAACGCGCGCATGTTCGCGAGAGTAGTTGGCACAGGCGACGACCAGGCCGTTTATCCGTCCGGCAGGCGGAACGCAGGCAGAACCACCGGCAGAACTGTGCATCGGATCCTTCCGACACTTCTTCCTGGTCTGCGGATTGATCTTGTGATTGCATCGAGGCCAATCCGTTCTGTACTAACCCCGCAGCTGCTCAGCGCTCGCCGCCGGGGACGAAGGGCGCGTAGTTGTTGTGACCGCTGTTGGAGCTGTGCTCCGGCGAATTCCGCGGCGAATCCTGTGGCCAGGCGTGATCGGTGCCGTCATGCTCGCCGTCGGCGGCCTGGGAGCCGGTGCGATCGTGCGCAGGGACCCGCTGCTGAGCGGGACCATCCTGAACGCGATCAGGTACGGGCACGGCCACGACCTCGCCTTCATGGTCCTGTTCGCCGGTCTCGGGCTCATGGTGCTGTCGTGGGTGCGGCTCGGTCGCATGGTGCTCAAGGGCGAGGCGGGCGGCCGGATCGTGTCGGTGGCCGCCGCGGCGTGGACCGCGCCGCTGATCATCGCGCCCCCGCTCTACAGCCGCGACGTCTACAGCTACCTGGCGCAGGGCGCCGTCGCGTTGCGCGGCTTCGACCCGTACGTGCGCGGCGCGTCAGTGCTGGATCTTCCGCTGCGGGGCAACGTGGCGGGGCTCTGGCAGGAGACGCCGTCGCCCTACGGGCCGCTGTTCCTCCTGCTGGGCAAGGTGACGGTCTTCCTGACCGGTGACAACGTCATCCTCGGCGCCATCTTCATGCGGCTCGCCGTGCTGACGGGCCTGGTGCTGCTCGCCTGGGCGATTCCCCGTCTCACCGCACACCTCGGCGGACGCACCTCCGTCGCGCTGTGGCTCACGGTGGCCAACCCGTTGGTAGTGGCACTGGGCATCGGCGGTGCTCACAACGACATCCTCATGGTCGGCCTGATGGCGGTCGGCGTGCTCAAAGTGCTGGACCGCAGACATCTCACCGGTTTCGCGTTCATCGCGCTGGCCGCCGCCGTGAAAGCGACAGCGCTGCTCGTCGCGCCCTTCCTCGTGTGGGTGTGGGCGGCCCGGCTGACCGGTCCGGCCCGGCAGCGTTTCCTCGTGGCGGCGGGTGCCGGCGGAGCGGTCTTCGCGGCCACCTTCGCCGCGGCCACCGTGGTCGCGGGGGTCGACCTCGGCTGGATCAGCGTGCTGCGGTCACAGGGCCCGTTGCTGACGTGGATGTCGCTGCCGTGCGCCGCGGCGGAACTCCTCTTCTACTCCGTGGGCCACTACGTCCCCGGCTTCACCCGCGACGGCTTCCTCGGCTTCTTCCGCGCGGCGGGCCTGGTCGTGCTCGCCGTCGTGCTCGTCCGGCAGTGGTGGCTCGCGCGGGAGGGCGGCGTGGAGGCGGTCAGGCGCGCCACCATCGCCCTGCTCGCGGCGTCACTGCTCGCACCGTCGGTGCTGCCGTGGTACTTCACCTGGGCGCTGGCACTGGCCGCGGCCTTCGCGTGGAAGGAACGCGGGATCGCCGTCCTGGCAGGCGTTTCCGTCTGGATGGTGCTGGTCACGCTGCCCGACGGCACGATCGTCGCCCGGTGGACCTACGACGACATGAACCCCTGGGTGTGGTGGCCCTACTTCGCTGCCACGGTGGTCGCCGGCTGGTGGGTCGGACGGTCGCTGCTGCAACCCGCGCCGACGGTCACCGAGCCGACGCAACTGGTCAGGGGGAACGGTGGTTGAGCTCGTGCGGGCCGCCGAGAGCCGGGCGCTGAGGTTCGCGCCACTCGTGCTGGGCCTGTCGCTCGCCGTGTACGCCTGGACGCTCGGCAATCCGGCGAACTGGGGAATGATCGACCTCAAGGTCTACTGGAGCCTCGCTCCGAACGTCCTGTCCGACCAGCTCTACGACGTCAACATGCCGTTCACGGCGGACTTCCCGCTGCCGTTCACCTACCCGCCGTTCGCGGCGATGGTGTTCCTGCCGGTGTCGGCCCTGCCGTGGCTCGCCGCGCGGATCGTGTGGCAGGTGCTGTCGGTGCTCTGCCTGTGGTGGCTGGTGCGGACGGCGCTGAAGCTGCTGGCGGCCAAGGCGGATCAGCCCTACGACGTCACGTGGTCGCGCCGGGCGTTGCTGTGGACCGCGGTGGCGCTGTGGTGCGAGCCGGTGCGCAAGACCCTCGACTTCGGACAGATCAACCTCGTCCTGGTCGCCGGGGTGTTCGCGGCCGTGGTGTCGGCCCGGCAGGCGGTGGCGGGACTCGGTGTCGGCGCCGGCATCGGGATGAAGCTGACGCCGGGGATCTCCGTGCTGTACTTCCTCGCCACCCGCAGGTTCGCCGCGGCGGCGTGGTCGGCGGCCGGTTTCGCGATCACGGTGGCGCTGGGCTTCCTCGTGTCGGCCCCGGACTCGTGGCGCTACTGGTTCGAGCTGCTCGGTGCGGCGGACCGGGTGGGACCGGTGGGCTCGGCGATCAACCAGTCGCTGCGCGGGGCGTTGTCCCGCTCTTTCGGTTACGACGTCGAGATGTCCTGGCCGTGGCTACTCGCGGTGGCCGTGTCGGCCGCGCTGACGTGGTTCGCCGTGCGCGCCGCGGTGCGGGCGGGGGACCAGCTGGCCGCGGTGCTCGCGGTGCAGTTCTTCGGACTGCTCATCTCGCCGATCTCGTGGAGCCACCACTGGTTGTGGGTCATCCCGTTGGTGCTGTGGCTGGCCTACGGGGCAAGGCATCTGGCGCTCGCCGTCGCGTGGGTCGTCGTCACCGGCTCTGACGTCATCACCTTCCTCATCAACCAGCAACCGTCCATTTGGGACATTCCGAGGCCGTGGCCGCTGGCCGCGCTCGGCTGGGTCTACCCGGCGCTCGGACTGCTCACCCTCGCGGCCGTGCCGAGACTGCTCCGCGTGGGACGACGCGCGGAGGTCGCGCTGTGAAACTGGAACAGCGGCTCCTCGCCGTCGCTCCCTGGCTGCTCGCGATCTCCGCGGTGGCCCGCACGTGGGTCATCGTCACCGGGTTCGGCAACGAGTCGATCGACCTGTACGTGTACTGGTCGCTGGCTCCGCACGTGCTCGAGGGCGACCTGTACCAGGTGACCTCGCCGCACTCGCCGCCTGACTTCCCGCTGCCGTTCACCTACCCGCCGTTCGGCGCGCTGGTGTTCCTGCCGATGACGTGGATGTTCTGGGGCCTCGCCCAGTGGAGCTTCCGGCTGTTGTCGGTGCTGTGCCTGTACTGGATCGTGCGCGTGACGCTGCGGCTGATCGCGGGCGAGCGCTGGACGACCGACACGCGCCTGTGGCGGCAGCGGGCGATCCTGTGGACCGCGGTGCTGCTGTGGATGATGCCGGTCTTCCACACCTTCGAGTTCGGACAGATCAACCTGGTGCTGGCGGCCGTCGTGCTCGCCGCGATGGTGGCGCGCGACCAGCGCGTCGCGGGCGCCGGGATCGGCCTGACGGCGGGCGTGAAGCTCGTGCCCGCGATCTCGGGCCTGTACTTCCTCGCCACCCGCAGGTGGGCGGCCGCGGTGTGGTCGATCGTCGCGTTCGCGGCGAGCGTCGGACTCGGCTTCCTGGTGGACTTCAACCAGGCCAAGCAGTACTGGTTCGTGCTGTTCGGCGACCCGGACCGGGTGGGCCCGGTCGCCACCGCGCACAACCAGTCGCTGCGCGGGGCGTTGTCGCGCACCTTCGGTTACGACGTGGGCATGTCGTGGCCCTGGTTGATCGCCGCGGTGGCGGCGGTGGTGCTGGCCGGGTTCGCGCTGCGGGCGGCTGTGCGGGCGGGCGACGCGCTGATCGGTGTGGTGACCGTGCAGTTCCTCGGTTTGCTGCTCTCGCCGATCTCGTGGGACCACCACTGGGTGTGGGTCGCTCCGCTGCTGATCTGGCTGGTGTACACGCGGATCGCGACGTGGGCGCGCATCACCTTGCTGATGCTGTGGTGTCCTGTCGTGTTCTGGGACGTGATCGCGTTCCAGCTGCGCCGGCAGCCGACGATCTGGACGATCAGCCGGCCCGGCTGGCTGTCGGCGGTCGGGTGGGCCTATCCCGCGCTGGCGCTGGTCACGCTGGTCGTCATCGCGGTCGCCCTCGCCGGCACCATGCGAATC
The DNA here is from genome assembly GCF_039537795.1 of Lentzea roselyniae. Taxonomy (NCBI): domain Bacteria; kingdom Bacillati; phylum Actinomycetota; class Actinomycetes; order Pseudonocardiales; family Pseudonocardiaceae; genus Lentzea; species Lentzea roselyniae. The sequence goes on from NZ_BAABBE010000002.1 coordinate 239,617, forward strand.
CGCTCGACGGACCTGAAGGACACCGTCAGGCCGATGAACACCGTCGGATAGATGTAGATGAGGTAACCGGATCGGCCGGCGCGTCCGCGTCGGTGGCGGTTTCCCATAGGTTCTCCCGGCATGGAACACGAAGTGCGCGGTGTGGGCCGGACCGAGGGATGGGTGCTGGCGGGCGTCGTGGTCGCCGCGCTGGTGGTGACCGGTGTGCTGGCGAGGTCGCCCGGCACCTGGCTGCTCGAGGTGGTGTGGGTCCTGATCGGACTCCCGCTGGTGGTCGTGCTGCACAAGCGGTTCCCGTTGACCAGGTTGCTCACCTGGCTGTTGGTGCTGCACGCGCTGGTGCTCTGCTACGGCGGGCAGTACACGTACGCGGAGACGCCGCTCGGGGAGTGGGCGCAGGAACTGTTCGGCACCCAGCGCAACAACTACGACCGCTTCGCGCACGTCGTTCAAGGCTTCGTGCCCGCGGTCGCTGTCCGGGAGGTGTTGCTGCGCCGGACACCGTTGCGGCCCGGCGGCTGGACCGGCTTCCTCACCGTGTGCGTGTGTCTCACGATCAGCGCCTGTTTCGAGTTCGTCGAGTGGTTCAGCGCGCTCGCTCTCGGCAGCGGGGCGGACGACTTCCTCGGCACGCAAGGCGACCAGTGGGACACGCAGTGGGACATGTTCCTGTGCCTGTGCGGCGCGATCGTCTCGTTGCTCGTGTGGCGCCGGATCCACGACCGTCAGCTCCAGCGTTCGATATAGTAAACGTATCGTTCAACGCTTGGAGTACCCGATGCAGGTCAGGACCTACCTCGACGACACCTACGCGGATCAGGCCGACACCACGGTGATCGCGGTGGGGGAGCGGGACGGACGGCCGTGGGCCGCCGTCGAGCACTGCCTGTTCCACCCGCAGGGCGGTGGTCAGCCCGCTGACCGGGGGTGGCTCGACGACGTCGAGGTCGTGCCGGTCCGGGACGAGTCGGGGCTGGTGGTGACCGAGGGGCCGGTGCTCGCCGTGGGACAACGGGTCCGGGCCCGGATCGACCTCCAGCTGCGGCTGACGCACGCCGCGCTGCACACGGCCGGGCATCTCGTCGAGGCTGCCGGTCGTGCGCGGGGGTGGGAGCTGGCGGGCAACAACCACTTCCCCGGTCAGGCCCGCGTCGAGTTCGCCGATCCGGGGCACGACCCGCGGCTGGCCGACCCGGCGGGCCGCGAGGAGGTGACCGCCGAGCTGCGCAAGGCGGTCGCGGCGGCCGTCGACGAGAACCTGCCGGTGACCGCCGAGACAGACGGGCGGGGACGCCGCGTGGTGTGCCTGGGTGCCCTGCACGCGGCGCCTTGCGGGGGAACGCACGTGCGCGCGCTCGGCGACCTCGAAGATCTCGTGCTGCCGACGTTGAAGGTCAAGAAGGGCCGGATCCGGGTGTCGTACTCCGCCGCGCACGGGGCGCGGTGATGGCGGGGCGCTCGACGAGCAGCACCGCCGCGTCCGTCGGCGCGCAGATCCGCCGGCGGCGTGAGCAGCGCGGCATGACCGGCTCGGAGCTGGCCCGCCGTGCCGGCCTGAGCAAGGCGACGCTGTCCAAGCTGGAGGCCGGGCTGGGCAACCCGACGGTGGAGACGCTGGACGCGCTCGCCATCGCGCTGCGGATCCCGCTGACCGACCTGCTGACCCGCGACACCGATCCCGGCCCGGTGTACGTGCCGGGCACCGAGATCGCCGAGGGCGAGGTCGGCCGTGAGCTGCTGCGCCGGATCAGCAGCGGCAACAGCCTGGAGATCTGGCGGTTGCGCATGCCGGAGAACACCGAGCTGGACGGCGTGCCGCACGCGACCGGCACCGTGGAGCACCTGCTGGTCGTCTCCGGCCGGCTGACCGCGGGCCCGTCGGACGCCCCGCGCGAACTGAGGCCCGGCGACCTCCTCGCCTTCGCCGGCGACGCTCCCCACCTCTACCGCACCGGCGCCGGACCGGCGGACGTCACCGTCGTCATCGCCTCGCCCATCGTCAGCTGAAAAGAGCCCCGCCACATGACCGCCTACGCGCACGCCTTCGCCAGTGACAAGTCCGCGGGGACCACGTAGGAGATCCTCGACGCCGTCGCCCGCGCCGCCTCCGGGCCGCCGGGTACGGCACCGACACCCGGAGGACGTCGACGGGCTGGCGACGGCCATGAGCGCGCTCAGCTGACGCCGCAGACGCGCTCGGCCAGGACCTGCCAGCTCGCGATCAGGTCGTCCACGGCGGTGGCGAGATCCGGGCGGTCCGCGCTCTGCAGGTACAGCAGGACAGGGCCCTCCAGCGCGGCGACCAGCTGCAGCGCCAGGGGGCCGGTCGCGGCCACGTCCGGGCACGCCTCGCCCAGCAGCATCCGCACGTGGAACAGCGACGGGCTCTCGTCGAGAGGAACCGGCTGGCTCGGGTCGAGCGAGGCACGCGCCAGCACCATGTGCTCCAGGAGGAACTCCAGGCGTGCCCGGCCGAACGCGACCAGCCGCTCGACCGCCGGCGCACCGGGACCGAGCGGTGGTGGTCCGCTCAGCAGCCGTCGCTGGAAGTGCTTCTCCTCCTCGTCGAGCAGCGCGAGGAAGATGCCCGCACGGGTGCGGAAGCGGCGGAACACCGTGCCCTTGCCCAGCCCCGCCCGTTCGGCGAGGCCGTCCATGGTGACCTTGTCGGCGCCCAGTTCCGCCACCATCCGGCGCGCGACGTCGATCAGGTGGGCGCGGTTGCGCGCGGCGTCGGCCCGCTCCTCACGGGGCCGGCCCAGCGGCAGCGCGACAGGTTCCACGCCGCTGAACGCTACCCGCGGGCGGTGCCCCGTCAGGACGCGTGCCGACCGGCGAGTCGGCGGCCGGATGGTTCCGAATTCGTGGCAACCGTCGTCTCAACTGGCGGTTGACCGTTGACAGTCGAGCCGGGGTGGATTACTCAGTCAGCGGAGGTGGGCGGGGCCACCTGACCGCAGTCGTCGGCAACGAGGTGGCGAATGACAGAGGAGTTACCGGAGATCCCCGGATTCCGGTACGCCCGACCGCTCGGCAAGAACGTCCATCTCTACCGCGGCCCGGACGGCGAGGTCGCGGTGAAACTGCTCGCCGACCCGCCGCGGGCGGGCGAGATCCGGACGGTCCTCGGGCTGGGGCACCCCGGCATCGTCGTGATGCACCGCGCGGGCCGCATGCGCGCCGGACTGCTGTACCTGGTGATGAAGCACTACTCGAACGGTGATCTCGCCGCGCTCGCACCGCTGCCGGTCGAGCGCGTCCTGGACATCGGCTTGCAGATCGCGGACGCGCTGCAGGCCGCACACCGGGCCGGGGTCGTGCACCGCGACGTCAAGCCGGCCAACGTCCTGCTCGACGAGGCCGGCAACGCCTGCCTCACCGACTTCGGCGTGCTCGGCAGGGACCGGCTGCCGTGGACGGCACCCGAGGTGATCACCAGCGGCTTCTACAGCGTGCGTGCGGACGTGTTCTCGCTCGGGGCGACGTTGTGGCACCTGCTCGTCGGGCACTCGCCGTTCGTGCTGCCCCGCGGCGACAACTCGCACGCCGCGTTGGAGCGGCGCATCCTGCACGGCAGCCCGCCACCGACCGGCCGGGCACCGCGGCCGCTGGAGCTCCTGCTGCGCCAGGCGATGGCGGCCGACCCCGCTGTGCGCCCGGCGTCGGCGGAGGCCTTCGCGCTGCGGCTGCGGGAGATCTACCACGAGACCGCTCCAGCCGGGTCCACTGTGGACGCCGTGGTCACGCCGGCCGATCCGCGTCCGCGCCGCCGGTCGCGCTGGCCGGTGTACGCCAGTGCCGCCGCGGTGGCGGCCGGCGTGGTGGGCACCAGTGGCGTGCTGTGGCTGAAGGACGACTCGCTGCCGCAGCAGAACCCGGTGGCGCAGCCGCAGAACGCGGGAGCCGAGGCCGGGCCGTCGCCCAAGGTCACGGTCAGCGTCACCCGCGTGAACCGCGAAACGCTCCGGTTCTCGTGGACCTACCAGTCACCGTTGGCGGGAGACACGTTCGCCTGGCGCACCAACGACGACCTGAAGTCGGGCACGGTCGAGACGCCGTCGGTCGATCTCTACGCCCCCGGCGCGCTGTGCGTTCAGGTGCGGGTCGTGCGGGCCGACGGCAGCAACGCGAGTGATCAGACGTGGTCGCCGGAGGGCTGTGGTTTCTGAGGAAGCCGGACCGTCACGACGAGCCCGCCGCCGGAGCGGGGCCTGAGGTCGAGGGCGCCGTCGTGGGCGCGGACGACGCTGTGCACGATGGCCAGCCCGAGTCCGACGCCGGCGTGCTCGTCGGTGCGGGTCCGTTCGGCGCCGCGGTGGAACGGCTCGGTGAGGGTGGGGACGAGCGCCGCCGGGAGTGGCGGGCCCGTGTTCTCGACCCGCAGCACGCTCGCGTGGCGCCGCGACTCCGTGTGGATCTTGACGGTGCCGCCGGTGGGGACGTTGTGGACGATGGCGTTCTGGACGAGGTTCGTCACCATGCGCAGCAGGAGTGCGGAAGAGCCGACGGTCTGAGCCGCATCACCGGTGACGTCGAGCGTGATCTTCCGCTTTTCGGCGAGGGGGAGCAGCGTCTCGGTGGCTTCTTCCGCGACGAGGGAGAGGTCGACGTCTCCGCGGGCGAAACTTCCGCTGTCGCTGCGGCTGAGCAGCAGAAGAGCCTCGGTGAGGTCGATCGCTCTCGTGTTCACCGTGCGGAGGCGCTCGACGAGTTCGCCGTGGTCGTGCGCCGGGTCCTTGCGGGCGACGTCGAGCAGTGACTGCGTGATCGCCAGCGGCGTCCGCAGCTCGTGGGAGGCGTTCGCGGCGAACCGCTGCTGTCTGGCGACGTGGGACTCGAGCTGGTCGAGCATGGTGTCGAACGCGTCGGCGAGCTCGCGGAACTCGTCCTTGCGGCCTGGCAGCCGAACCCGGTGGGACAACGAACCGGCAGTGGACCTCCTTGCCGCGTCGGTGATCCGGTGCAGTGGTGCGAGCATCCGGCCGGCGAGGATCCACCCTCCCACGAGGCCGAACAGCAGCAGGAGAACCAGTGCGACGGCGGCGGCGCGCCCGAAGATTCGTGACAGCAGGTACCGGTTGGGGGAGATCCCGAGCAGGCCCTGGGCGTTGTCGGGCACGTGGCGCAGCAGGTAGAGCCACACCAGGGCCAGCAGGACGGCGCCGGTGACGAGGACGAGCCCGGCGTAGCTGAGGGTGAGCTTGAGGCGGGCGCTGAGCCCGGGAGGCCGGTTCACGCGTCGATCCGGTAGCCGACGCCGGGCACCGTGGCGATGAGCCAGGGTTCGCCGAGGCGTTTGCGCAGGGCGGAGACCGTGATGCGGACGGCGTTGGTGAACGGGTCGGCGTTCTCGTCCCACGCCCGTTCCAGCAGCTCTTCGGCGCTGACGACACCGCCTTCCGCGGCGACGAGCACTTCGAGCACGGCGAACTGCTTGCGGGTGAGCGCGACGTAGCGTCCGTCGCGGAACACCTCCCGGCGGAACGGGTCGACCCGCAGGCCCGCGATCTCGCGGATCGGCGGCCGGGCGTGCGCGCGCCGCCGGTCGAGCGCCCGCAACCGCAGGACGAGCTCACGGAGCTCGAACGGCTTGGTGAGGTAGTCGTCGGCACCGAGCTCGAACCCGGAGGCCTTGTCGTCGATCCGGTCGGCGGCCGTGAGCATGAGGATCGGCATGCCGCTGCCGGACGCGACGATCCGCCGCGCGACCTCGTCACCGGACGGGCCGGGGATGTCGCGGTCGAGCACCGCGAGGTCGTAGGAGTTGACGCTGAGCAGTTCCAGGGCGGTGTCGCCGTCACCCGCGACGTCGGCGGCGATCGCTTCCAGCCGGAGCCCCGCCCGCACGGCCTCTGCCAGGTACGGCTCGTCCTCCACGATCAGCACGCGCATACCCGCACCTTAGGCACGGCGGTATATCGCCGCCGTATCCTCGCGAACCCCTAGCCGGCGCGGCAGATCACCGCCGTGTCCTCGTGCAGCTCTGCCGGGCGGCGCCACCATCGGCGTGAGGCCAGCGCGGCCAGCCCCGCACCCGCCGCGTTGAGGAGCACGTCGTCCACAGAGGACACCCGGTCCAGCCAGAGGTACTGCGTGATCTCCAGCAGCGCCGACCAGCCGCCCGCGAGCGCCAGGACGCGCGGCAGCGACGCCAGTGCCGCGAACCGCTGCGGTGCGAAGAACCCCAGCGCCGCGAAGATGAACAGGTTGCCGACGACCTGGCCGGTGTCCATCTCCAGGAGGTCCCGCAACGGCACCAGGTTCAGCGGGCCGCGCTCGACACCGGGGTGCTCGCCCGGCAACAGGACCATCCACACCCACGGCACGGTCCCGTGGACCATGCCGACGTCGGCGAACGACAGCCGCCACGGCGACGCGGTACCGGCGGCCTTCCGGCGCCAGCCGAGGACGGCGGCCGTCACCGCGGCCACCGGCAGGGAGAGCAGTGTGAGGGCGGCGACGCCGGTGAACGTGCCGAACCAGGCGTGCCAGCTGTTGAGCATGGCCTCACCCAAGACGACTGGTCGTTGTGGCGGCGTATCCAGTTTTCGATATGCCCGCGATACGCCCGCATCTCGTCGATGGTGACGGCAAACCATCCGAACGACCCGATGTCGGCCGCGTTCTCCGGCGCTACGTTCGCCAGACCCTGCGAACCCTGCGAAGGAGCCCAACGGTGCGAAGAAGAAGACCCCTGCTCTCCACAGCACTGGCAACAGTGGTCGCGGCCGCGATGATCGTCCCTGCCGCCGCCGCGTCCGCACCGTCCGCGAACCTGGCCTGCTCCGGCGCCAGCGACACGGACGTCGCGATCGGTGACAACACCACGGTCGAGTCGCCGATCACCATCGCCGACTGCGCGTCGGCGCCGTCCGCCACCAGCAGGGTGCCGGTGAAGATCGTCCACACCTACATCGGCGACCTCCTGGTGTCGCTGGTCGCCCCGGACGGCACCGCCTACCCGTTGCACAACCGCACCGGCGGCTCCGCGGACAACATCGACCAGACCTACACCGTGGACCTGTCGAGCGAGACCGCGAACGGCACGTGGAGGCTGCGGGTCAACGACAACGCGGCCAACGACGTCGGCCGGATCGACTCGTGGTCGCTGAACCTCGGCGGCTCCACCCCGGCGGACGACTTCTCCGTCGCCGTGTCGCCCGCGTCCGGTTCGGTGGCGGCGGGATCGTCCGCGGCCACGACCGTGCAGACGCAGACCACCAGCGGCCAGGCGCAAACCGTGCAGCTGACCGCGAGCGGCCTGCCCTCCGGCGCGACCGCGTCGTTCAACCCGGCGTCCGTCACGACGGGTGCGAACTCCGCGCTGACGATCTCCACCAGCGCTTCGACACCCGCGGGCACCTACCCCGTGACGGTCCGGGCTGCAGGCAACACCGCCAAGACCGCGACCTACACGCTGACCGTCACCTCCGGTGGTGGCGTGCAGATCCCCGACATCGACATCACGGCGGTCAAGCAGCACCTGACCCAGTTCGCCACGATCGCCTCGCAGAACGGCGGCAACCGGCGTTCCACCACGGCCGGCTACCGCGCGTCGGTGACCTACGTGAAGGACAAGCTCGCCGCGGCCGGGTTCACCGTGTTCGAGCAGCCCTGCACCTCGGGTTGCACCACGGGCGCCGGCCCGAACGTGATCGCCGAGTGGCCCGGCGGCAACGCGAGCAACGTGTACATGTTCGGCGCCCACCTGGACTCCGTGTCCGCGGGATCCGGCATCAACGACAACGCCTCCGGCTCCTCGGCGTTGCTGGAGACCGCGCTCGTGCTCGCGCGGACGAACCCCACGATGCTGAACAAGGTCCGCTTCGCCTGGTGGACAGACGAGGAGCAGGGCCTCAACGGCTCGCGCTTCTACGTCTCGCAGCTGCCGTCCACCGAACGCACGAAGATCAAGACCTACTACAACTTCGACATGGTCGGCTCGGTCAACGGCGGCTACTTCATCAACAACATCAACTCCACCCAGTCGGCGCACATGAAGGCCTACTGGGACTCCCTGAGCCTGTCGCCGGAGGAGAACACCGAGGGCCGCAACCGTTCCGACGACGCGTCCTTCACCAACGCGGGCATCCCCGCGTCCGGGTACGCCATGGGCGCCAGCGCCACCAAGACGTCCGCTCAGGCGGCGAAGTGGGGCGGCACCGCCGGCAGCGCGTTCGACCCGTGCTACCACCGGGCCTGCGACACCACGGCCAACATCAGCGACACCCACCTCAACCGCGCGGTCGACGGCATCGCCTACACCCTGTGGAAGTCGGCGGTCGGCGGCTCACCGGCCGCGGACTTCTCCGTGGCGGTGTCGCCGACCTCCGGTTCGGTGACGGCGGGGTCGTCGGCCTCGGCCACCGTGCAGACCCAGACCGTGACCGGGCAGCCGCAGACCGTGCAGCTGTCGGCGTCCGGTCTGCCTGCCGGGGCAACGGCTTCGTTCAACCCGGCCGCGGTGTCGACCGGCGGCAGCTCGACGCTGACGATCAGTACGACGGCGGCGGCCGTCAACGGCACCTTCCCGATCACGATCACCGCGGCCGGGTCGGTGTCCCGCACCACCACCTACAGCCTGACCGTCACCGGTGGCAGCGGTGGCAGCTGCTCGGGCACCAACCCGAACGACGTCGCCATCCCGGACGCCGGTGCCGCCGTCGACAGCGACCTCGTGATCTCCGGCTGCCCGGTGGCACCGTCTGCCAGGGCTTCGGTGGCGGTGAACATCCGGCACACCTACATCGGTGACCTGACGGTGTCCCTGATCGCCCCGGACGGCACGGCGTACTCGTTGCACAACCGCGGCGGCGGGAGCGCGGACAACATCAACCAGACGTACACGGTCGATGTGTCCACCGAGTCCGCCAACGGCACGTGGAAGCTTCGTGTGCGTGACGTCGCACAAGCAGATGTCGGGACGATCGACACGTGGAGTCTCGACCTGAACCCGGCCGTCTGACCTGGTCCGCAGACCCTGTGCGCAGGGACGACCGAGCTCTGCGCACAGGGTGCGCGGCCGCGTGCGGAAGCAATCACTTCGCGGCCGCTGTGAAATATAGCGGGATAATGGATTGAACCGTTTTGCGTTCTTGACGGTCCACTTGTGAGCGATAACACTGCCTCGACAATCGCTCATCACGCAGGGGGAATGCCGTTGTCGAGCCCAGTCGAACCCACAGGTGGACAACCGAATCCGGGACTCGTTCGCCGCTTCTGGTGGGGTGCCGGCCAGCGCACGAGGCTCACCGTGATGTGCCTCGGTGTCCTCACCGTGCTCGTCACCACCGGTGCGGCCGGCTTCGTCGGTGGCGACACGGGTCCGCGCAAACGCGAGGAAGCCGGACGCGCCCCCTCCGTGCACAGAGGCGACTCCTTCGAGGTGACCGTCCACACGGTGTCCGATGTGGACTTGTTCGAGGGTGTGGAGCTCGCGACCGGGCTGTCCTTCGACGCGCGGGTCGCCGGGCTGCGCCGGGTCGCGGACTGCTGGCTGGCGGAGTCGCGCACCACCGCGCAGAACCTGTTGCGCGGCAAGACCGTGCGGCTCACCGTGAAGAACGACGTCGATCCGGGAGTCGATCTGATCGCGGTCGACGTCCAGCTGCCGAACGGCGCGGACTACGCGCGGACCATCGTGCACGACGGTGTGGCACGGGCGGATCCGGCGGCCCGCGACGAGCTCGCGCCGGTCGAGTCGGCCGCTCGTCAGGAACGCCGCGGCCTGTGGGCTGCCGACTGCATCCTGAACAGCTCGACGGCGACGCCTTCCAGCACGCCCTCGTCCTCAGCGCCCACCACGACCACCACGGCCACGACGACCACGACCGCGCCGGAGCCCTCCGCGCCGCCACGGCCCACGTTGTCGCTCACCCCGCTCCCTCCACCGTCGTCCGACGACGACGAGTGGGACGGCATCCTGCTGGGCAAGGTGTGCTTCAAGGAGGGCGCGCGGCGGACGAACCGGCACGGCGAGGAGATGGTCTGCACCCGCAACGGCAGGAACCAGCTGAGGTGGCGACGTGCTGACTGAGAACGGCGTCAACCTGTTCAGCAAACCGGCCGACGTCGGCGCCGCACCCAGCCTCGCGCACGGCGAGCGGCCGCGCGGCCTGACCGAGGCCGGGTGGGTGCGCACGACGGGCTGGCTGCAGGTCGGCGATCACCCCGTGCACTCGGCGTCCGTCGCCGCCCTGGCCGGCCTGCTGTGGTCACTGGTCGGAGCGGCCGTCCTGGTGAACACGGCTCCCGTGCTGGCAGGCGTCCTGGTACTCGCGACTCCATTGCTGTGCGGTGGTTTGTGGTGGCTTTACACCGCGTACGTGAGGCCTTCGTCCTCGGCGCGCAACATCGAGAGGAAGCACGCGCACGAGCTGGAGCCGGGCGACCTGGTCCGGTTGTGCGGCTCGATCGGGCCGATCGGTCAGGTGATCGAGGTGGCGTCCGGGGAGGACGTGCGCGTGGTCTTCCACGGTGGAGGGCGCCAGACGTGGCCGTGTCACCAGGTCGTGCACATCGCGGAGCTGCTCAGCTGAGGGCGGCGCCCCCTCAGGTCAGGCGACGGCGCAGCTCAGGCAGGAACTCCGGGTCCTGGCCCACGAGTGCGGCGGGGTCCAGCTCGCGCGGGACGGCCGTGTTCGGCTCCCGGTTGAGCAGATAGCGGATGATCTCTCCGACCAGCGCGGACTCGTCGGGCTCGACGAGCGCGAGATCGTCGAGGAACGCCTCGGACAGCACGACGTGGTGCGTGGTCGTCTCGGTGCCCTCGTGCACCTCGGCGGCGTACTCGTGGTCTGCCAGGGTCATGACGCGAACATCCGTACTCATGGCGGTCGGCTACCCGCGAGCCCGCGACGGAAACCGGCATCGTCGGCGCCGGATCCGGGTATGTGCGATGCATGCGACTTGGTGTGCTGGACATCGGGTCGAACTCCGCGCAGCTGCAGATCGTCGACGTGCGGCCGGGCGCCCCGCCGCTGCCCGCCCACGCGGTGAAGGAACCCACCCTGCTCGGCGAGGAGATCCTGCCGGACGAGTCGATCAGCGACGACGGCGTCGAACGGGACGTCAGGGCCGTCGCGGACGCGGTGACCGCCGCGGCCAGGCACGGCGTCGACCAGCTGTACCCGTTCGCGACGTCGGCGGTGCGGGACGCGGTGAACCGGGAGGCCGTCGTCGACCGCGTCGACCGCGTCGAGCGGGGCGTCGGCATCCGGCCGCAGTTCCTCGACGGTGGGCAGGAGGCCAGGCTGACCTGTCTGGCGGCGCACCGCTGGTACGGATGGTCGGCGGGCGGTTGCTGCTGTTCGACATCGGCGGCGGGTCGATGGAGATCGCACTCGGCCGCGACGCAGGCCCGGACCTGGCGCTGTCGCTGCCGCTGGGCGCCGGGAGGCTGACGCGCGCGATGCTGCCCCACGACCCGCCGAAGCGCTCCGAGGTCAAGGAGCTGCGCCGGTACGTGCGCGAGACCCTGTGCGAGGTGGTCGACCGGCTGCGCTGGGAGAGCGTGCCCCGCAACGTCGTCGCCACGTCCAAGACCTTCAAGCAGCTCGCCCGGCTCGCCGGTGCGCCACCGCAACGTGAGGGCCCGTTCGTCCGGCGCACTCTCACGGCCGTCCTCCCTCGCCTCGGCCAGCTGCTCCTGTTCCTGGATCGTGAACAGCACGAGCAGGCTGAGCAGTGCACCGGACGATGCCGTGGTCAGCAGCCCCAGCACCACCAGCGTGCCGATGCCCGCCGTCCACGCCGAGCCTGCGCAGCGGGCGAACGTCTGCGCTGCCGTGGCGAGGTGGCCCGTCATCGGGAGCGTCCCGGTCCGCCGGCAGGCCGGCGTCCACACTGGACATGAAGCCGGCCCGCCCCCTTGCGGGCGGTGGCCAAACCAGGTGATCCGGGTCGGCTCACCCCTTCACGCCCGTGTGCGCCAGGCCTTCGATGAACTGCCGCTGCGCCAGCACGAACACCACCAGGATCGGCACGGCCGTCATGGTCGCCGCGGCCAGCTGCACGTTCCACATCGGACCGCCGTAGTTGTCCACGAACTGGGTCAGCGCCTGCGGCAACGTGAACATGTCCGGAGTGGACAGGTACACGATCGGTTCCAGGTAGAGGTTCCACGAGTGCAGGAACGTGAAGATCGCGACCGCGCCCAGTGCGGGACGCGCCAGCGGCAACGCCACCCGGTAGAAGATCCCGGCGCGCCCGAGGCCGTCCATCCGCGCCGCCTCCTCCAGCTCCGGCGGCAGCGCGATGAAGAACTGGCGCATGATGAAGATCGCGAGCACACAGGGCGCCCCGAAGATCGGCACGATGATCAGCGGCCAGTGCGTGTTGGTGAGGCCGAGCGACTGGAACAGCTGGAAGAGCGGCACGATCGTCACCTCGCTCGGGATGAGCAGGCCGGTCAGCACCACCACGAACAGCACGTTCTGGCCGGGGAACCGGATGCGCGCGAACGCGTACCCGGCCAGCGCCGCGACCGCCATGGTGCCGAGGGTGACGACCACCGCGATGTAGAGGCTGTTCCAGTACTGCTGCCCGAACGGCTGCATCCGGAACACCTGCGAGTACGTGGCGAACGTCGGCTCCGACGGCAGCAGCGACTCGGAGAAGATCTCGCTGATCGGTTTCATCGACGAGGTGACCATCCACCACGTCGGGAACACGAAGGGCACGCACAGCAGGCACAACAGTCCGTAGAGCGCCACCTTGCGCTTCATGACGTCACGTCTCATGCAGCACCCACTTCCGGCGCATCCGCCACTGCATCAGGGTGAGGGCTGCGACGATGACGAACAGCAGCACCGAGATCGTCGCGCCGTAGCCGAAGTGGTGGAACTGGAACGCCTGCTGGTAGAGGTAGTAGATCAACACCGTCGTGGACGTGCCGGGGCCGCCCTGGGTGAGCACCGCGATCTGCGCGAACACCTGCAGGGAGCCGACGATCGTGATGATCGACGTGAGCAGGATCGTCGGGCTGATCAACGGGATCGTGATGCGGCGGAACCTGGTCCACGGGCCGGCGCCGTCGATCTTGGCCGCCTCGTACAGCGGTGCCGGCACGCCCTGCAGGGCGGCCAGGAACAGCACCATGTTCAGACCCACGTTCTTGATCACCTGCACGACGATCACCGAGATCATCGCGGTGGTGTCACCGCGCAGCCAGTTCGGGCCGTCGACGCCAAAGAACCCGAGCAGGCCGTTGACGCTGCCCTCCGGCTGCAGCATCAGCTGCCAGACCAGCGTCCAGGCCACCAGCGAGACCAGCACGGGGGAGAAGAACAGCGTGCGGAAGATGGTGGTGCCACGCAGTTTCTGGTTCAGCAGCACCGCGAGCAGCAGGGCCAGCGACAGGTTCAGCACCACCAGGCCCGCGGCGAACCACGCGGTGGCGGCCAGCGCCGAGCGCAGCTTCTCGTCGGCCAGGAGCCGCTGGTAGTTCTCGGCGCCGATGAACTCGAACGTGCCGCCGAGGACGTTCCACTCGTTGAGGCTGTACCAGCCGACCAGACCCAGGGGCACCAGGACGAACGCGAGGCTGCCGAGCAGGGCAGGCGCGACGAACAGGTACCCGACCAGGTTGTCGCGCCTGCGATACGTCCAGAACGTCACTTGCGCTCCAGCAACGGTTTGATCTTCGTGCAGACGTCGTCGAGCACGGCGGACACGTTCGCGCCGGGTTTCCACAACGGGTCGAGCGCGGCGCGGATGGTCTGGTTCAGCTCCTCCTGGCCCTGGTGGCTCGGCTTCACCACGCCCTTGCTGATGCCGTCGACCACGACCGACTGCAGCTGTTCCGGCCGGATCAGCGGGTTGCTCTTGGCGAGCGTTTCGGCGTTGAGCAACGACGACCGCACCGACGGGAAGAACTGCGCGAGCTTGGCCGAGTTGGCCTCGTTGGTGAAGAAGCCGAGGAAGTCCGCGGCGGCCTCGGCGTTCTTCGACCGCTTCAGCACACCCACCCCGGCCTGGCCGATCACCGCGTAGTCGCCCTTGGGCCCGGACGGCAGCGGCATGAGCGTCCACGTGAACTTGGCGTCCTTCAACGCTCCTGCCCGCGAGATCTGGCTGATCGCCATCGCCGCGTTGCCCGCGAAGAAGTCCACGGTCGTACCGGGGCCGGGGATCGCCTTGTCGGTGAAGATCGCCTTGTGGACGAACGACATCGCGTCCTTCATCTCCTGGCTGGAGAAGCCGCAGGACCGGCCGTCGTCGCTCCAGGCGTTCGCCTCCCAGCCGCGCCAGATCGCCGAGAGCACCGCCCAGTTCTGGTACTTGAAGTCGGGCAGCACCAGGCCCTTGCTCGACGCGGCGGCCGCGATCGCCTGGTCCCAGGTCCACCGCGCGGGCACGTTCTTGATCAGGCTCGTGTTGACGAAGAGCCCGAACGGCGAGGTGGAGAACGGGTACGCGTAGAGCTCGCCGTCCTTCTCCCACAACCTCACCGCGGACGGCACCAGCTCGTCGGCCTTCTCGATCTTGCCCTTCAGCGGGGCGAGCGCGCCGGACGCGACGAAGTCCGGCGCGGACTCCTCCAGGATCCACGCCAGGTCCGGGGCGTTGCCGCCGGCGATCTGCGTGGTGAGCGTGGTGGTGTAGCCGTCGGCCGGGATCGAGTCGAACTTGATCTCGGTGATGTCCGGGTGCGACGCCTTGTACTCGGCGGCGATCTCGTTGAGCAGCTTGAGATGCGCTTCGTTGGCGGTCCACACGGTCATGCGCAGCGACTTGGGGCCGGAGGTGGCGGATCCGCTGCACGCGGTGAGAGCGAGCAGCGCGGCAAGAATCAGAGCTGTGAGGCGTGACAGCGTTGTCATCGTCGTCTCCCGATCAGTAACCGGACACGTCCGGCCAGCGGAGCTCGACCCCGTCGCGTTCCAGCCGGTGCTGGAAGTCCGCGAGCAGGCCGGGGGTGTTGCGCACCGCGCGAGGGGTGACTCGGTGCGCCAGGCAGAAGTCCGCGAGCGCGCCCGCGACCTCGCCGACGTTCCACTCGACCGGGTGCAGCCGGTGGGAACCGTTGGTGATGTGGGTGGTGCCGATGTTCTTGCCCGCGGGCAGGAGGTTCTCCACCCGCTGGGGGATGAGCGCGCCGAGCGGGATCTCGAACGGGCAGCTCGCGACGTCGAGGTAGTTGTCGCCGCCGGTCGACGGGTGCAGGTCGATCCGGTACATGCCGACACCCACGGCGTCGGCGTGCTGCACCGCGCCCTTGTCGCCGCGCACCGCGAGCGACAGGTCCTGCTCGACGATCGTGTACTCCGCCTTGATGCGCCGCGACTCGCGGATGTACGGCGCCTGCGCCAGGCCGTCCGCGCTGCCGGTGACGTCACCGCGCAGCCGCAGGCCGGGGAAGCCGGTGCCGCCGTCCGCGCGCGGTGCCTCGGTCTGCAGCCAGTACAGCACCGAACGCGACAGCTCCCGTGCGGCCGCGATGTGCCGCGCCGCGTCGGGCACGTCGATCACCGGCGACTCGAAGTAGTCGATCATCGGCCAGTTGACCAGGCAGATGTCGCTCTCGTAGGCGCCGTCGACGAAGTTGCGCCGGGCGGCGATGCGGCGGAACGTCCACAGGTTGCTGTCACCCGCGCTGACCCGCTGGTCGGAGACGACCGACAGCGGGTCGTCGTCCGGGTTCGGGGTGAAGGTGCGTTCGGCGATGTTCAGCGTGCGGGGGTCGGGGGAGCGGAACGACAGCATCCGGTCGCCCCAGTACGGAGGCTGGTAGTTGCGCCAGAAGTCGTAGCGCGTGGGCTTGTCGATGGTGTGGTCGCCGTCGACGTGGTCGATCGCGAAGCATACCGACATCGCCTGCATGTTGGCCGGTTGCGCGATCTCGGGCGCGCTGGGCTCGCCGGTGTCCAACGTGGACTCGAAGCCGGTCACGTACTCCGTGCCGGACAACGGGAGCAGCTCGCCGGTCTCGGTCGCGTCGAGGATGTACGGTGCGGACAGCTCGACGTGCTCCCCGTTGTGCTCCACGGTGACCGACACGACGCGGTCGCCGTCGGTGCGCGCGGAGATCGGCCGGCACGGTTGCAGCACGGTGAGTGCGCCGCTGCCGCGGTACGGCGCCAGCATCTCGTCGATCACCGCCACGGCGACGCGGGGTTCGTGGCAGAGCCTGCTGACGTTGCCCGCGCCGGGGTTGAGCTCGCGCCAGGCCCGTGCCTGGGGGGTCAGCGGGTAGTGGCGGCGGTAGTAGTCGCGGATGCCGTCGCGCAACGCCCGGTAGCTCGCGGTGACGCCGAAGCGTTCCACCCAGCTGTGCTCGTCCGGCGGGACGGCCTGGCTGGTGAGCTGGCCGCCGAGCCAGGCGAACTCCTCGGTGAGCACGACGCGGCGACCGGCGCGCAGCAACGCCAGAGCGGCGGCGACGCCTCCGAGCCCGCCGCCGATGACGACGACGTCTGTGTTGTCCGGCAAAGGTTTCCTCCTGATCAACCGAGGGTCGAGCCCTCGACGAACCGGCAGGCGAGCAACTCCTGCGGGGTGGTGCCCTTCTCCAGCACCTCGGTGAGCGCCTGCACCGCCCGGCGTCCCATCTCGCGCCGCGGGATGGTGAACCCGGTCAGATCGACGTCCCTGGGAGCGGGCCGGGTGGCCGCGCCCAGCGCGAGCACCGACAGGTCTCCCGGGACCGACAGGCCGCGCTCACGGGCGGCGAGCACGAGAGCGGCACCGTCGGACACTTCCTCGGCGAGCACGGCGGTGATGCCCGCGTCGAGCAGCTGACCGAGTCCGGCGAACGGTACGTGCGTGCCTTCGACCCCGTGTGCCGCAACGGCTTCGCGGAAGCCGCGCAACCGGTCCGCCGAGGACTCGGCACCCGTGCCCGCGCCGACGTAGGCGAACCTGCGGTGGCCGAGCGCGACCGCGCGGTCCACCAGGTCCCGCACCGCGGCGGGGTAGTCGGCGCCCACGTGCGGCACCGGGGCGCCCGCGTCGTCACGGCGTCCGATCGAGACGAACGGGATGCCCTCGGTCAGGAGCTGGGCCAGGTCGTCCCGGTCGAGGGAACGACCCAGCAGCACGCAACCGTCGGCGAGCCGGATCCTGCTGTCGTCGCTGAAGATCCGCCGCCGGCCACCGGCGGCCTTGGCGCTGGTGAACAGCAGCAGGTCGCACCCGGCCTCCTCGGCCTGCTCTTCGATGCCCTCCAGGAACGGCTGGTAGAAGTCCGCGCGGGTGCTCGGGAACACCGCCTCGTAGGTGAAGACGCCCAGGATGCGGTTGCGATGGTCGTGCAGCCTGCGCGCGATCGGGTTGGCGACGTAGCCGGTCTTGCGGATCACCTCCAGCACGCGCGCCCGTGTCTCCGGCGCGATGCGGACCCCGGCGTCCTGCCGGTTGTTGAGCACCAGCGACACCGTGGCCTGGCTGACGCCTGCCATCCGCGCGATGTCCTGCTGGGTGAGCCTCTTGGCCATGAGCACCTGCCAATTCGAATTGGCAGGGAGTCTGCGACACCGCACCGGGAGCAGTCAAGCCTGCAATAATTCGAATTAGCATCTTGACGGGCCGCAGCCGGGCGAGCGAGGGTGCTCGGCCAAGGAGGTAGGCCCGTGAACGCATTCAGCCGTCGCAGCCTGATCACCGGTGCCACCGCGATCGGACTGCTCGCCGCCCTGCCCGTGCCGGCGCACGCCTTGCCCGCGCCGCCGCCCGTCACGCCGGACCGGCGCCCGTTCGCCCCGGAGGAGCAACGGTTCGCGCCGTACCTGATGCTGGTCTCGCCGATGGTCGCCGACATGGAGCCGGGCGGCTTCTTCGCCGGCGGCTGGTGGCGCAACCCGGCGGCGTCCTACAACGCCCGGGTCCAGGAGCACGTGTACACGCTGGCGTGGTTCGCCACGCAGTCCCGCTCGTGGAACCCCTACCGCGGCAACGCGAACCTGCTCGCCGCGCTCGACGCCGGGCTCGGCCACTACCTCGGACTGCAGCACGCCGACGGCTCGTGGCCGGAGTACTCGCGCGATCAACACTCACTGGCGGCGACCGGGTTCGCCATGGGCTACCTGAGCAAGACCAACGCCTTGCTGCGCCGGGCCGGGGTGCTGCCCCAACGGCAGGCCCAGATCGCCGCGTCGCTGCGGCTCGCGATGACGTGGTTCCTCAACGGCTCGAACGGCACCGTCTGGCAGTCGCCGCTCACCTGGGCCAACCAGACGGCAGCCGGTCTCGCCGGGTCGGCGCTCGCGTTGAAGCAGGACCCGGATCCCGTGCTGCGGCAGCGGCTGACCGAGGCGTTCGCACGGCTGGCGGCGACGGGGCAGAGTCCGGCCGGCTACTTCTACGAGGAGAGCGGCGCGGACACCAACTACAACTTCGAGGTGATGCTGCCGGAGCTGGCCGACGCGTGGCGACAGTCCGGGGACGCGAACCTCGTCGACATGGCGCGGAAGTACACCGGCTGGCTCGGCTACAACCTGCTCCGTGAACCGGACGGGTCCGGCTGGTTCGCGAACATCGCGCCGAACTCGCGGACGTCCTCGAAGTTCTACGCCGACGTCCGGCCCGATCCTGAACGGACCGCGCTCAACAACCAGTTCGTGCCGGAGGTGCCGGACCTGGCCGCGTTCGTGCCGAGCCGGGAGGACCTCGCCGCCGCACGAGCCGAGTGGGCCGCCGACCCGGCTCCGGTGCCGGCACTGACCAAGCCCGACACGTCACCGCGGATCCTGGCCCACGCGATCTACGGCGAGCGCTACCCGAGCCGTTCCGAACGGACAGCGGCGATCGCGCGGTTGCCGTACCAGCGGGCGCACTTCACCGAGCGGCGCAGTGATCAAGGACAGGACTTCCTGTTCGTGCGCAGGCCTCAGTTCTACCTCGGCGGGTACTTCGGAACGCGGCGGGCGACCTCGTTGGCGCGCACCGGGCTGACGTTCCTGTGGCACCCGGTCGCGGGCACGATCGTGCAGTCCGTGAACAACAACAACCACGCGTGCTGGGCGACCGTGTTCCCGGGACAGGTCCCGGACTCGAACGGACCGCAGCAGGCCGAGCTCCTCGGTGGTGAGCCGTACCGGTTCCGTTACCGGACGCCGTCGGGCTCGGTGGTCACCCAGGTGACCGTGGGCGACCGGATCACGCGGTCGGTGCGGGCGAACGCGGCCGCGACCGAGCAGATTCCGTTGGTGGTAAGGGATTCCGACACCCCTGCGCTCGACTCGCGCGGGCTCACGCTCACCCGCGGCAGGGTGACGTTCCGGTTCGACTGGGCGCAGGAGCTGAATCCGTCACTGCGGCCGGCGTCGACGATCACCTATCCCGGACGGAGGATGCACATCCTGACGGTTCCTCACAACGGCACGTTCACCCTGACGATCTCCGTGCGTTAGTCCACAATGGACAGTGCTTTCACTCTTATGTCGCAACGGTACAACGCATGTTCGTGCTGCTCGCCGGGTATTCGGTGATCCCAAACCCACGGCTGAAGCCGCTCACACGCGAGGGAGTGGTTGTGATGGCACACGTGCGTCGTCTGGTGGACGTCCGGACCGGTGACGAATTCGATCAACCGGTTCCCTTCGGTCTGGTGTACCCGGTGTGCACCGCGGACGGGTCGGCCCCTCCCAGTCAGCGTGGGCGGACGTGGGAACACCTCGTGGCGAGCGACCGCGAGCTGCGTCAGGTCTCCTAGTGCCGTGAGATCCGTGTGAAGGTCGCCCGCACCGGGTATTGCCTGGTCGGGTGACCCGGCCGGGTGCCCGTGCGAAGGGAGCTCGACATGGACTTCGGGCAAGGGCTGACCGACGCCTGGCGCGCGGTCATCACGTTCGTGCCCAAGCTCGCGGCCTTCCTGCTGATCCTGTTGATCGGCTGGTTCGTCGCCAAAGCCGTGGCCAAGCTGGTCGACAAGGTGCTCGAGCGGGTCGGGTTCGACCGGCTCGTCGAGCGCGGCGGTGTGCGGCAGATGCTGTCGCGCACCAAGTACGACGCGTCTGACCTGCTCGCGAAGCTGGTTTACTACGCGCTGATCCTGATCACGCTGCAGATCGCGTTCGGAGTGTGGGGTCCGAACCCCGTCTCCGTGCTGCTGACCGGCATCGTGGCGTGGCTGCCGAAGGCCGCGGTCGCGATCATCATCGTCGTGGTGGCGGGCGCGATCGCCAATGCCGCCAAGGACTTCATCGGTGGCGCGCTCGGTGGTCTGTCCTACGGACGCGTGCTGGCCAACATCGCGTCGATCTTCATCTGGGCGCTGGGCATCATCGCAGCGCTGAACCAGATCGGTGTCGCCACCACGGTGACCACACCGGTGCTGATCGCGGTGCTCGCGACGGCCGGCGGCATCCTCGTCGTCGGCGTGGGTGGCGGTCTCATCCGTCCGATGCAGGACCGCTGGGAAGGCTGGCTGGGACGCGCGGAGCAGGAGCTGCCGCAGGCACAGGCTCAGGCGGAGGCCTACCAGCGCGGCCGTGAGGACGCGGTGCGAGCCGGTGCCGAGACCACGCCGGTCACGTCGGCCGAGCCGGTCACCACAACCCCGCGAGAGGTTCCGGTGGAGGACCCGGTGCTCGGCGCGCGGAGGCCTGAGGACCGCTGACAGATGTTCCAGAGAGAGGCGCACCCGCTGGGGTGCGCCTCTTTTCACGTGAGCTCGGGAAGCGCGTACACGTCGTCTGTCAGCGGCTTCACGTCGTGCGCGTGCGCGAGCTGGCAGACCGCCATGAGCCGGACGCCGAGCCACGACGTCGGCGTCCAGTCCGAGTCGACCGCGTTGTCGAGCAGTCCACGTCCGTACGCGGCGAGCAGCACGACCGCGCCCACCGTGCCGGCACCCTCGACACCGAGCACGAGGATGTCCCGCACCGCCGCGCCGTGCTGGTCGACCTCGGCCGCGAGCGCGGGTGTGACGGCGAGCGCCGTCCACCCGGCCATCCCGATCCGGTCGGACAGCTCGGAGATCCACCGCCGCGCGTTGATCTCGCGCCAGGTCGCACGCATCCGGACACGGTAGCCGGGTCCGGTGAAATCCTGGTTTGAGGGGTCTCGAGCCGGGTACTCGGTCCCGATGCGTCAAGCAGTCGGCGCGTGGATTCGGCTGTGGAGGCGAGCGATGACCCTCGACGACATGTCGTTGCAACAGCTGCGCGTGACCGCGTTGGAGAAACTGGACAACGCCGTCTGCACAGCCCTGACCAACATCGAAGCGGACGAGGCCCGCAAGTACCTGAGCGAGGCGCTGGCCGACTGCGCGGCGACCGGCACCGCTGTTCCGGCCCAGGCCCTCGCCTGCGTGGAGGCGGCGGACGAGCACCTGGGCTACAGCGAGCGGATGGAGGCGCGGACCCTGCTGACGGTCGCCCACCGCCTGCTGGCCCACGTGCAGCGTCCGATGCTCGTGCCGAGCCCGTCCAGGCCGGGTGACGTCACGTTGCGTGCATGATTCACGGCCGTCCCGGGTATCTCGAACGCACGTTCGAGTGAAAGGGGTGGTCATGAACCGCACGCCGGAGAAGGACCCGCGGGACTGGACGACCGGTGACGAGCCGATGACCGGTCCTCAGGAGTCCTACCTGCACACCCTCGCCCAGGAAGCAGGCGAGGAGGTACCGGACGACCTCACCAAGGTGGAGGCGTCGCAGCTCATCGACCGGTTGCAGCAGAAGACCGGGCGCGGGAGCTGACGACCCGCACGGTCTTGAGCTCCGGGTCGGCCGGATCGGGCAGCTGCATGCCGGCGGCGAGTCCGCTGCGCACGTAGTCCAGCACGTCGTCGGTGATGACCTCGCCGGGCAGCACCGCGGGCGCGCCGGGCGGGTAGGGCGTGATCATCTCGGCGGAGATCCGCCCGGCCGCCCGGTCCGCCGGCACCTGCTCGACCTCCGCGAAGAACGCGTCGCGCGGCAGCATCGCCGTCTCCAGCTGCAGCTCGTCCGGCGAAGGCAGGTCGACGGGCTTGGGCGAGGGCAGACCGGCCTCGGTCAACGCTCGCAACGCCTCGACGAGCTTCTGGGCCGAGCGGTGGTCGTGGCCTGGGTGAACTGGGCGACGATCCGGCGGTGGTCGGAGAGCCCGAGCGTGACCCGCTGGTGCTCGCGCAGCCAGTCCGTGGCCTGGTAGCCGCTGATGTCCAGCCCCGACACGTCGATGACGACCTTCAGCGGGTCGAAGGAGTGCACGAGGCCGCCGAACTCCATGACGTGCAGTCCTGGCAGGCGCTCGATGACGGACCGGGTCGACTCGGCCAGTGCCAGCGCGGCGGTCAGCAGCAGCTCGCCGTGCTGCACCATCTGCCGGCGCCAGCCGTCGAGGGTGGCGTAGACGAGCGAGGTCGGGCTGGTGGTGCCGAGCAGGTCCTCACGAGCCTTGAGCGCCTTGGGGTCGACCAGGTCACCCTGCAGGTGGAACACCGAGCTCTGCTCCACGGCGGCACCGGACTTGTGCACGCTCGTCACGACCACGTCGGCGCCCGCGTCCATGCCCCACGGCGGCAGGTCGTCGTGGAACGGCAGATGCGCGCCCCACGCCTCGTCCACGATCAACGGCTTGCCGAACTCGTGGCACACGTCGGCGATCGCCCGGATGTCACCGCACGTGCCGTAGTCGGTGGGCGTGACCAGCAGCATGCCCTTGGCCTCGGGTTCGGCCTCGAACAGCTCGCGCACGCGGTCCGCGCCCGGTGGATGGGCCAGGTGCCGCTCGGCGTCCCAGTCCGGGCTGATCCACACCGGACAGACCCCGCTCAGAATCAGCCCGGACACCACGGACTTGTGCGCGTGCCGCGGCACGATCAGCTTCTCGTGAGGCCCGGCCACCGACAGCATGGCGCTCTTGACCGACAGCGAGCTGCCGCACGTCGAGAAGAACGCGTGCTCGGCGTGAACCGCGTCCGCCATCAGCTCCTGCGCGTGCTCGATCACGCCACCGCGCATCAGCCGGTCGTCCAGGCCGTTCAACGCGATCACGTCGGCCTCGAACACCTCCCGGCCCAGCACGTCGAGAACCCTGGGGTCGACACCCCTGCCCTGACGGTGCCCCGGCGGCGTGAACGGCACGTAGCCGCGCTCGCGGAACTCCTGCAACGCCTCCAGCACCGGTGCTCTGCTGTGGTCCATGCCGGTGGAGTAGCCCGCCGGGGACCGTCTCGAACCTCACCGCAGCAGCGGCCGCACGAGCTCGTGAATGTGACTCGACGGTTCGAGGCCCAGCTCGGCCCGCAGCCGCGTCCGGTAGCTCTGGTACTGGCGCACGGCCTGCGCCGGGTTCCCGTCCGCCAGGTGCAGCTCGACGAGCGTGCGGTGCGCGCTCTCCCGCAACGGATCGGTCTGCACGGCGGCGAGCGCGGCCTGGTACGCGTGATGACGATCCCCTGACACCCGGAACCTGTCGCTGAGCACCTCCAACGCGCGCAACCGGGCCTGATGCCACCAGTCGCGCTCGGCCTCCACCCACGGCTGCCACCAGCCGGGCAGCAGGTCGGCCTTGAGCATCGTCACCGCCTCGGGGCTGGCGCCGGGCGCGGCGGCGAACGCGCAGGCCCGCCGGAAGTCGACGTCGACCTCGGCGCCGAGCACGAGCGCGTCCTCGGTGACCACGATCAGTGGTGTCTCCGGTTTGACGAGCCGCCACAACGAGGAGCGCAGACACGCACCCGCCCTGCGTTCGGTCGTGTCCGGCCACAGCAGTGCCGCGGCGACCCGGCGCGGCACCGGTGAGTCGCGCAACGCCAGCAGTGCCAGCAACCTCCGCGCTCCGGGCACGACGTGGACCGGCCCAGGGCCGCAGTCCAACCGGAAGCCGCCGAGCAGCTGGATGTGCAACCTCGTCATGGTTGCCCGAGTGCCCGGTAGTTGCGCCCTCACACACCTTCGCGGCGAAATTGCTCCGTCCTGACCAGCGGCGGTGACGCGCCGGTGTCGTGCGCGTGCCGGCACCGAGCCGTTCGAGTCACGGGCCCTGCCTAGCTTCGCGGTGAACCACGAGCAAGGAGGCGCGATGTTCCTGCACACCAGCAGGTTGCAGTTCGAGGCGAAGCCCGATCGCCCGGACGCGCACTACGCCCGCAAGCTCCAGGAGCTCATCGGCGGCGCGTACGGCGAGATGACCGTGACGATGCAATACCTGTTCCAGGGCTGGAACTGCCGGATGGAGGGCAAGTACAAGGACCTGATCATGGACGTGGCCACCGAGGAGATCGGTCACGTCGAGATGATCGCGACGATGGTCGCGCGGCTGCTCGAGAACGCACCCGCCGACGTGACCGCCCAGGCGGTCGCCGACGACCCCGTCATCGCGGCGGTGATCGGCGGCATGGACCCGCAGCAGGCGATCGTGAGCGGGGGCGGACCCACGCTGTCCGACAGCAACGGCGTGCCCTGGAACGGCCGCTTCATCGTCGCGAGCGGCAACCTCATGGCCGACTTCCGCGCGAACGTCGCGGCCGAGGCGCAGGGCAGGCTGCAGACCGCACGGCTGTACAACATGACCGACGACACGGGCGTGCGCGACATGCTGAAGTTCAACCTCGCGCGCGACACGGCACACCAGAACATGTGGCTCGCCGCGATCGAGGAACTGCAGGAAGACGGCCTCGAAGGCCCGATCTCGCCCAGCGCGCTGTTCGACGAGGAGTACGCCGAGCACGCGGGCACGATCTGGCACAACTCCGACGGCCGCGCCGGGGCGGAGGGCGGCTGGGCGTCCGGCACCGCACCGGACGGCGTGCACGAGTTCTCCTACGTGATGGAACCGGAACCGCTGGGCGGCAAGGCATCGGCACCGAAGCCCGACCCGTTGCTGTACGCCACCAGCCCGGCGAACCTCGGGCTGATCGAGAAGGCTATCCGCAAGCTCACGTGAGGAGGGTGTGCTGATGGCCGGCATCACGGTGCCAGCTCGCGTCCGGTCGACGGCCGTCGTCATGGGTCCGGCGTTCGTCGTCGCGGTCGCCTACGTCGATCCCGGCAACTTCGCGACGAACATGGCGGGCGGTGCGGCGCACGGATTCCTGTTGTTGTGGGTGATCGTCAGCGCCAGCCTGCTGGCGATGTTCATCCAGTACCAGTCGGCGAAGCTCGGCATCGTGACCGGCCGCAACCTGCCGGAGCTCTGCCGCGAGCACTACCCGCGTCCGGTCACCGGAATGCTGTGGGTGCAGGCGGAGCTGGTGGCGATGGCCACCGACCTGGCGGAGTTCGTGGGCGCGGCGGTGGCGCTGAACCTGTTGTTCGGCGTGCCGCTGCTGCCCGCGGCCCTGATCACGGCGGTGGTGTCGTTCGGCATCCTCGCCATGGCGCCCCTGCGTCGCCGCCGCTTCGAGTCGGTCATCATCGGCCTGCTCGCGATCGTGCTCGGCGGCTTCCTCTACCAGACGCTGCACCTCGGCCCGCTGACCGGAGCGTTGGCCGGGCTCGTGCCGGGGTTCGCCGGGGTCGACAGCGTGCTGCTCGCCACCGGCATGCTCGGCGCCACCGTCATGCCGCACGTCATCTACCTGCACTCGGCGCTGACGCAGCGGCACCACCGGCCGGGCGACGTCCGCGGCGTGCTGCGGGCCAGCCGCACGGACATCCTCGTGGCGCTGGGCGTGGCCGCGACGGTGAACGTGAGCATGCTCGTGGTCGCGGCCGGCGCCTTCCACCAGGCCGGTGCGCCGCGGGAGTCGTTGGAGGACATGCACTCCGGGCTCGGGCAGCTGCTCGGGCCGGGCGCGGCACTGGCGTTCGCGCTCGCGTTGCTGGCGTCCGGGCTCGCCGCGTCGAGCGTGGGCACGTACTCCGGCCAGGTGGTGATGGAGGGCTTCCTTCGCCGCCGGATCCCGTTGTGGCTGCGGCGATCCGTGACCATGGCGCCCGCGCTCGCGGTGCTGGCGTTCGGCGTGGACCCGACGAAGGCGCTGGTGCTGAGCCAGGTCGTGCTGTCGTTCGGGATCCCGTTCGCGTTGGTGCCGATGGTCCTGCTGGCCAGACGGCGGGACGTGATGGGCGCGTCGGTGAACCGGCGCGGCGTGACGATGGCCGGTGCGGCGGCGGCTCTGGTGATCTCCGCGCTGAACCTGTTCCTGCTCGTGCGGACGGTGGTGGGCTGATGATCGCGGCATTGGTGCTGGGCGTGGGGATCGGGGGCTTCCTGGACGGGATCGTGGCGCATCAGCTGCTCGGCTGGCACCACATGCTCTCGGGCTGGTACCCGCGCGAGGACATGCGGCTGATGATGGTCGGCGACGGCCTGTTCCACCTGTTGTGCCTGGTGTTCGTACTCGTCGGGGTGGCGCTGCTGAACCGGCGCGCGCCGCTGCCCGACCGGGTGCTGCTGGGTGGCATCCTCGCCGGGTGGGGTGTGTTCAACCTGGTCGAAGGCGTGGTGGACCACCAGATCCTCGGCATCCACCACGTGCGGCCAGGACCTGATCAACTGGCGTACGACCTGGCGTTTCTCGCGTCGGGGGCGGTGCTGCTGGTGATCGGGTCGCTGTTTGCCCGTCGCGCGCGGGGGTAGTCGTCCGGTGTGGAAATCGAACAGAGGGTGACCGAGTCGAGCCTGCTGGCGAGCTTCTCCGACTACCTCGAGGCCCAGCGGCTCGTCGACCGGATGTCGGACGAGGGCTTCCCGGTGGAGAGCGTGCGGATCGTGGGCGAGGGCGTGCGCACCGTCGAGCAGGTGACCGGCCGCATGACGCGCGGCAGGGCGGCGGCAGCGGGCGCGGGTGGCGGTGCCTGGTTCGGTGTGCTGGTCGGGCTGTTGTTCGGCCTGTTCACCGCCGGTGCGGTCTGGGTGTGGCTGCTGCTGGTCAGCCTGGTGATCGGTGCGTTCTGGGGTGCTGTCTTCGGGTTCGTCGCGCACTGGAGCACGCGTGGGAAGCGGGACTTCTCCAGCGTGATGACGTTGCAGGCGCAGCGGTACGAGGTGCACGTGGACAAGGAGCGGGCGGCGGAGGCGGCGAGGTTCGTTCTCTAGTGCCGCGACCACCAATCTTCGCCGCGTCTTCCGGCGCTCAGCAGGGCGCCTCGCGGCACCGGCCCCACGCCCACATACATCCAGTATGAGGACGTGGGGCCGGCACCACGATGCGCCCGTCCGAACGTCGAAATACCAGGCAAATACTGGAGGCCACGGCACTAGATGCAGACTTTCTTGCCCTACCCGGACTTTGCGGCGACAGCGCGCGTGCTGGACCGCCGGCGGCTCGGCAAGCAACGGGTCGAGACTTTGCAGGTGCACCGCGCGCTGATCGTGCCCGGCCACGGCTGGCGGCACCATCCCGCGGTGAAGATGTGGGCCGGGTACGAGGAAGCGCTCGTGCGGTACGGCCTGGAGATCTGCGCCGAGTGGAGGGCCGCGGGGTTTCTGGACACGTGCGAGGCGACCATGCGGTCGGATCTGGCGCGCGCCAGGAACATCACGGTGATCCGCACCCAGGAGGAGCTCGCCGCGGCGGGGGAGCTGCCCGGCTGGCTGGGCGACGAGGCGGTGCATCGCAGCCACCGGTCGGCGTTGGTGCGCAAGGATCCTGAGCACTACCGGCGCTACTTCCCCGACGTGCCCGACGACCTGCCTTACGTCTGGCCGGGTCCGCCCACGCTTACGCGAACCGTGAACCCGTCGTCGCCGAGTCCCATCGACACGTAGTCGCACGTGCGGTGCAGGATCCACAGCCCGAGCCCGGCCGTCCTGGTCGCGGTGGTCGGTACCAGCCCGGCCAGCGGATCCGACGGGCCGGGTCCCCGGTCGGTCACCGTCACCACCACGCGCGAGGCGTCCGCCCACAGCCGGAACAGCACGGGCGCGACGCCGTGGGTCAGGCCGTTCGTGACGATCTCGCTGGCCGCGTACACGACGTCGTGCGCGTCGTCGTCGGACAGGCTGGTGCCCCCGATCGCGGCGTTGACCGCCTCCCGCACCGCCGCCGGCGTCGGGTCGATCAGCGTGACCAGCGGCGAGCCCCGTTCCAGCACGTCGGGGACGAGCCTGCTGAGCGCGAGACCGTTGCCGAAGTCGGCGTTGGGCAGGTGCTCGCCGGAAGCCGTGGCGATGTACTCGTGGGTGCGTGCGACGTCGGCGAGCACCTCGGCCGGGGTGATCCTGGTGTCGTAGGGGCACAGGCCCCACAGCGGGAACTCCGCGTACACCTGGTTGATGGCGTTCTCATAACGGCCCCACCAGTCCCACGGCACGCCCAAGCCGGGGTGCGGCACGTCGCCGATCGTGCGGATCTGGGGAGCGCCCGCCCTGGCGTACGCGCCGAACAGGTCGCGGTAGTTCGCGATCGCGTCGGCAGGCCGCGCGTACTGGTCGGCGCCCGGCAGGTAGGTGACCCCGTTGTCACGGCCCAGTGCGTCGCGCAGCAGCGTGGTGTTCTTCTCGGCGCACGCGATCACCGTCGGCTGACCCGCGCGCAGGCCGCCCTCTACGAACGGCACCGCGATCGTCAGGAACTCGTCGTCCGAGCCGTAGAGGGCGGTCTGGTGGTAGAAGCCCGTCATCGGACGCACTTCACGTCGTTCAGCCCGAGCAACGAGACCAGGCGTGTGAGTGAGGACCGCTGCGAACGGAGGACCAGCGTGGCCGCGTTCGTGCGCGCGTACCCGTGCAGCGTCAACAGGCCGTGGTGGTCGATGAAGCGCAGACCGGTGGCGTCGACGCGCAGGGCCCCGCGCTCGGGGGTGGCGTTGTCCAGTGCCAGCGACAGCAGGTCCAGGCTCACGCTGTCGATCTCGCCGTGCAACGCGATGCCGTCCTCGGTGGCGTGCAAGCGGAACGGTGCGCACCGTGCGTTGTTGACCGGGTGCAGGGAGTTGAGCCGCGCGATCGTCGGCTCGGGCAGCTCCGCGCGGTGGTAGGCGCACATGGCGGAGAACGGTTGCGCCGTCATGTACCGGTCGATGAGGTGCTCGTAGCGGTAGATCGCGTCGAGCGAGTCCGGTGAGCGCACGAGCGCGGTCGCGTCGGCGGCCACGCGCAGTCCGGTGAAGCCGTCGCGGAGCGCAGCACGCGTGGCCGCCGCGTACACCTTGACCTGCTCCTCCGGCGTGGCCGTCGCAGAGCGCGGCTCCAGGCGGACGACCTCGGCGCGGCCGTCCCGCAACGCCTCGGCGAGCACGGGTTCCGTTGCCAGATGCGTGGCCAGGTCGTCACCGCGTGCCACGTAACAGGCGCGCTGCCCCAGCTCCAGCCCGTCGGCGAGGAACTCCGCCGCCCGCGCGCGGAACTCGGCGAAGTCGTCGAAGGGCCAGCAGAGGTGGTCGTTCGGGTGCATCCCGACGACAACGTCGGTGACACCGGACGTGCGCATGACGTCCGATCCTACGCCCGCGTTCTGTGGTCCATCCGAGGGAACCTGTGGCCCGATCGGCGATGTGCGGCCCGCGAGACCGCACATGCACGTGTACTGCGCTACGGTCGACTCGGGTTGAGCAGGCAGCCCGTGTGGCGGTCGCGCCGATCAGTGAGAGGTTGCCGCATGTGCGCCGACGAGCTTCCGTTCCAGACCACGCGCGAGAGCGTGGGCGCGGCAGTGGTGGTGCAGGTCGCCGGTGAGCTGGACCGCGAGACGGCGGAGGAGCTGTCCGACTGCCTGAGCAGCGCGGTGCGTTCCGTCGACCCGCCCGCTCCCGTGGTGGTCGACCTGACCGGAGTGGACTTCATCGGTGCCTGTGGCATCAGGCTGCTGCTCGATCACCAGGACAAGTGCCTGCGCAGGGGAAGCGAGCTCGTTGTCGTCGCGAACACCGTCGCGGTGCTGCGGCCGTTGCAGGTGCTGGAGCTGACGGGCGTGCTCGGCGTGCGGCCGTGCCTGCCGGACGTGCTGGCCGTGCCGGAGGTGTCCGGCCCGGCGTGATCCGTCCACAACGGACTCGAAGGAGGAACGCCCACGGACCCGGCCTTCGCCATGCTCGCCAACCTGCTCGAGGACAGTCATCTCATCACCCTGGAGCAGGTACCCGAGCTGGTCGGAAAACGCGCGGCCACCGTGGGGTTCTCCGAGCTGCTGATCCTGCTCGCGGATCTGCGCGAGGAGGTGCTGGTCGCGCTCGATCCCGGCGGGGTGCGGTCGTTCCGCGTCGACGCGAGCCTCGCGGGCAGGGCGTTCCGCGACTTCACGATGGTGACCACCGCGCGGGAGGTCGACCACCATTTCTGGATCCCGTTGCTGGACGGCACCGAACGGCTGGGCGTACTGGGCGTCGCCGCTCCGGACGACTCGAAGTCCACTGTGGACACCTTGCGTGCGCTGGCGTCACTGCTCGCGCTGATCCTGGTGAGCAAACGCCCGCACAGCGACACCTACCAGCGGCTCGTGCGCACCCGGCCGATGACGGTCGCCTCCGAGGTCGTGTGGCCGTTGATGCCACCACTCACGTTCGCCACGGACAATCTCGTGCTGGCAGCCGTCCTGGAGCCCGCGTACGAGATCGGCGGCGATGCCGTCGACTACGCGATCGAGGGTGACGTGGTGCACCTGTCGATCTTCGACGCGATGGGCCACGACCAGGCGGCCGGCCTCACCGTCGCGCTGGCCACGGGCACGTGCCGCGCCCATCGGCGGCGCGGCCTGGGCCTGGTCGACACGAGCGTCGCCGTGGACGAGGTGATCGGCGAGCAGTTCGGCGGCCTGAGGTTCGCGACCGGTGTGCTCGCCCGCCTCGACTTCCGCACCGGCAGGCTGAACTGGGTCAACCGCGGCCACCCGCCACCGCTGCTGATCCGCCAGGGCCGCTGGCTGCGGCAGCTGCAGTGCCGCCCGGCGCCGCCGATGGGCTTCCGGCTGCCCTCGAAACCGGTGCTGTGCCACGAACACCTCGAGCCCGGCGACCGGCTGCTGTTCTACACCGACGGCATCATCGAGGCGCGTGACGTCCGCGGCCGCCAGTTCGGCCTGCGGCGGTTCGCGGACTTCGTGATCCGCCGCGAGGCCGACGGCCACGCGGCACCCGAGACGTTGCGGCGCTTGATGCGCAGTGTCCTCGACCACCAGAGCGGGAGGCTGCAGGACGACGCGAGCGCACTTCTCGTGGAGTGGCAGCACGACCGCGAGAAGTCACTGCTCGTGTCGACGCCTAACCGTGCCTGATCCAGCGCAGCACCACCCAGATCACGGCGATCCCGGCCAGCACGCCGAGCCCGGACCGTGCGGTGACGACGCGCTCGATGTCGGCCTGCCTGTTGAGCGCCTTGTCCTTCTTCATCCGGCAGCCCCCTTCCGTGCCTGGAACGTCTAGAGCATGGGCGGCATCGCCCGGTAGCTCTCGGTGTAGTAGTCGCCCGTCCGGCGCCGGTAGTCCTCGTGGTCGTCAGGGTCGTACTCGGGCGCGTTCTTGATCTGTTCCTTGGTGCGGTCGACGTAGACCTTGCGCTCCTCGTGGTCCACCCGCTGCACCGTGCCGACGGGCAGCACCACGGTGCGCCCGAAGATCCACGGGCCCGTGGAGATCATCAGGCAGTCGCTGGGCACCTTGGCGTTGTCGTCGTCGATCTTGCCGATCTTGCCGTCGGTGGCCTCGACCTCGTAGCCGATCAAGCCGGTGTCGGGCCGCCGCGCGAGCTCGGCCTCGTCGGGTTCGAGCTCTGGCCTGTCGAGCCAGGACGGGTCTCTCCACACCCACGGGACGAACGGGACTGGTTGCATCTCGGCCTCCCTGGTTCTGAGTCAGCGCCCTCGTGCGGGCGTCTGCTGATGCACGCCGTGACGCAACGGCGTGTTGTCGTTCGGCGAGTGCTGCGGCGACACCCGTGGTGCGCCCGCGCTGCCGCTGACCGGCGGCGTGTTGCGAGGATCGCCTCCGGAAGGCTCCGCGCCCTTCGCGAGCTCGTCGAGCCGGGTGTCGAGGAGCTGCAGCACCGGTGTGCGATGGCCGTGCGCCTGCTCGTGCTCACGCACGCGCCGCAGTTCCTCCTCGCTCAGCGAGCGGATGCGATGCCGCAGGTCGCCGAGCGGGAGCTGGTCGTAGTCGGGTATCGGAAGTTCTTCGGTCACTGGAATCGGCTACCCGGCCCGCCCGCGCGTCAACCGGGCGTCACTCCCGCGTGACGTCGTCGAGTACGAGCGAGAGGCCGATGCCGAGCATCCACACGTCCTTCGCGAGTCCCATGCCCTGCTCGGTCGGCCAGATGCTGCCCTCCTGCCGCATGCCCGGCGTCTTGGCGTAGAGACCGAGCAATGCCCCGGCGAACCCGGCGAGCGCGGCACCGGCGACGGCCGCCGGCACGAACGGTGCCAGCAGCGCCGCGCCGGTCGCGATCTCACCGGCGGCCAGCAGCCTGGTGAACCGCCGTGCGTCGAGCTTGCCGAGCACGGGGTAGGTGCTCGCGGCCCAGCCGTGCAGCTGACCGGCCGTGTCCTCGTCGGCGTTGCGCTTGCCGAGCCCGGAGTGCAGCACGTACGCCCCGGTGACGACGCGCGCGGGCAGCTGCCGCAGCAGTGAGCGGCTGATCATGTCCTGGCCTCCTCGGTGAGCGTTCGGGACCGAAGCCGCCGGATACCCTTCACGTGCGGCCGAGGAACCTCTTCATCATGTCGATCTGCGCGCCGCGGGACTTCTCGATGCGGCCCGCGAGGTCCTTCACCTCCGCGTGCGCGCCGCTGCCCGCCTCCCACCGAGCCATCTGCACGGCGTCGTCCTGGTGGGCGATGAGGACGTTGAGCAGCCGCCGGTCGAACTCCGCGCCGCGCAACGCCCGCAGCCGGGCGATCTCCTCGGGTTTCGTTCG
This sequence comes from Lentzea roselyniae, assembly GCF_039537795.1. NCBI lineage: Bacteria > Bacillati > Actinomycetota > Actinomycetes > Pseudonocardiales > Pseudonocardiaceae > Lentzea > Lentzea roselyniae. The sequence goes on from NZ_BAABBE010000002.1 coordinate 272,281, forward strand.
CCGGATGCCTCCGTGACCCGCGTGCGAGTCCGGTGGTGCTGTCAGCGGTTCGCCCCACGAGGTCAGCCAGTCCTTCATAGTGGCGATCTCGGTCACCTGGGTCGACTCGATCGCCGCGGCCAGCATCCGCAGCTCCTCATCGGACGCCCGGTCCTTCGCCAGCGCCACCATCGAAACGCCCTGCTCGTGGTGCGGGAGCATCATCTGCAGGAACATCACGTCCAACGGGTCGCCGCGCAACACGGTGTCCGGTCGCGGAGCGCAACCGGACACCGCGAAGGCGAGCAACAGCAGGAAGATCCGCATCAGAGGCGTTTCCACAGTGCCGGCGTGTTCGGCGGTTCCCACCCGGCGATGGCGGTGTGCGCCAGGGTGCACTCGTAGCTGGAACCGTTGTAGGTCACGCGGTTACCGATCTGGTACGTCGTGCCCGCCGCCCACGTTCCGCTCGGTGGCGGGGGAGTTGTGGTGGTCGTGGGCGGTGGCGTCGGGTTGCTGGTCGTGGGCGGCGGGTTCGTGCCGCCGCCGAAGTCGACGTCCGAACACGTGTAGAACGCCTCCGCGCTGCCGACGACGCGTTGCCAGATCGAGTAGATGATGTGCCGGCCGGTGCGGTGCGGGATGTTCAGCGTCCAGTTCGTGAACGTGGTCGGGTTCTGGTTGTTGAACGTCTGCAGGTGCACGAGATCCGACCAGCGCAGCGGCTGCGTCGGGCTCCAGCCGTCCCTGGTGATGTAGAACTCGAAGTTGCTGTTCGAGTGCGGTGCCGACGCGTGGTAGGTCACCGTCAACGGCCCGGCGGAGACGCGCTTGGCCGGCCAGTCGGCGCGTTGCAGGTCGAGGCCGCGGTACTTGTCGCGGCCCGCGCTGCACAGCTTGCCGTCCGGGATGATCTGGCGGTGGCGGCCGCCCGCGTCGAGAAGCGACACCTCGTTCCAGTCGTAGAACGCCTGTGTGCCACCGGCGGCGACAGCCGCCTTGCACGCGTCGGACTTCGGGTTCTCGGGGCCCTCCTGCTTGCACGTGTAGACCCGGCTGGCCGGGTCGGACATCGTGCCGTGGGCGCTGGCGGTCGTCAGGGGAACGACGAACGCGACGGCCAGTGCGGTGGATGCGACGAGACTCGCGAGCGCGAGCCGATTCCGTGTCTTCACAGCTCCTCCTGGCAGGCGGAGGCGGCGAACACGAAGGTGTTCGCACAGCGGGATCGGCGGCCCGGTTCACGAGTGTAAACAAGTGGTTGGACCATTTCGTCGGCCAACCGAAGGAATTCACCTGCGGAGAACCTTTGACAGCAGAGCATTCAGCGCGGTCGCGGTCGTCGTCGCTCCCGCCGCGATGCTCCAGCCGACAGGTCCGAGCGGTGTGCAGCCGAAGAACCCGCTCACGCCGGGCGTCTGGATCACCGCGGCCAGCGCCGCCGCCGAACCCAGGCTCGCGCCGAGCACCCGCCGGTCCAACCCGCCCGTGACGAGCGTCTGTCCCAGCTGAGTGCCCACCAGCGCGGCCAGCGCCACCGTGCTCGCCCGCCGCGACCGGCCGGTGAGCCGCGCGATGGCCCACGCCGTGCTCGCGCCGAACGTCGTCGTCAGCGCCTGCAACATGATGTCGCGGTCGAGCTGACCACCCAGCGACGTCTCGGGTCCTTCGTGGAGCAGGCTCTCCATCTGATCGGCCTTGGGCGGGCGCAACGCGATGGCCAGCGCGGGCGCGAGGTCGGTCAGCAGGTTCACCAGCAGGATCTGCCGCGCGTTCAGCGGAGACCGGCCGGTGATCAGTGCGGCGAGGACGTTGAAGCCGATCTCGCCGAGGTTGCCGCCGAGCAGGATCGCCAGTGCCTCGCGCACCGACGACCACATCGCCCGGCCTTCCAGCACGGCGGCGGTGATCGTCTCCAGGCGGTCGTCGGTGACCACGAGATCGGCCGCGCTGCGAGCGGCCGGGGTGCCGCGCCGGCCGAGCGCGATGCCGACGTCGGCCAGGCGGATCGCCGGAGCGTCGTTGGCGCCGTCGCCGGTCATCGCGACCGTGCGCCCGACCCGTTGGTAGGCCTGGATGATCCGGACCTTGTGGGTGGGGCTGCAGCGGGCGATAACGTCCACTTCGGACAGTGCGGTGGCGAGCTTGTCGTCGTCGAGCTCGTCGAGCTCCGAGCCGGTGATCACGCGCTGGTCCTCGGTGGGATGCACTGTCGAGGCGATCGCGTCCGCGGTGGCCGGGTGGTCACCGGTGATCATCACGACCTTCACGCCCGCGGCGGCGAGTTGTTCGGCGGCGGGAGCGGCACTGTCGCGCACCGGGTCGGCGAGTGCGACGAACCCGCGGAACTTCAGGTCCCGCACCGCCTCGTCGTCCAGCTCGATGTCGTCGGCGACGCGCTCGGCCACGGCCAGCACGCGGTGACCCGATCCGGCCAGCTGTTCCATGCGGTCCTTGATCGCGGCGCGTGAGCCCTCGTCCAGGGAGCACCGCGCCAGCACGATCTCGGGTGCGCCCTTGACGCTGAGCAGGGTCCGCTTGCCGATCGTGCCGATGGTCGCGTGGTAGCCGCGTGACGGCTCGAACGGCAGGTCGGCCGTGCGCCGCCACGAACGGGCACCCGTCCGGACGCCGACCCGTGCCTTGCGCGCGCCCGTCAGCACGGCCCGGTCGGTCTGGTGCTCCAGCTCCTCACGGTTGCGCGCGGCGGGCGTGGCTCGAATCGCGGCACCCAGCACGTCCCGCAGCGATCCGTCCAAAGAGGACACCTCGGCGTGCCGGTCGGCGGTGCCCACCCTGGCGAGGCTCAGACTGCCCTCGGTCAGCGTGCCCGTCTTGTCGAAGCACAGCACGTCGACGCGTCCCAGAGCTTCGATCGTGCGCGGGTTCCTGACCAGCGCGCCGTGATCGGCCAGGCGCCTGGCCGCACCGAGCTGGGCGGCGTTGACGAGGAACGGCAGACCCTCCGGCACCGACGCGACAGCGAGGTTGACCGCGGCGCTCAGCGTCTCCTGCGGCGGAATCCCGCGCAGCAGACCGGATCCGGTGACCGCGGCGGCCGCACCCAGCGCGAGTGGCATGGCCGTGCGGGTGAGCGACTCGAGCCGTGACTCGACGCCACCGGTCGGCGTGTGCTGGCGCGCGGTGGCCATGCTGCGCCCGGCCTCCGTCGCCATCCCGGTGGCCACGACCACGGCGATCGCGTTGCCGGTCGCGATGGTCGTGCCCTCGTACAGCATCGAGCTGCGCGCGGAGATGTCCGCGGCGACCACCGGAGCGCTGTCCTTGGCCACCGGCAGCGACTCGCCGGTCAGCGACGACTCGTCGGCCTCCAGCGCGGTGGCCTCGATGATCCGGCAGTCCGCGGGCACGACGTCGGACGACCGCAGCACCACGACGTCGCCCGGCACCAGGTCGCCGGCCGCCACGGTGATCTCCGTGGCGTCACGGCGGACGCACGCCCCCACCGCGGACAGCTTGAACAGGTCGGCGAGCGCACGGTCGGTCTGCACCCGCTGCACGCTCCCGACCAGCGCGGACGCCCCGGTGATGGCCGCGACCAGCCCCGCGTCCATCGGTGAGCCGACTGCCGCCGCCAGTGCCGCACCCACCGCGAGGACGGGGGTCAGCGGGTTCGCGAGCTCCTCGACGAACGCCTGCCAGAGGCTCAGCCCGAGCGGTTCCTGACCGGTGCCGGACGCACGGGCCCGCTGCTGCGCCTCCTTGCCGTCCAGCCCTTCGACGTCGGCTTGGAGGCGCTCCAACACCACGTCGACGGGCATGAGGTGCCACGGCGTGGTGCTGACCGGTGGCGAGATGGGCCGGGAAAGCAGCTGGTGAGCGCGCCAATGCCCGAGCGCGAACCCGATCGCCGCGGCCGCGTTGCCCGCGAAGAGTCCCCGCGAGGCCGCACGTGGAGCCGTTCCCTGCACGGCCGCCACCGCACCGACCCCGGAACCACCCGCGGCGAGCTTGATGCCGTCCGAGTCCACCCGTGACGCCACGCCGACCGCGTCGATCACCAGCGCGGCGGCCTCGAAGTCGTGTCCCACCAGCACATGCGCGCCCCACGCGGGCGGCTCACCCGCGCGGAAGGCCCCGAGCCCGCAGTCGGCCGCACCCAGCGCCCGCCGGTCACCGGACAGCAGCAGCACGACCCCGCCGTTTTCCTCCAGCGACCGCACCGACCCCGTCAGCTCCGCTCCACCGGGCACGACGTCGTCGACGAAGGCGAACTTGCCGTTCGGGCCGTCGGCGGCCAGCACGACTCGCGCGCCGGCCCTGCGCGCGGCGGCGGCGATCGCCTGCACGCCGTGCGCGTGCTGGGCCGACACCCCGACCACGGCCAGCAGCTTCTGTCCTTTCGAGAGCCCCAGCACGTCGTCGGCACCGCGCTTGCGCAGCCGCTGCGCCCCCTGCTTGCCGCGGGTGCCCTCCAACGGCCCGAGCCGCCACCTGTCGGCCTCCTGCACCTCGTCAGGCGCCTGCGGGTCGAACAGCTCGAACGCCACCGCCGCGATCTCGCGCGGATCGGCCCCGGCCATCGGCACGACGTCGGTCAGCTCGGTGTGGCCCGTGCGCAGCGCCCGCTCGTCGAGCACGACGGTGTCGATCTGCCCGAGCCTGCGCAGCACACCGCGATCCATCACGATCACACCGCGTTTGGCGAGAATCCGCCCGAGGTAGGTCGCGAAGCCCTCCCGTGCCGCGGCGGGCGCCTTGGGCGTGCTGGCGAGCCCGAGCGCCAGCGCGCGCCGGGGCCCGAAGAACGGCACGGCCGCACCGGCTGCGAGCGCGCCGACGCCCATCGCCCGTTCGGCATACCGGTCGACCGGGTCCTGGGGCAGCTTGGCCGGCCGGGGCTGCAGCACCGGCTCGCCCGCCGCGTGCTCGGGCCCGGCGACCAGCGTCGGTTCGGCCTTGTTCCACGCCTTGCGGTAGGCACGGGCCTCGCGGATCTGCGCGATCCGTTCGGCGCCGTCGAGCAGGATGCCCTCGCCACCGGCCGCGAGGCCCTGAGCCAGGGCGGACACGTGCGGCAGCACCGAGTCCGACTGCTCCTTGCCCACGAGGCTCCGCAACCGGGGGTGGTGCTGGAAGATCGATCCGAGCGCGGCGATCTCGGTGGGCAGCGGCACCCATTGCGTCAGCCTGGTCAGCGCCGACAGCCCGAGCCCGACGGCGTCCGCGGCCAGCGCCGACACGGTCTGCCGGGTGGCGGGTCCCTCACAGGGGTGATGCAGCTCCTCGCACGGTTCCTCGTCGCTGTGTTCGGCGGCGTGGCGCTCGGCCCGCTCGATGATCCGGATCAGCTCGTCCCGGCGCGGCCCTGGCGAGTCGACGGCGACGACGACGCGTTGCGCGGGCGCGTTGACCCGTGCCCACAGCACGCCGTCGAGGTTCTCGAGCCGTTGCTCGACCTCCTTGATCAGGCGCCGGGCGTGCGGCGTGTCGAGGCCGTGCACCTCGACGTGCAGCCGCCCCTGCCGTGCCCAGACCTGCCTGCGCCGCAGCCCGGCGAGATCCCTCAGCAACCCTGGCAGATGCACGTCAGGGGGATGACCTGCGGCCGGAAACGCCAAACACTCCGCCACGATCGCGCGATCATTAGGCTTGCTGACGTGTCCACCGGCCCGAGACCTGACGATGCGCACGCGCTCGACGAGCTCATCGCTCAGCTGCGCGCGCTGAAGGTGTGGGCGGGAAACCCGTCGCTGCGGCAGATGGAGAAGCTGTCGGGGCTCGCCCGCAGCACACTGGCCGACGCGCTCAACCCGCGCAGGAAGACCGCGCCGACGCTGGAGGTGTTCCGCGGGCTGCTGCGGGCGTTCAGCGTGACGGAGGACGAGGCCGAGCCGTGGCTCGCCGCGTGGCGCCGGGTGCAGTCGGAACCGGCCCGCGTCCCGGCCGCGGTGCCGCGGCAGCTGCCGGCGGCCGTGCCGGGTTTCACCGGCCGCGCCAAGGCGTTCAAGGAGCTGACCGCGCTGCTGGAGGGTGGCAGCCGGCTCGCGGTCGTGTGCGGGATTCCCGGCGTCGGCAAGACCGCTCTGGCCGTGCAGTGGGCGCACCAGGTGGCGAGCCGGTTTCCGGACGGTCAGCTCTACCTGGACCTGCGCGGCTACTCGTCCGGGCCGCCGGTCACCCCCGACCAGGCGCTGGCGCTGGCGATCCGCGCGTTCGGCGTGCCCGGCGAGGAGATCCCGCTGCAGCAGGACGCGATGGTCGGCGTGTACCGGTCGATCACGTCGGACAAGCGCGTGCTGGTCATGGTCGACAACGCGCCGAGCGCCGCCCACGTGCGACCGCTGGTGCCGGGCGGGCCGGGCTGCCTGACCGTCGTGACGAGCCGTGATCGCCTCGCCGGGCTCGTCGCCCGCGACGGCGCGCACCGTCTGGAGCTCGGTGTGCTCACCCCCGAGGAAGCACCGGCGGTGGTGATCAGCGTGCTGGGCGCGGAGCGCGTGCTGCGCGAGGAGCGCGCCGTCGACGAGCTCGTGCGGCTCTGCGGCTACCTCCCGCTCGCCCTGCGGATCACCGCGGCGAACCTCGCCGACCGTCCACATCAGACGATCGCGGAGCTGATGGCGGAGCTGACCGCGGGCGACCGCCTCACCGCGCTGGAGGTGGAGGGCGACGAGGACGCCGCGGTGCGCACGACGTTCGACCACTCCTACGCGGCGCTGGACCCGTTGGCACGGAAGCTGTTCCGCCGCATGGGCACGGCCCCGGGTCCGGAGCTGCCCGCCCGTGCCGCGGCGGCGTTGCTCGGCCGTCCGGATGCTGACGCGGCACTGCGCACGCTGGTCACCGCGCACCTGGTCGAGGTCAGGTCCGCCGGCCGGTACGGGTTGCACGACCTGCTGCGCCTCTACGCGCGTGAGCGTTGTGCCGCAGAGGAAAGCGACGCCGGCCAGTCGATCGGCCGTCTCTACGCGCAGTACCTGGACCTGGCGGTCGCGGCGGCACGCGCGGTGCGCCCGGACTTCTCGGTGCTCGCGACCATCACGCCACAGCACACGTTCGCCAACGCGACCGAGGCGTTGCAGTGGTTCGACGCGGAACGGTCCACTTTGGTCACCGCGATCGAACGCGCCGAGTCGCTGGGACAGGCGCCGATGGCGTGGCTGCTGACCGACGCGCTGCGCGGGTGTTACTGGCTGCGCCGCCACACCGCGGAATGGCTGGCCGTCGCCCGCGTGGGCCTCGCCGCGGCCGCACAGCACCCCGGTGCGGCCGCGGCGATGCACCTGTCGCTCGGCACGGCGCACTGGGGCGCGGGTGACCACCGGGCCGCGGCCACGCACTTCGAGCAGGCCGTCGAGTTCAGCCGGGCGGCGGGGGACCGGTTCCGCGAGTTCAGCACGCTCGGCAACCTCGGCGCCGTCTACTCGGAGCTCGGGTCGCTGGATCAGGCGGCCGACTGCTTCCGCCGCGAGCTGACCTTCTACGGCGAGATCGGCGACACCGCCAGGCGCGCGCGTTCGCTCGGCAATCTCGGCCTGACCGAGATGCGGCTGGGCCGGCTGGTCGAGGCCGCGGCGGATCTCCAGCTGGCCGTGGAGCTGCGGGAGGAGATCGGCGAGACCAGGTCCGCCGCGAACTCGCTCGGCGCGCTCGGCGTCGTGCACCGCTACCTCGGCGACCTCGACCGGGCCGCGCACTTCCTGCGCCGGGCCCAGCAGCTCAACCACGACCACGAGGACCGGGTCAGCGAGGCCGCCGCGTTCGACGACCTCGCCCGCGTGCACCGCGACGCCGGACGGCCACAGGAGGCGCTGCGGTGCGCGGAACAGGCACTTTCGCTGGCCAAGGGCTTGGGCCGGGTGGAGATCGACGCCCTGATCACAGCCGCCGCGGTCCGCGGCAGCCGCGACGACCTGCGCCAGGCGTGGCGCAGAGCGGTCGCGATCGGCTACGGCCACGGCGTGGCGGACGCGCTGGTCGAACTGGCCTGGCTGGACCTCGCCGCCGGCGACGCCGATGCCGCCGTGCGGGACGCCTCGCAGGCGCACGAACGTGCGGACGCCACCGGTCAGAGCATCCTGGCCGGGCTTGCGCTCGTTGCTCTGACCAGGGCGTACGAGGCACACGGTGATGCGGCGGCGGCCTCGGAGACCGGGCTGCGGGCCGACGAGGTGCTGACGAGGGCCGGCTACCGGGGTGTCCGGGATCGTCCGAACGGCTTGTGAGCCGCCACGGCGCTTGGTACATCCGTGGTCAGAGGGGGAACTGATGAAGAGATTTGCTGTGTCGATGGCCGCTGCCCTGACACTCGGCGCGGTCGCCGTGCCGACCGCCCAGGCCGGCTGCGATCCCGTTTACGATCCCGGCTCGGCGTGTCCCGGCAAGTTCGTCGCGTACACCGACCTGCCCGGCACCGAAGCCACTGCGGTCGGCCGTTTTGACACCAAGTACACGGTTGAGCTGGGTTATCCGTCCTACGTCAAGGACACCGCCGACGACGGCCTCGATGTCCACCTGTGGGTGTTGTACGGCAAGTGGAACGGCGCCAAGCAGACAGAACCCATCGCCGTCGCGTCGGGGCTCAACGCGAAAACAGAGGTCGTGTGGGAGTCGCCTGCCGGTGTGTTCGTCGACTGGTTCCAGGTGCGGGTGTGCCTCGGCCCCGGTGAGGACAACTGCTCCAGGTGGGTGGGCTGACGGTGAAGAAGCTGTCCGCGTCACTGATCGCCGCCCTGGCTCTCGGCATGTGCGCCACGCCCGCCGCGCACGCCGACAGGTGCATCGGCGACCCCGTGTACGACCCCGGTTCCGGCGGTCAGTGCTACTTCGCCGTGGCACCCGCCATGACCGGTGCCGAGGCGACCGTGAAGGGCAAGTGGTTCGACCGATTGCCGTTCATCGACCCGCAGCTGTCCTACCTGAAGGACACCGCGGACGACGGCCAGGACGCCTCCCTGTGGGTGCGGTGGGAGGCGGGCGAGAAGGAGCTCGCCCGCGTCTCGGGTGCAGGCGCGACGACAGAGGTCCGCTGGCCCTTCGCCCCGTCCATGGACTCGTTCTCGGCGCGGGTGTGCGTGGGACCGGACACGACGAACTGCTCGGACTGGAGGACCTGACCGGCTGTCCGGATGTGTCCGGGGTCGTCCGAACGTCTTTCCCGGTGCGGGGCCTGGGACAACGCTCGGAGGTGTGCTGATCTCACCGAGACGCCGCCGGTCCGGCCTGGGGGTCTGGATCGTCGGCGTCAGCCGTTCCGTCCCACCGTCAACCGTGATCCTGCCCCGCAGCAGCTAGTGCGATGAGTTCTGGTCACATCCTGGTCCACTCCTCATGAGCAGACTCGAGAGGAGTGGACCAGGCTGGACCTGCACAGCGTGATGTGTGAGTGACCTCGCCAGGTCGATGGTGCGGCGGAACGGGTGGGCGGGTCGATGGTCACGTTCGGGGTGAGCGGGACCGCGTTCAACCGAGACGTTGGCCCGGCTTGCCGCGCACGGTGTCACCCACGGCACCGTGGAGACCGGGTCTAGTTGCCCTGGAGGCTTGCCGGAAACGGGGTCTGCCTGCTCTCCCGCTGGAACCGGCGGTAGAAGTCCGTCATCACTTCGGCGATCGGGCTGTGGCGGGTGAGGATCGCCGCGACCCGCGGCGGAACTCCCGGCGGGAGCTCCCCTCGGACACAGGCGCGGACGAACGCGGTGAAGTCGTCCCCCTTGTGCCCGTACAGAGCGGCGATGAGCCACATCACCAGGTGTGTGGCGGTGTAGTGCCGGTCGTAGGCCCGGTGCTCGGCGAAGAAGCGGGCTTCGTCCTCGGACAGGTCGAACCGGGACGAGATCGCGAGGCCGTAGTCCGCGAAGTACAGGCGCTCACCGTCGGTCAGGATGTTCTGGAAGTGACCGTCGAAGTGCAGCACACCACGGGCGTTCAGGAACGAGATCCCGGCCTGCAGCTGCGCCTCGACCATGGCGCAGGCGCTCTCGGTGGCCTCGTCACCGGCTTCGACCTGGGCACCCAGCCAGTCGTGCAGGTTCTGCGGGAGGTACTCGAGGAACAGCGCGATGCTCGCCGTGGAGTCCCGCAGAGCCTCGATCCGCTGACGTACCTCCGGTGCGCCTTCCCAGTAGGCGACCGCTTTCTCGACGTCGGCCAGTTCCTCGGGCAGCGACTGCCCGGTGTGCGGGAGCACCCGCCAGTGGTACGTCAGCGGGAAGCCCTCGTACTCCTGCCCGAGCACCCAGTTCGTCGTCATGGTGTGCACGGCCAGTTCCCGCCACGCGCCGAAGCCCGGCCCTCCGATGATCCCGACACCGAAGTGGCAGAAGGCCGGTAGCTCGAAGAGGTTCGCCGTTGACCTGGTGTTCTCCGGCCGCAGGTCCAGGTCGGTCAGCGGGATCCGCTTGACGAAGACCGGGGTGCCGCCGATGTCCAGCAGCGCCGTCGGCCCGCCGATGCCGGACCCCAGCGGTTCGGCGTGGTCCACGAGGTCGCGCAGTTCACGATCGCTGAACAGGGACAGCGCCGTGGAGACGGCGGTGTGGGCGGCCAGACGCGCACCGTGGGACATGTCCATGTCAGCCATGATCCCTTCTGGGACTGCGGGATCCGTCCTGTTGCGACAACACTGGGCGCAGGACCTGCAGAAGGGACATCGCCATGACCAGTGATCCGACCGTGAACGCGTTCATCGCCGCCGTGAACGCGGGCGACGAGGACGCGTTCTTCGAGCTGCTCACGCCGGACGCGACCATGTCCGACGACGGCACGGACCGCGACCTCCGCGCGTGGACCGCCAAGGAGATCTTCGACGACAACGGGCACATGGAGGTCGAGTCCGAGTCCGACGGTGGGAAGTCGCTGATCATCCGGTACCGCAACGACACCTGGGGAGAGATGCGCACGTACTGGCGGTTCGTCGTAGAGTCGGGAAAGGTCAGCCGCTTCGAGACGGGACAGGCGTAGATGAGCGACGAGAACGTGCTGGGCCGCATCAACGAACTGGTCGACGAGGAGCACAGGCTGCGTGAGCAGCTAGCGGCCGGTGAGATCACCACGGACGAGGAGCACGCGAGGCTGCGCGCGCTGGAGGAAGCCCTCGACCAGTGCTGGGACCTGCTGCGGCGACGGCGGTCGGCTCGTTCGCAGGGTCGGGACGCGGACGACGTGTCCACCCGTTCCGTCGGTGAGGTCGAGGGCTACCTGCAGTAGCCGCTACTTCGCGTCGCGGAAGATGATCCACCGCATCACGCTGTACATGAAGGCTGCCTCGCAGGCGCCGGCGACGATGCGGGACAGGTGGTACTGGACACCGATCGCGGCCAGCGCGCTGCCGACGCCGAGGATGAACGCCAGGTAGTTGATCAGGATCGCCACGGCGTACAGGCCTGCCTGCGGGCCGACGGGCGCGTGCGAGCGGAAGTTCAGCGCGCGGTTGAGCACGAAGCTCAGGCCGAACGCGAGCACGTATGCCACGGTGAACGCGACCGGCACCGGCAGGCCCATGCCGCTGCGGAACACCGTGAGCAGCACCAGGTCGACGGCGAACGTGAACCCGTTGATCAGCGCGAAGCCCAGCAGGCTCGGCGCGACGATCTTCGAGAGTCCGAACGGCAGCCACCTCACGACGACTTCCATCAGCGCGTGGAACCGCTGTCCGAGGTCACTTCTGTTGTCCGCCTTGGCGCCGCCGGTCATGATCTCGACAGTGCCACGACCGGGAGGGACGAACCGGGCAAACCACCACGGTCTTGCCGGGTCGTTCACAGGAGTTCAGAGGACGTTCACGCTCCGCCAGCCGCTCGGGCTCATCCCGTGCAGCTTGCCGAACGTCCTCGCGAAGTACCCGGCGTCCGGGAAGCCCGCCTGCCGTGCGATGTCGCTGATCGGCAGCTCGGTCGTGGCCAGCAGACGCCGCGCCTGGACCATCCGGCGTTCGGTGATCCACCCCTGCACCGTGCGGCCGGTCCGCCTGCGCACCGTGGACGTCAGGTGGCCGGGGGAGATGCGCACGGCGGCCGCGACCTCGCGCAGGGACAACGGTTCCCGGTACCGCTGTTCGATCACGTCGAACACCTCGGCGAGCAGGGGCTCGGCGTTCTCGCGCAGGTCGCCGACGACGTCCGCGGCCAGCCGGGACACCCCGACCAGCAGCAGCACCAGATGCGCCGACACGGCCTCCCGGTAACCCTCGCGGCGGTGGGCCAGCTCGTCGTGCAGCGCCTCGATGCGGGTGGTCCACTCGTCCCGGTCCCGCGGAGGCACCTTGAGCCGCAACGCTCCGGTCGCGCCGCCGCGGACGAACGGGAACAGCAGCGGATGGGTGCGCCACGCCAGGTGCGCGCCGGGAGTGTCCGTGCCGAGCGCGTCGGCGGTGAAGAACACGCCCCAGCCCCGTGCGCCGACGAGGTCGTCGCGCTGCGCCTGGCCCATCACGTCGCCGGGCGCGATCACGAACAGGTCGCCGGCCTCGACGTGCCTCACCTGTCTCCCGGTGCGCACGATGCCGCCGTCCGCCCAGAAGTAGGCCAGACCGGGGAAGTCGTGCGAGTGCGCCTCGTGGGCGCCGTTGACGTCGGCGGCGTGGCCGAGAGGCATGGCGGCCACGGACAGCTCGCCGGGCACCGGCTGCCACCGGTAGGTCGCGGGCTCGTCACCCTTCAGCGGAGCTCGTCGGGTTCGCACCGTCAAATCATCCCATTCAAACCACAGATCGCCACGGGAACGTTGGTGTTGGCCAGGTCAGAATGGAGACATGACCGAAATATCGTCCCAGGAGAGGGACTACCTGCCAGGGCTGGGGAAGCACTACCTGATGCCGCTCTACGACGTGGTGCACAGGGTGGCCGGGCTGCACGGCGTGCACCAGCAGATGATCACGGTGGCGGGGCTGCGGGCCGGGCACCGCGTGCTCGACGTGGGCTGCGGGACCGGGAACCTGTTGCGGTCCACCGGAAAGCGGCATCGTGACGTCGAGCTCTTCGGCGTGGACCCGGATCTGAAGATGCTGGCGAGGGCGGAGCGCAAGATTCGCCGGGCGGGACTCAGGGCACGGCTGGACCGGGGGTACGCGCAGGAGCTGGCGTTCCCCGACGACTCGTTCGACCGGGTCTTCTCCAGTCTGATGCTGCACCACCTGGACACGCCGTCGAAGGACGAGATGCTCGCCGAGGTGCGCCGCGTCCTGCGGCCGGACGGTCTGCTGGTGCTCGCCGACGCCGTGCTGCACGACCACAGCCGCGAGCACCTGAGGGACAACGTCGGTGACGCGGTGGCGAAGCGGATCGCCGCGGCCGGGTTCACCGTCGAGCCGACGCGGAGGCGGAAGCTGCGGATGTTCGGCGAAGTCGGGATCGAGGTCGCGAGAGTCCACTAGCGACAGGTCCATTCTAGACCGATTGAACACGCACGATGTTTCTTGCACGCCAACAGTTCCGGTATTTCCCGAACTTGAGGGATCCCCGCGAACGGGAGCGTGTTCTCATCTACGCTGCGCGCCGTGACAGATGCGACGGGAAGTCTGGTGGCCCAGCGCTACCGGCTCGTTCAGGTGATCGGCACCGGTGGCATGGGCCGGGTGTGGCTCGGCCGTGACGAGGTCATCGGCCGCGAGGTGGCGATCAAGGAACTGCTGCTGCCCGCTGGTCTCGACGCGCAGCAGCGGGCGTTGCTGTGCCAGCGCGCCATGCGTGAGGCACAGCTGGCCGGTCAGCTGAACCACCCCGGCATCGTCACGGTGCACGACGTCGTCGAGTACAACGGCACGCCGATGATCGTGATGGAGTTCGTGCGGGGCGGCTCCCTGTCCGACGCGATCAAGGCCCGCGGCGCGCTGCCCGTCGACCAGGTCGCCCACGTCGCGAACGCGATGCTGAGCGCGTTGCGGGCGGCGCACCAGGCCGGGATCGTGCACCGCGATCTCAAGCCCGCCAACGTGTTGCTGTCCGGCGATCGGGTCGTGATCACCGACTTCGGCATCGCGCGGCTCACCGGAGACGTCCCGCTGACCACCGACGGTTCGATCGTCGGCACGCCCGCGTACATGGCGCCGGAACAGGGCACCGGCGCGCCGATCACCCCGGCGACCGACATGTGGTCGCTCGGCGCCACCCTGTACGCGGCCGTGGAGGGCAGGCCGCCGTTCCAGGGCCAGGACTTCATGACGACGCTGTCGATGCTGCTCACCCAGGAGCCGCCGCCTCCGGTGCGCGCCGGGTACCTCGCGTCGTTGCTGGGCGGGTTGCTGCGCAAGAACCCGGCCGAGCGCGCGTCCGTGGACCAGGCATTCGCGTTGCTGGCCGGTGCTCCGGTCGTGCTGCCCGCGCACAAGTCCGGTGTCAGCAGACGCACGCTGCTGCTGGCGGGTGGCGGCGCTCTCGCGGTGGCCGGCGGCGGTGCTGCGTGGTGGCTCGGCTCGAAGAAGGACGACAGCGGTTCGGGCGCGGGCCTGCCGTCCACCGACGACAACAAGCTCGCCTCCAACAAGGAGGGCGGCTCCGAGGAGTCGACGACCCCGTCCGTGGCCCAGGCGGGACAGCCGGAGGAGATCACCGAGCACATCCAGCTGGCCGACCACAAGGACAGGGTCACGTCGATCGCGTGGAGCCCGGACGGCAAGCTGCTCGCCAGCGCCGACGGCGGCCTCGGCCGCGACGGCGCCCTGGTTCGCCTGTGGGACACCGAAACCGGCAAGCTCATCGGCACCGTCAAGAACCCGGACGGCCCCGGCGGCGCCTCGGCGAACGCGGTGGCGATCAGCCCCGACGGCAAGATCCTGGCGGCGGGCGGCAACCGCACCGGCGACGCGACCACGTACCTGTGGAACCTCTCCGACCGCTCGATGATCGGCGGGCTGGAGCAGAGTCGGTCCATCATGAAGTCGCTCGTCTTCCACCCGGACGGCAAGACCCTGGTCGGCGTGACCCACCACGGTGGCATCAAGGTGTGGGACGTGGTGACTCGCAAGGTGAAGATCGGCCTGCCCGATGGCGACGGCGGCTTCGACCTCGCGTTCAGCCCGGACGGCAAGCTGGTGGCCAACGGCGGCACCAAGTCCCAGGAGATCCGGCTGTCCGACCCCGCGACCGGCAAGACGGTCAAGACCATCAACGACTCGACCGGCGGCGGTGCGTCGTTCTCCCCGGACGGCAAGACCCTCGCGGTCGTCGACGCCGACGGCACGAACAGCATGCAGCTGTGGGACGTGGAGACCGTCAAGAGCAAGGCCGTCTTCGACCGGGCCGACGACGGCCTGACCATCACGCATGCGCTGTACCACCCGGACGGCAAGACTATCGCCGCCTGGGGGCTGGGCAACTTCGTCCAGCTGTGGGACGTGGCGTCCAAGAGGATCCGTGCCACTGTCATCGGTGCCGGCGGGCAGATCGAAACCGTGGCGTTCGACCCCAAGGGCGAGCGGATCGCGGCCGGTGGCGCGGACAACACCGTCCGGATCTGGAAGCTGGGCTAAAGGGCTTCCAGCTCGGTGATGTCGATGGCGTGCCGGTCGAGCGTGTCCGCGAACGCCTCGATCACGTTGTCGAGGATCCACTCGCACCTGGCCATCAACGCGGCACCCTCCGCGGTGCGGAACGCGGGGATGGCCTGGGTGAGGCGGGCCGACATCGGCCACTCGTTGTCGTACTGCCAGAGCTCACCGCTCGGCGTCAGGAGGATCCCGGCGTCCTTGAGGACGCCGGGATGCGCCGCGCTCGGGGTCCTCGTCGTCAGCACGAGCCAGCCGGACGCGATCCGGACCTTGTTCTCACCGGCCCGGTCGTACAGCGTCTGTTCGGCGGGGATCTGGTGACGGGTCAGCAGGGTCGCGACCTTCTTCGCCCACGCCGTGATCGTCGCCGAACGCTCTGCCCACGCCGCTGCCGCGGCTTCGTCGGCGCGTCTGCGTTCCTTCATGAACGCCACGAGATCATCCATGACCGCAGACGGGAGCGTCACGTGGTCGTCACACAGGTGGTGATCGACTGAAACGCGGCGTTCCTAGCGTCACGGCTCATGACCGTTGACGAGGTGCGAGCGCCGTCCCGTGAAGCGTCCAAGGAGACGCTCGAGGACTACACCCTGCGGTTCGCGCCGCGCACGTACCGGCGCTGGACGCCCTCGGTGGTCGGGGCGTCGGCGCTGGGCGGGATCGCCTACATGGCGGACTTCTCGATCGGCGCTGGGATCGGCCTCACGCACGGCACCGGGAACGCGTTGCTGGCCATCGCGTTCGCGGCGATCGTGATCTTCGTGACCGGGTTTCCGCTGGCCTACTACGCCGCCCGGTACAACATCGACCTCGACCTGATCACCCGCGGCTCCGGGTTCGGCTACTACGGGTCGGTGCTCACGAGCGTCATCTTCGCGAGCTTCACGTTCATCTTCTTCGCGCTCGAAGGCTCGATCATGGCGCAGGGCCTGCGGTACGCGCTGGGACTGCCGCTGTGGCTGGGGTACCTGGCCTCGACGCTGGTGATCATCCCGCTGGTGATCTACGGGATGAGGGTGCTGGCCAAGCTGCAGAGCTGGACGAACCCGTTGTGGCTGCTGCTGATGGTCGCGCCGCTGCTGTACCTGGTGATCGCGGACCCGGACTCGGTGAGCCGCTGGCTCGCCTACGGGGACAAGGGTGTGAGCACGGCCGCGGTGATGCTGGGTGCCGGCGTGTGTCTGTCGTTGATGGCGCAGATCGGCGAGCAGATCGACTACCTGCGGTTCATGCCGCCGCGGACCGGCGAGAACCGGCGAGCGTGGTGGACCGCGACGATCCTCGCCGGACCGGGCTGGGTGGTGTTCGGGGCGCTCAAGCAGGCGATCGGCGTGTTCATGGCGGTCTACGTGCTCGACGCGGTGGGTGCGGTGGCCGCGATCGAACCGATCGAGCAGTTCACCGGTGTGTTCAAGCAGTTCATGCCGCCGTGGCTGGTCGTGCCGCTGGCGCTGGTGCTGGTGGTGCTCAGCCAGGTGAAGATCAACGTCACCAACGCCTACTCGGGCTCGCTGGCCTGGACGAACTCGTTCACGCGCGTCACCAGGCGGTATCCGGGGCGGCTGGTGTTCGTGCTGGTGAACCTCGCGATCGCGCTGGTGCTGATGGAGGCGGACATGTTCAGCTTCCTGAACAAGCTGCTGAGCTTCTACTCCAACTGCGCGATGGCCTGGGTCGTGACCGTGGCGACGGACATCGCGATCAACAAGTACGTGCTGAAGCTGTCGCCGAAGCAGCCGGAGTTCCGCCGCGGCATGCTCTACGCGGTCAACCCGGTCGGCGTCGGGTCGTTCCTCGCGTCGTCGATCCTCTCCATCTCCGTCTACTTCGGACTCTTCGGCGCCGCGATCCAGCCGTACTCGCCACTGGTCGCCGTCGGCATCCCCATCGTGCTGACGCCGTTGCTCGCGGTGCTCACCCGAGGCCGCTTCTACCTGCGCCGCACCGACGACGGCATCGACGAGCCGGTGCTCGACGCCGACGGCAACCCGAGCGGGACGCCGTACGACTGCGTGGTGTGCGGTGAGTCCTACGAGCGGCCGGACATGACGGCCAGCGCGCTGGGCGGCACGATCTGCTCGCTGTGCCTGAGCACGGACCGCGACGGACGCCACGTGCTGCCGGCCCAGGCCTGACGCGCAAGATCCGTTCTCGTCCGACAAACTGCACGTCATGCAAGAACTGGCGTTGCTCGCCGTCGCGGCCGTGCTGATCATCGTGGCGGTGTCGTGGGCCGCTCCGAAGCTGGGCGTGGCGGCGCCCGTGCTGCTCGTGATCGTCGGCATGGGGTGCAGTCAGCTGCCCGGCGCGCCGCACGTCTTCGTGGAGCCGGAGTGGATTCTCGGGCTCGTGCTGCCGCCGATCCTGTACTCGGCGGCGGTGAACGTGCCGGTCGTGGACTTCAGGCGCGACTTCAAGACCATCGGGGCGCTGTCGGTGCTGCTGGTGGTGGGGTCGGCGTTCGGGACAGGGCTGCTGATCTGGTGGCTGTTGCCGGACATCGGGTTCGCGACCGCGCTCGCGCTCGGCGCGGTGATCAGCCCGCCGGACGCGGTCGCGGCCACCTCGATCGGCAAGCGGCTCGGGTTGCCGCCGCGGCTCGTCACCATCCTCGAAGGTGAGGGGCTGGTCAACGACGCCACGGCGCTCGTGCTGCTGCGCACCGCCATCGTCGCGATCACCGCCACCGTCTCGTTCGGCAGCGCGCTCGGCGACTTCGCGCGCGCCGTCTCGTTGGGCATCGTGATCGGGGCATTCGTCGGGGTGGTGTCCGTGTGGGTGCGGTCGCGCATCCAGGGGCAGCCGGTGCTCACGACCGCGATCTCGTTCGTGGTGCCGTTCCTCGCGTTCATCCCGGCGGAGGAGGTGCACGCGTCCGGTGTGATCGCGGTCGTCACGGCGGGCCTGATCACCGGCCACCAGAGCGCGAAGCGGTTCACCGCGCACGACCGCATCTCCGAGCGCACCAACTGGCGCACGATCCAGCTGCTGCTGGAGAACGGCGTCTTCCTGCTGATGGGTTTCGAGCTGACCTCGGTCGTCGGCGCCGTGGACGACGGCCTGGCCAGGGCACTCGTCGCCGGCCTGCTGGCCACCGCCGCGCTGGTCGTGCTGCGCGTGGCGTTCGTGATCCCGCTGATCGCCCTGCTGCGCCACCAGCAACGCCGCGCGGACCGCCTCACCGGCAAGATCAAGACGCTGGTCGACCGCTTCACCGCGCGCGGCCCGCGCCCCGGCGGCGAGGAACGCTTCGACCGCGCCACCCGTGCCCTCCAACGGCGTCAGGCCGACGTCAACTTCTACGCCAGCGAAGGCCTCGGCTGGCGCGGCGGCGTGGTGCTCGCCTGGTCGGGCATGCGCGGTGTCGTCACGCTGGCGGCCGCCCAGTCGCTGCCGACCGACGTGCCGCACCGCGCCGAGCTGATCCTGATCGCGTTCACCGTCGCGATCGTCACCCTGGTCGTGCAGGGCGGCTCGCTGCCGCTGGTGATCCGCCGGCTGGGCATCCGAGGCAACGACGAGGAGCACTCACGCCGTGAGTACGCGCGGCTCGCAGGTGAGCTGATCGCCGCCACGCGCGCGTTGCTGGAGAGTCCGGCGCTCGTCCGCGAGAACGGCAAACCGTTCGACCCGGAGCTGCCCGAACAGGCACGCGAACGCAGCGGCGCGACCGCCGAGGCCATCGAGAGGATGCTGACCGAACAGGATCCGGACAGCCACCTGAACCAGCGCCGTGAGCTGCAACGCCTGATGATGGACGCGCAGCAGAACGCGTTGCTGGACGCCCGCGCGGGCGGCACCTACGGCTCGCACACCCTCGAACGCGCCCAGATCTTCATCGACGGCGAGGCCGCCCGCTTCACCGCATGAGCTACCGTGATCTTCGCCGCCGCCACGGCCAGAGGGTGGTGGCATGTCCGCGAAAGTCGGCTTGGCGAGCCTGGTGCTCGCACTCGTTGTCGGTGGCTCGTCGGCTCCGGAGGCCTCCCGGCACGCGCCGGAGTGGATCGGCTCGTGGCAGGCGGCGCCCGCCAGTGCCCAGGCCGGGACCGACACCGGTCATCCGAACAAGACGATCCGCAACGTCGTCCACACGAGCATCGGCGGCAAGGCGGCGCGTGTGCGGCTGTCGAACGCCTTCGGCACCGCGCCGGTCCTGATGGGCCACGTGACGGTGGCGCTGTCCACGGGGGACGCCGGCATCGTGCCTCTCACGATGCGCGAGGTGACGTTCGGCGGCGTGCCGTCGGTGACGATCCCGCCGGGCGCGGAGGTGGTGAGCGACGCCGTCACGCTGACCGTACCGCCGGACGCCGACCTCGCCGTCACCGTCTACACGCCTTCCGAGTCCGGTCCCGCGACGTACCACCCGCAGGCCTACCGCTCGAACTACTTCGCCACCGGCGATCACGCCTCGGACGAGACCGGCACGCCCTTCGCCGCGGCCACGACCTCGTTCCACTACGTCAGCGGTGTCGAGGTGCGCTCCTCGCAGGCCCGTGGCGCGGTGGTGGCATTCGGCGACTCGATCACCGACGGCGCCTGGTCGACGCGGGGCGCCAACCTGCGCTGGCCGGACCAGCTGTTCGACCGGCTGATGAAGCGTCCCGCGGCACTGCGGTCCGGCGTGCTGAACGCGGGCATCAGCGCCAACCGGCTGGCCAGCCAGGGCACCAGCGCCACCGCAGGCCCCAACGGCCTCGCCCGCCTCGACCGCGACGCCCTGACCAGGGCGGGAGTCCGCACGATCGTGCTGATGGAGGGCATCAACGACATCCAGAACTCGGTGCCCGCCGCCCAGCTGATCATGGCTTTGCGGCAGGTGGTGGAACGGAGCCACGCCGCTGGTGTCCGGGTCGTCGCCGGCACGATCGCACCGTGGAAGGGGTGGCGGACCTACACGCCCGAGCGCGAGTCGATCCGTCTGGAGGTCAACTCGTTCATCCGGACCGCGGGCATCTTCGACGGCGTGGTGGACTTCGACTCGGCGCTGCGCGACCCGTCCGACCCTGAGGTCCTGCGGCCTTCGTTCGACTCCGGCGACCACCTGCACCCCAACGACGCGGGCTACCGGGCGATGGCGGAGGCGGTCGATCTACGCCGGTTGTGAGGCGTGTAGGGGACGTGTAGAGCGGCCTGCTAGGCAGGACGGCATGAGAAGAGCGCTGTCCTTGCTGGCCGTTCTGACCACCGCGCTGGTGGCCGTCGTGCACGTCCCCACCGCCGCGGCCTCGACGAGCGTCGGCTTCGAGCCCAGGAGCGTGCTGGGGCCCGGTGTTCCGCGCGACGGTTCCTCCGACCAGAACGTCGTCGAGCTCGGCCAGGTCTCGCTGCGCATGAGCAGCACGCAGACCGCCTACATCGTCTCGGTGATGCGGGTGAACTCGGCGACGATCCGCACGCTGTTCGACAACGAGGTCGTCTGCAGGTGGGCGGGCGGCAGCAAGAACATGGTGATGGGGCAGAACGTCTACAAGAAGGGCGGCACGCAACCGGAGTGGGAGGACGTCACGCTGACGACCCGCTTCCTCGTGCATCCGGGCGTCGCCGCTGACGTCACCTGCACGGCGTACCTGCGGACAGCGTCTCTCGGCTACGAGAACTCGACCGTGTACCTGGCCGGCGGGTCGATGCGGTTCGCCAACACGTCGGTCGAGAACGACACGCGTGGCGAGGCTCTGCAGAAGAGCACCTCGCAGGGCGTGATCCACCTGAACACGTCGAACCCCGACGCCCGTGAGCCGTTGCTGCCCATGTTCGACCTGGCGCCGGGCGTCAAGGGGCTGAGCGTGTTCGGGGACAACGAGTACATGGTCTGCCATCCCAACAGCTCGTGCGACAAGGCGAAGTCCTCGCGGGCCCGGTTCACGCTCTTGGTCAACCAGTGGAAGGCCGACGGGTCGGTGTGCCACCAGGACTCGTCTGCTTCCGCCACCGTTGATGTGCCTTACTACGTGCACCACATCGTTGTGCCGCTGCACAAGCCGAACTTCGAGGTGCGCACCGGGGACGGGTGCATTCCGCGGGTCAACGCCTACGTGCTGGTGCAGTGGCTGGGTGGGGAGACCGGCGGGATTCAGGGGACCGCGCTGAACCTGACCGACTCGCGCGGGTCTACTTCCACGCACGACTCGGACATGAGCCACATCTTCGCGGTGCCGTACCGGTAACCAGGGTGCTGCCGGGTGGCCCTGCGGGGCCATCCGGTGTTACGCCAACGGGTCGTTGCCCACCCTGGCCTGCACGTCAACCGTGTTGCGCGGCGAGTCTCCCAGCGTCAGCCGCGACACGATCCGATACCGGTCACCCCGGTAGATCGAGTGCACGTACTCCACCTGCCGTCCCTCGGCATCCGTCGTCAGCCGCTCGAACAGCAGCGCCGGCGCCAGCACGGGCACCGAGAGCAGAGCCGCTTCGGACTCGTTGGTCACCGTGGGCTCGATCGACTGCACCGCCTCGAGAACGTGCACCCCGTGCTCACGCAGCCGTTCGTAGAAGTCCCCGGACTCCATGTCGTGCAACGTCAACCCCGGGGCGACGAAAGCGGGCACGTGCAGGTACTCCAGCGCCATCGGCTCCCCGTCCACGAGCCGCAGCCGCGCGATGTAGTGGATCTCGGCGGCGGGGGAGAGGCGCAGCCGGCGCCCGACGCGCGCACCGGCCGGGATGCGGGCGTGTTCGAGCACGCGCGACTCCCAGCTGCCGCCGGCCTGCGGCAGCGACATGGAGCCGGTGCCGGACACCATCTCCTGGGTGATCTTGGCGCGCGCCACGAACGTGCCGCGGCCGTGCTGGCGGACCAGCAGGCCAGTGTTGACCAGTTCCTCCACGGCCGAGCGGACGGTGGGGCGGGACACCGAGAGCTGCTGGCACAGCACGCGTTCGGCGGGAATCGGGGCTCCCGCCGGGTGGGTCTCGATGAGCTCGAGCAGGTGGTCGCGGACCCGCTCGCGTTTGAGGATCGCTTCGCCCATGCCTCTCCGCTTCGTCGGCGGCCAGTATCGCATACCACTGGTAAGTAACCACCTGGTGCAACATCGAGAGCGCTCTCACGCGGCCAGCCTGGGGCTTGACCTGAGAAGTGGTCTATGCCACTTTCTACACCACTCAGCAGACCTGACCAATTGGTCATATCCCGGTGAGAGGTGAGTCGTGTCGCGCTCCGCCGTCCTGCTCGTCCTGGCGCTCACGTTGTCGGCCTGCGGTGCGGAAGCGGGAGGAGGTGAGAAGCAGGAGATCACCGTGTGGCTCATGAAGGACACGGCCACCGACGAGTTCGTGGGCAAGTTCGAGAGCGAGTTCGAGCGGGAGCACGCGAACCTGGACCTGAAGATCCAGATTCAGGAGTGGAACGGCATCTCGCAGAAGGTGACCAGCGCGCTGGCCAGCACCGATCCGCCCGACGTGATCGAGGTCGGCAACACGCAGGTGGCGCAGTACGTGGCCAGCAAGGGCGTCACCGACCTGAGCGGCAGGAAGAGCGAGCTCAAGGGCGAGGACTGGATCCCGGGCCTGGCCGAACCGGGTGCGGTGGACGGCAAGCAGTTCGGCATCCCGTTCTACGCGGCCAACCGGGTCGTGATCTACCGCAAGGACCTGTTCGAGGCGGCCGGGGTCACGCCGCCCAAGACCCGCGACGAGTGGCTCGCCGCCACCGCGAAGCTCGACCAGGGCGAGCAGCAGGGCATCTACCTGCCCGGCCAGAACTGGTACACGCTGTCCGGCTTCATCTGGGACGAGGGCGGCGATCTCGCCGAGCAGGACGGCGGCACGTGGAAGGGCACGCTCAACACGCCGGAGGCGTTGGCGGGCATGGACTTCTACAAGAGGCTGCAGGCGCTGGGCGACGGACCGAAGGACTCCGACGAGGCCAAGCCGCAGCAGACCGACGTCGTGGCGGGTGGCAAGGTCGCGCAGTTCATCGCGGTGCCCGGTGCGGCCAAGCTCGTCACGAAGGCCAACCCGGAGCTCGAGGGCAAGATCGGGTTCTTCCCGATTCCCGGCAAGACCGCGGACAAGCCCGGTGCGGTGTTCACCGGCGGCTCCGACCTGATCATCCCGCTCGCCGCGAAACGCCAGGACGGCGCCTACGAGGTGGTGAAGGCGCTGACCGGCGAGAAGTGGCAGGTCGAACTGGCCAAGGCGATGAACTACGTGCCGAACCGCAAGTCGCTCGCCGAGGAGGTCGGCGGCGATCCCGGCACCGCGGCGATGGCTGTTGGCGCGGCCAACGGGCACGCCACCCCGAACTCGCCCAACTGGGCGGCGGTCGAGGCTCGCAACCCGATCAAGGAGTTCCAGACCGCGGTTCTCACCGGCGCCGATCCGGGGACAGCGGCCGCCAAGGCCGACGAAGTGATCACCCAAGCGCTCAACTCGGGCAAATGACGTTGCTGGCCGAACGGCCGGTGCGCGCCACCGCACCGGCCGAACCGCCACGCCGCAAGCGGGTGGTGCTGCCGTACCTGCTGATCGCGCCGACGCTGCTTGCCACCGCGTACCTGCTGCTGTACCCGCTGATCCGCAACGTGATCATCTCGCTGCAGGAGTTCGGGCTGCCGCAGCTGGTGCGCGGAGACGCGGAGTTCGTCGGGCTCGCGAACTACGCGCGGGTGCTCGCCGATCCCGAGTTCTGGGGCGTGGTCAGGAGAACGCTGTGGTTCACCGCGATCAACGTCGTGCTGATCATGATGCTGTCCACATTGGTCGCGTTGCTCCTCGTGCGGCTGAACAAGTGGCTCAGGCTGCTGGTGATGGGCGGGCTCGTGCTCACCTGGGCGACGCCGATCATCGCGGCGACCACGGTGTTCCAGTGGCTCTTCCAGTCCCGGCTCGGCGTCGTGAACTGGGCTCTCACCGCGCTCGGCTTCGAGCAGTACCGCGACTACACGTGGTTCGCGGACGGCGAGGCGACGTTCGGCATCCTCGTGACGCTGATCGTCTGGCAGTCGATCCCGTTCGCGGCGCTGTCGCTGTACGCGGCGATGATCACCGTGCCGCAGGAGCTGTACGAGGCCGCGCGGATCGACGGCGCCGGCGCGTGGCGGGTGTTCTCCACCATCACGTTTCCCATGCTCAAAGCCATGTTCGGCCTGATCACGTGCCTGGAGGTGATCTGGGTCGTCAAGGCGTTCGTGCAGATCTGGGTGATCAGCCAGGGCGGTCCCGGGCAGGCCACGACGACGCTGCCGGTGTACGCGTTCCAGGTCGCTCAGTCGTTGCAGCGCTACGACCTGGGCGCGGCCGTGTCGATGCTCATGGTGGTGCTGCTCGTGCTCGCGCTGCTGGCGTACTTCCGCCAGCTCTACCGGCAGGAGCGAGAAGCATGATCGGCCGGATCTCCAGAACCGCGGCGGCGCTCGTCGTCTTCGTCATCTCGGTGTTCCCCGTCTACTGGATGGTCCTGACGGCCTTCAAACCCACCAAGGACATCCAGGGCGCCACCCCGACGTTCCTCCCCGCCTCGATCACGTTGGAGCACTTCGGCACGGCGATAGCGGCAAAGGGCTTCTTCTCGTTCTGGCGCAACAGTCTGCTGGTCGCGGGGGGCGCCGTGTTGCTCGCGCTCGTCGTCGCCCTGCTGGCGGCGTTCGCGGTGGCGCGGCTGCAGTGGAAGGGCCGCAGGGCGTTCGTGCTCATGGTGTTCATCGCGCAGATGACGCCGTGGGAGGCGTTGCTCATCCCGATCTACGTGATCGCCAGGGACACCGGCATGCTCGACACGCTCTGGATGCTCACGCTGGTCTACTTCATGATCACGCTGCCGTTCACCGTCGTGACGCTGCGCGGGTTCCTCGCCGCCATCCCGGTCGACCTGGAGGAGGCCGCGCAGGTCGACGGCTGTTCGCGCGGGCAGGCGTTCCGGCGGGTGGTGTTCCCGTTGCTGGCTCCCGGTCTGCTGGCGACGTCGCTGTTCGGGTTCATCACCGCGTGGAACGAGTTCGCCTTCGCCAACGTGCTGATCATCAAGGACCAGGACGACCGCACGCTGCCGGTCTGGCTGTCCTCGTTCAACAACACCTTCGGCACCGACTGGGGCGCCACGATGGCCGCCTCGACGCTGTTCATGCTGCCGGTCCTGCTGATCTTCGTCGTGCTGCAGGGCCGGGTCACCACCGGCATCGTCGGAGGGGCGGTGAAGGGATGATCGTGCCGCTCCCGACCAGGGCCGTGCGCCGCGGCAAGGGCTTCACCTTCGACCGCGCCACCACCG
The DNA here is from genome assembly GCF_039537795.1 of Lentzea roselyniae. Classification (NCBI taxonomy): domain Bacteria; kingdom Bacillati; phylum Actinomycetota; class Actinomycetes; order Pseudonocardiales; family Pseudonocardiaceae; genus Lentzea; species Lentzea roselyniae. The sequence goes on from NZ_BAABBE010000002.1 coordinate 297,921, forward strand.
TCCGCGTCACGCCCGGCGCCGAACCGGCGGCCCGCCTACTGCGAACCCTTCTGAGGCCTGCCACCGGCCTTCCGCTGCCGATCGCAGGCGTTGGCCAGGTCGTCATCGCGCTCGACGCCAAGCTCGTCGGGCTCGGCACGGAGGGTTACGCGCTGACCGTCAACGAACACGGCGTCCTGCTGCGCGCCGCCACCGCGGCGGGCCTCGCCCACGGCGTCCAGACGATCCGCCAGCTCCTGCCGGTCGAAGCGCTGAGGACAAGCCGTGTGTCCGATGTGGACTGGACTGTGCCCGGCATCGACATCCGCGACGTGCCGAGGCTGCCGTGGCGCGGGTTCATGCTCGACGTCGCCAGGCACTTCCAGCCGGTCAACGTGCTGCGCAGGTTCGTCGACCTGATGGCCCTGCACAAGCTCAACGTCCTGCACCTGCACCTGACCGACGACCAGGGCTGGCGCATGCCGATCCCGAGCCACCCGCTGCTGACCTCGGTCGGCGGCTGGCGAGAGGAGACCAACGGCGACGGTGTGCGGCACGGCGGCGCCTACACCCGCGGCGAGCTGGAAGGCCTCGTCGCGCACGCGGCCGAACGCGGCATCCGGATCATGCCGGAGATCGAGATGCCCGGTCACGCCCGCGCGGCGCTCGCTGCCTACCCGGACCTGGGCATCGCGCCGGAACCGCTGCAGGTCTGGACCCGCTGGGGCATCAGCGATTCGGCGTTCGGCCCGCACGCGCTCGGCTTCGTCCGCGAGGTGCTGGCCGAGGTCCTGGAGGTGTTCCCCGGCGAGTACGTGCACCTCGGCGGCGACGAATGCCTGCTGCCGGGGGGCGTCCACGGCACGTTCCTCAGGCAGGCCGGCAAGTACCTGCTGGACCGCGGCCGCACGCCGGCCGCCTGGGAACCGACGGGTGATCCGCGCGCCGTCGTGATGCCGTGGAAGGACGAGACCCAAGCGGCCAAAGCGCTGGAACGCGGCCAACCCGTCGTGATGGCCCCGCACACTTCCACCTACCTCGACTACCCGCAGTCGGACGACCCGCGCGAACCACCCGGTCAGCCCGGCCACGTCGTGACCAGCCGCGACGTCTACCACGTGCCGTTGCCCGACGGTGTGCTCGGCGCCCAGTGCCAGCTGTGGACCGAGCACGTCCGCACCCGAGAACACCTGGAGTACCTGGCCTTTCCCCGTCTCGCCGCGCTGGCCGACACCCTCTGGTCCCAGCGCCCGGAGTGGGAGGGCTTCACCACGCGGATGCGTCACCACGCATCAAGGCTCGCCGCACTGTCCATCCCTGCCGAAGTGAGGAGAGAACCTTGCGAGCACTCATAGCCGTTTCCTGCGCGGCCCTGACCGCGGCCGCGCTGGCGGTGGCGCCGAGCGCCTTCGCGGCCGACGCGATCACCGCCCAGTACCGGACCAGCGCGACGGGCGCGACCACCGACCAGGCCGAACCGTGGTTCAAACTGGTCAACTCGGGCACCACGACGGTGCCGCTGTCGGACGTGAAGATCCGCTACTACTTCCGCGGCGAGACCCCGGACGTCGGCTACCGCTTCGCCTGCTCGTGGGCGGTTCGCGGCTGTGGCAACGTCATCGGCACGTTCGGCACCCTGACCGGCGGCACGGCCGACCGCTACCTGGAGGTCGGCTTCACCGCGGGCGCGGGAACCCTGGCACCCGGAAGCGACTCCGGTGACCTGCAGCTGCGGTTCTGGCGCACCAACTGGGGCCCGATCACGCAGTCCGACGACTACTCGTTCCGCGGCGACAGCACCTACTCGCCGTGGTCCAAGGTGACGGTCCACCGCGGCAGCGCGCTGCTGTGGGGCACGCCGCCCGGCGGCAGCCCGCCCACCACGACGACCACGACCTCGAACCCGCCGAACCCCAACGGCCCCGCCCTGTTCGACGACTTCAGCTACACCAGCTCCAGCGACTCCCGCATCGGCCAGCGCGGCTGGACCGTCAGGTCGGGCGGCGGCGGACCGGGCGTGCCGGGCGCCGAATGGGACCCGTCGCGCGTGACGTTCCCGACCGTCGACGGCTCGAAGGTCATGCGCCTCGACTCGTGGAACAACGGTTCCGCCGCGAAGCAGACCGAGATGTACCACCAGCGCAAGTTCTTCGAGGGCACCTACGCGGCGAGGGTGAAGTTCAGCGACGCGCCGGTGTTCGGCCCGGACGGCGACCACGTCGTGCAGACGTTCTTCACCATCACCCCGCTGAACGCGCCGATGGACCCGAACTACGGCGAGATCGACTTCGAGTACCTGCCCAACGGCGGCTGGGGCGAACCGGGCAACATCATGTTCGAGACCACGTGGGAGACCTACCAGGCAGACCCGTGGGTCGCCGACAACATCCACAACGAGCAGCGGATCAGCTACGCGGGCTGGCACGACCTCGTGTTCCAGGTCGGCGGCGGCCGGGTGAAGTACTACATCGACGGCGTGCTCGTCGCCGACCACGGTGACAGGTACTACCCGGAGACGCCCATGTCGATCAACTTCAACCTGTGGTTCATCTCGGGCGGGCTGCAGGGCAGCAGCACCGAGCGGGCCTACCAGCAGGAGGTCGACTACGTGTACTTCGCCAAGGACCGGGTGCTGAGCCCGGCCCAGGTGAGGACCGCCGTGCAGAACTACCGCGCCTCCGGCGTGGAACACGTCGACAACGTCTGACCGGTCGTGAGTGGTTCGGGCGCCAGAGCGGCCGAACCACTCACGGCAACGCGGTTCACCAGGCCGAACCCGGCGAGCTGTGTCACGATGGCGCCGCGGTCGGAGGTGGTCGTGGAACCGGACCTCGAACACGGGCGCCGGTGCTTCGCCGAGGCGAACTGGCGGGACGCCCACGCCGCGTTCACCCGGGCAGACCTGGACGCGGCGGACCTGGAGCTGTTCGCGCAGACCGCCTACATGCTCGGCCGCGACGACGAGTACGTGAGCGCGCTGGAACGGGCGCATCGGGCCCACCTGGCGGCCGGTGCGCCGCTGCGGGCGCTGCGCTGCGCGTTCTGGATCGGGCACAGCTGGCTGTTCCGCGGGCAGCTGGCGCCCGCGCTGGGCTGGTTCGCCCGTGCCCGGCGGTTGCTCGAACGGGAGCAGGGCGACGTCGCTGAGCGCGGCTACGTGCTGATCACGGACATGCTGAACCACCTGATGAACGGCGAGCTCGAAGCGCAGAGCGCCGTGGCAGCCGAGATCGTCGAGACCGGGGAGCGCTTCGGCGACGACGACCTGGTGGCGCTGGGCATGATGGCGCTCGGCCACTCGCTCGTCCGGCTCGGGCGCGCGCCCGACGGCCTGCGGCTGATCGACGAGACGATGGTCGCCGTCACCTCGGGAGAGCTCTCGCCGATCGTCGCCGGGATCGTGTACTGCAACACGATCTCCTTCTGCCGCGAGGTCTACCAGCTGCGCCGCGTCCGGGAGTGGACCGCGGCGCTCACGCGGTGGTGCGCGCGTCAGCCGAACATGGTGGCCCACAAGGGCGTCTGCCTGGTGCACCGCGCGGAGGTCATGACGCTGGGCGGTGCGTGGGACGACGCACTCGTCGAACTGGGCAAGCTGAGCGAGGAGCTGACGCGCGGTGCCCTCAACCAGCTGGCGCGCGGGGACGCCGCCTATCGCGAGGGCGAGGTGCGTCGCCTGCGCGGAGACTTCGCCCTCGCCGAGGAGTCGTACCGCAGGGCCAGTTCCCTGGGCAGGGAACCACAACCCGGTCACGCCCTGCTCCGGCTGGCGCAGGGCAGGCCGGAGGCGGCGGCCGCGATGATCCGCAGGGTGGTGGCGGAGACGTCGCGCGGGCTGCCCCGTGCCGCGCTGCTGCCCGCCTACGTCGAGATCGTGCTGGCGGCGGGCGACCTCGACGCGGCCGCCGGTGCCTGCCGCGAACTCGGCGAGATCGCGGCGCGGCAGGACAGCGACGCCATCACCGCGATGTCCTGGCAGGCCCGCGGGGCGCTGGCGTTGGCGTTGGACGACCCCGAGGCGGCGCTGACCGCGTCACGCCGGGCCTGGCACGCCTGGCAGCAGATCGAGGCACCGTACGACGCCGCGCGCAGCCGTGTTCTGATCGCACGGGCGTGCGCGCTGCTCGGCGACGACGACTCATGCGCCCTGGAGCTGCAGGCGGCGTTGGAGACGTTCACCGCACTCGGGGCACGGCCGGACGTGGAGTCCATCGCGCCGGACAAGGGTTCGCGGCACGGCCTCAGCGACCGGGAGATCGAGGTGCTCCGCCTCGTCGCAACCGGCCGCAGCAACCGCCAGATCGCCGCGACGCTGTTCCTGAGCGAGCACACCGTGGCGCGGCACCTGCAGAACATCTTCACGAAGCTCGGCGTGTCCTCGCGGACGGCGGCGAGCGCGTTCGCGCACGACCACCACCTGGCCTGAGTGGTCAATGCTGGTGATGCCGTCTGTTCGGGTTGGTCAATACGAGCGAGGCGGGACGTGGTCCTCGCTGTCCAGCGTCGTGTCCATCGAGCTCACGACGAGGAGGCACACGCCATGTACATCGTCGCCCACCACCGCATCAAGAACCCCGAGGCCGCTTTCCAGCGCGGTCGGCAGCTCATCTCGGGCGAGCGAGCCCCGGAGGGCGTGAAGGTGCTCCAGTTCCACCCGAGCCAGGACCTGACCGAGGTGACCTGTCTGTGGGAGTCGGACGCCGTCGCGCCCGTCCAGGGCTGGGTCGACTCCGTCCTCGGCGACGCGAGCGAGAACCACTGCTACCCCGGTGGCGGCGGAGCAGGCGTTCGCCGAGCGGCCCCTGGCCTGGCGGCCGCACGGGCGCTGACCCCGTGACCTCGTGACCGGTGCGAAACGACCATCACCTGCTGGTGGTCGTTTCGCACGTCACCTTCTGCCCGCGTGTACCGGTGGCGCTCGCCAGCACCTTCTCGCCATCGAGCAGGATGCGGCACGTCAGCACCTGGTCCCCGTTGGGCGTCGCGCTGATCCCGGCCTTCTCGCCGGCGTTGACGACCACCTCGTGCGTGAACGGGAGGGGCGCGGCCTTGGTGACGACCTTCGGTGGCTGCTTCTTGTAGCGGTCCGGGTTCTCGAGGTACCGGAGCTGCACCGGCCCGTCGGCGGCCGGCTCGGTCGTCACCTCGTAGGTGATGGCCCAGGCCTTGCCCATCAGCGTGTTCCAGCCGCCGAACTGGTTGACCAGGACGACGGTGGTCGTGCCGACCACAGCCAGCACACCGAGCACAACGAGCGTCTTCATAGGACAGACGTTAGGACGCTGCGCGTGCACCGGCATCGTTCGGCGGTGTGACTCCCGGGTCATCCCGCAGGAGTAGGACTCACTTGAGCAACAGGCGCACGGTGAGCTCGAGCCGGTTCGCGACGTCGGTGGCCGTGGCGCGGCGCGTGACCCAGGCGACCAGGTTGGACAGCCACACGTCGCCGATCACGCGCGCGATGGCCTTCTGCTCGTCCGTCGGTTCCTCGTCGCTCATGGCGCGGGTGAACATGCTCTCCATCAGCCAGGCCACGCGGTCGACCTCGGCGCCCGCGGAGGCGTCGGCGAACGTGAACGCGCGCGTCATCGCCTCGGTGAGGTGCGGGTTGCGCTGCAGGCCCCTGGTGATGCGGCCGAGGACGAACAGCACGCGTTCGTAGGCGCTGTCGCCGGGGACCGTGGTGCGGTCCATCTTCTCCTGGGCGCGCTCCAGTTCCACCGCGAGGCTCGACACGAGCAGGTGGACCTTCGACGGGAAGTAGCGGTACAACGTGCCCAGCGCGACGTCCGCCCGGTCGGCGACGGCGCGCATCTGGACGGCGTCGAACCCGCCCTTGGACGCCAGCGCGATCGTCGCGTCGACGATCCGCTTGCGCCGCTCGCGCTGGGCCGCGGAGCTGAGCTCCTCGCCCGCCATCAGCGCGTCCGTGCGCGACTTCGAAGGTGACACGGAGATGATCCTCCTGAAACGTGTTGCAGCTGCCCCCTCATCGTACTCGATCGGTTTGGCGGCCATGATCTGTTGCCCGAATTAGAACACGTTCTATAAACTTCTTCACGTACTGGAGGAGGCCGCATGCCGATCGCCACGACCGGGGAACAACGAGCGTTGCGCGACAGCGTGGACGCGGCCAAGGGCGAGTGGGTCGATCTCGTCCGGGTCGGGTTCTTCGAGGTGGTGCGGGAGGGCGGCACGGTCGCCGATCTCGCGGTGATGCTGGAACGGGCGGCGGAGAACCTCGTGCCGGGACCGTTGCTGCCCACGGCGCTGGTGTCCGTGCTGGTCCCGGAGTTCGACGGAATCGCCGGATTCGGGTTTTCGTCACACCACGTGGTGGGTGCCGCCGAGGCGACGCATCTGCTGCTCAAAACGGACAGTTGGATGCTCGTGCCGCGCGAACATGTCACGGTCACCGAACTGGAAGCCGTCGACCCGTCCCGATCGCTCGGGTCGGTGGTGGTCGACGAACCCGGTGAGCTGGTGGCTGATCCGACCGGCCTCGCGGTGACTTTGATGGCCGCCGAGGCGAGCGGGATCGCCGCGTGGTGCCTGAACACCGCCGTCTCGTATGCCCGGCAGCGTCAGCAGTTCGGGCGGGCGATCGGCTCGTTCCAGGCGGTGAAGCACCTGTGCGTCGAGATGCTGTGCCGGGCCGAGCAGGCCAGTTCGGTCGCGTGGGACGCGGCCGGCTCGGTGGGCGAGGACGAGCACCCGCTGGCGGCGGCGGTCGCGGCGGCCGTGGCGCTGGACGCGGCGGTCCGCAACGCCAAGGACTGCATCCAGGTGCTGGGCGGGATCGGGTTCACCTGGGAGCACGACGCCCACCGCTACCTGCGCCGGGCGCTCTCGTTGCAGCAGCTCGCCGGTGGTGTCGCCCGGTGGCGCCGGCGGGTCGCCGAGCTGGCGCTGCAGGGCATGCGTCGCTCGCACACCGTGGAGATCTCCGGTGATCCGGAGGTGCGCGCGTTCGCCGAGGAGATCGCCGGGCTGGACGCGGCCGCGCAGCGGGAACGGCTGGCGGACAGCGGTTTCCTCGTGCCGCACTGGCCACGTCCGTACGGGCTGGACGCAGACCCCGCCCGGCAGCTCGTGATCGACGACGAGTTCGCCCGTGCCGGCGTGCGCAGGCCCGACCTGGTGATCGGGGGCTGGGCGGGTCCGACGATCCTCCGTCACGGAACCCCTGAGCAGCAGGAACGGTTCGTGCGGCCGACGTTGTGCGGCGACATCACCTGGTGCCAGCTGTTCAGCGAACCGGAGGCCGGCTCGGATCTCGCGTCCTTGCGCACCAAGGCGGTGCGGGTGGACGGCGGCTGGCGGCTCACCGGGCAGAAGGTGTGGACGTCGCTCGCGCAGCAGGCCGACTGGGCGATCTGCCTCGCCCGCACGGACTCGTCGGTGCCGAAGCACAAGGGCATCACGTACTTCCTGGTCGACATGCGCTCGCCCGGTGTCGACGTGCGGCCGTTGCGGGAGATCACCGGTGATGCCCGGTTCAACGAGGTCTTCCTCGACGACGTGTTCGTCCCTGACGACTGCGTGGTCGGCGAGGTGAACGACGGCTGGCGGCTGGCGCGCACCACGCTCGCGAACGAACGCGTTGCCATGGGACGGGGTTCGTCGCTCGGTGAGCCGCTGGAACAGGTTCTCAAATCGCCCGCGGCTCCGGATCACGCGGAACGGCTCGGCGCGTTGGTGGCAGAAGGGCTCGCGGTGTCGGTGCTGGACCTGCGGGCGAGCCTGCGGGTGCTGAGCGGGCAGGAACCGGGCGCGGAGTCCAGCGTGCGCAAGCTCGTCGGGGTGCGGCATCGCCAGGACGTCTCGGAGTTCGCGGTGGAGCTGCTCGGGCCGGATGGTGCCGTGGACAGCGCGCTGGTCCACGAGTTCCTGCTGACGCGGTGCCTGAGCATCGCGGGCGGGACGACGCAGGTGCTGATGAACCTTGCTGGGGAACGGATTCTCGGTCTACCGAGGGAGCCCTGATGGATTTCAAGCTCGACGAGACCCAGCAGGAGATCAGCCGTCTGGCGGCTGACGTGCTGGGGAGGGAGGGCGACACACCCTGGAAAGCCCTGGGGGAGGCCGGGTTGCTGGCCCTCGCCGTTCCGGAACGGCTCGGTGGCGACGGGCTCGGCGTCCTGGAAACGGCGGTGCTGCTCACCGAGGTCGGCCGGCGAGCTGCAGATGTTCCGGCTCTGGCGACTCTGGCGTTGGGAGTGTTGCCGATCTCCCGATACGGAACACCGGAGCAGCAGGACGAGTTGCTGCCACTGGTGACCGAGCAGCACGGGGTGCTGACGGCGGCGCTGAGCGAACCGTCCGAGCCCCTTCCCGCCCTCCCTGACACCGAGGCGGGACCGGACGGGATCTTCGGAGTGAAGATCAACGTGCCACACGCCGATGCGGCACAACGGATCCTCGTGTCAGCGACCGCCGACGACGGCCCTGGCGTCTTCGTCGTAGATCCCACACAACCCGGCGTGTCCACATCGGACGGTGTGGTGCAGCTCGAAGGAGCCCGCGGTACTCCTCTGACAGCCGGTGCGGCCGAAGGCATCCGCCGGTTCGCGCTGGCCGGAGCCTGCGCGGTCGCGGACGGCGTCCTCGCCGGCGCCCTCGACCTCACGGTGCAGCACGTCGGCACCCGCCACCAGTTCGGCAAGCCGCTGTCGACGTTCCAAGCCGCCGCGTGCCAGGTCGCGGACGTCTACATCGCCGCCCGCACCCTCCACCTGGCGACTCTCGCCGCCTGCTGGAGCCTCGACGACAACGACCTCGCCACGGCGGCCTACTGGCTGGCGGCAGAAGCCCTGCCGGCCGTCCACACCTGCCACCACCTGCACGGCGGCCTGGGCCTCGACATCACGTACCCGATGCATCGCTACTACGGCATGGCCAAGGAGCTGACGCGGTTCGTCGGCGGAGTGGAGCACCGCTTGGGGGCCATCGATGTTCATTGACCTCACCGCCGGCCAGCGCAAGCTGCGGGACGAGCTGCGCGAGTACTTCGCCGGGCTCATGTCGCCGGAGGAGCGCGAGGCGATGCTGACTGAACGCCACGGCGCGACTTACCGCGAACTGGTGCGCAGGCTCGGGCGTGACGGCAGGCTCGGCGTCGGCTGGCCGCGGGAGTACGGCGGCAAGGGGTTCGGGCCGGTCGAGCAGCAGATCTTCGTCAACGAGGCCGCGCGCGCCGACGTCCCGCTGCCGTACGTGACCCTGCAGACGGTCGGCCCGACCCTGCAGGCGTTCGGCACTCAGGAGCAAAAGGACTTCTTCCTGCCGCGCATCCTCAGCGGCGACCTCCACTTCGCGATCGGCTACACCGAGCCGGACGCGGGCACGGACCTGGCGGCGTTGCGCACGAAAGCCGTGCGGGAAGGCGATCACTACGTCGTCAACGGGCAGAAGACGTTCACTACGGGTGGGCACGACGCGGATTACGTGTGGCTGGCGTGCCGCACCGGGTCACCGGACTCGCGGCACAAGGGCATCACGATCCTCATCGTCGACACCAAGGATCCCGGCTACTCGTGGACGCCGATCATCACGTGCGACGGTGCGCACCACGTGAACGCGACTTACTACAACGACGTCCGCGTCCCGGAAACCAGGCGGGTGGGCGAGGAGAACAAGGGCTGGCGGCTGATCACCACCCAGCTCAACCACGAGCGCGTCATGCTCGGCCCGTCCGGACGCCTCGGCGCGTTGGTGGAACGGGTCCACCGCTGGGCCGCCGAACGGAAGCTGCTCGACCTGCCGGACGTGCGGCGTGCCCTGGCGGAGGCACGCGCCGTGCACCGGGTGAACGAGCTGCTCAACTGGCAGGTCGCGAGCGGCGAGGTGTCGGTCGCGGACGCCTCGGCGACCAAGGTGTTCGCCGCGGACCGCACCCAGCGCGTCGGCAGGCTGCTGGAGGAGCTCGTCGGACGGCACGGCGCCGACGCGGAGCTCGCCCGGTGGCTGGACGTGCAGGCGCGGCGCAACCTCGTGCTGACCTTCGGCGGGGGAGTGAACGAGATCCAGCGCGAGCTCATCGCCAACATCGGGCTCGGCCTACCCAGGGTGGTGCGGTGACTGACAAATCTGCCATTGAGAAGGAAGCAGCGCGCATCGCCGAACGGGGTGAGTCGGCGCCGCGGCTGGCACGTGATCCGGTCAACCTCCCGATGATCAACAACTGGCTGGAGGCCATCGGCGACCAGCACCCCGGCTACACCGAGGTCGCGCCACCGGCGATGGTCCAGGTGTGGACGATGGGCGGCCTGCACGGCCAGCGCACGTCGGACGACCCGCTCGGCGCGATGATGGCGATCCTCGACGAGGCCGGGTTCACGTCGGTCGTGGCGACGAACAGCGACCAGACCTACCACCGCTACCTGCGCGTGGGTGAGCACGTCTCGGTGACGTCGACGCTGGAGGACGTGACCGGGCCCAAGAAGACCGCGCTCGGCGAGGGATGGTTCGTCACGACCAGGAGCACCTGGTACGTGGGGGACGAGCCGGTGGCGGAGATGCGGTTCAGGGTGCTCAAGTTCCGGCCGGCGGAGAAGCCCGCGCCTCAACCCGAAGCCCCGAGAGCGCAGGCGATCCGGCCCGCGATCAACCGCGACACCGAGTACTTCTGGGAGGGCTGCGAGCAGGGTGAGCTCCGCATCCAACGCTGCGGCGGCTGCGGCCTCCTGCGCCACCCACCGGGCCCGATGTGCCCGGAATGCGGTGCCACCAAACCGAAGTACCTCGTGTCGGACGGCCGCGGCGTGGTCTACAGCTACGTCGTGCACCACCATCCGCAGGTGCCCGGCAAGCAGACCCCGTTCGTGGTCGCCCTGGTCGAGCTGGACGAGGGCGTGCGCATGCTCTTCGAGCTGGACGGCGAACCGAGCATCGGGCTGCCGGTCGAGGTCGTGTTCACGAAGATCGACGACGAACTGACGATGCCGAGCTGGAGGCCCCGTGCGGATCGGTGATTCCCTGCCGGAGTGGCACGTCGAGGCCACGCCGACGTTCGTGATCAGCACCGCGATCGCCACGCGTGACTTCCAGGACGTGCACCACGACCGCGACCTGGCGATCAAGCGCGGCTCCAAGGACATCTTCATCAACATCCTCACCACGACCGGGCTGGTGCAGCGGTACGTCACGGACTGGGCGGGCCCGGAAGCGCTGGTGCGTCAGGTGAACATCCGGCTCGGCGCGCCCTGCTACGCCTACGACACGCTGAAGTTCTTCGGCCAGGTCGTCGAACGCGAGAACCAGGAGCTGACCGTCGAGGTCGTCGGCAGGACCGGTCACGGCGACCACGTCACCGGCGTCGTGAAGATCGAGGTGCCGGCATGAACGCCGCGATCGTGGGCATCGGTGCGACCGACTTCTCCAAGAACTCCGGACGCAGCGAGCTTCAGCTGGCCGCCGAGGCGGTGCGGGCGGCTCTCGCCGACGCCGGTCTCGAACCCTCCGATGTGGACGGGCTGGTCAGCTTCACCATGGACACCAACGCCGAGATTGCGGTCGCCCGCGAGCTGGGCATCCCGGAGCTGACGTTCTTCAGCCGCATCCACTACGGCGGTGGCGCGGCGTGCGCGACCGTGCAACAGGCCGCGATGGCGGTCGCGACCGGCGCGGCGAAGGTCGTCGTCTGCTACCGCGCCTTCAACGAACGCTCGGGCCACCGGTTCGGCCAGGTGCAGACCGCGGCCGCAGCGAACATCGACAACAGCTGGTCGTACCCGATGGGCCTGGGCACGCCGGCCGCGATGGTCGCCATGTTCGCCCGCCGGTACATGCACGAGTACGGCGCGACCTCGGAGGACTTCGGCCGGATCGCCGTGATCGACCGCAAGCACGCCGCGACGAACCCGCACGCCTGGTTCCACAACAGGCCGATCACCCTCGACGACCACCAGGCCTCCCGCTGGATCGCCGAACCGCTCAGGCTGCTCGACTGCTGCCAGGAGACCGACGGCGGCGTCGCCCTCGTCGTCACCTCGGCCGAACACGCCCGCGACCTGCCGAACAAGCCCGCGCACATCAAGGCGGCCACGCAGGGCAGCGCTGTCGACCAGTTCACGATGACGAGCTACTACCGCGACGACCTGACCAGGCTGCCCGAGATGGGCGTGGTGGCACGCGGACTGTGGGAGAGGTCGGGCATCGGCCCGTCCGATGTGGACGTCGCGGTGCTCTACGACCACTTCACACCGTTCGTGCTGGTCCAGCTGGAGGAGCTGGGTTTCTGCGGCAGGGGTGAGGCCAGGGACTTCGTGGCATCGGGCGCTCTCGAACTGGACGGCGACCTGCCGCTCAACCCGCACGGCGGCCAGCTCGGCGAGGCCTACCTGCACGGCATGAACGGCATCGCCGAGGGTGTGCGGCAGGTGCGCGGCACCGCGGTCAACCAGGTCGCGGACGTCGAGCACGTTCTGGTCACCGCCGGCACCGGCGTCCCGACCAGCGGCCTGGTACTGGCCAATTCTGTCGAACCGGTTCGACCGTAGACGGCTCAGTTCGGCGCGCATGCTTTGCTGACTACCGTCAACTGCGGGATGCTGTGCAGTTGACGGTATTCAGTCTTTGTCCTCGGGTTTCGACGAACCGGTTCGATCCGAGGCAACCCATGGAAGGCATCGACAGGCATAAAAGGTCGATTAAGCCGCCTCAGTCTCGCCGTTACGACCTCACTCGCGCTCACCACCTCCGCCATCGCTCTGCCCGAAGAGCCGAGCGCACGCGCGGCGGCATCCGGTCCGTGCGACATCTACGCCACCGGCGGCGCACCCTGCGTGGCCGCGCACAGCACCACCAGGGCGTTGTACGGCAACTACAACAGCCCGCTCTACCAGGTCAGAAGGTCCTCGGAAGGGGTCCGAGCCCGGCGGATGGGACAAGCTCGCCGACGCGAAGGCCGCACCGGTCACCGTCGGCGGCCGAAAGGCCTACGGCGTCCACATCTCGCCGGGCACCGGTTACCGCAACAACAAGACCAACGGCGTCGCGACCGGTGACCAGCCCGAAGGCATCTACGCCGTCGTGGACGGGCAGCACTACAACCAGTGGTGCTGCTTCGACTACGGCAACGCGCAGACGACCAACACCGCCGACAGCCCCGCGATCATGGAAACCGTCTACTTCGGATCCAGCAGGCAGTGGGGCTACGGCGACGGGCCCGGCCCGTGGATCATGGCCGATCTGGAGTGGGGCCTGTTCTCCGGGGTGAACGCCGGGTACAACAGGAACCCGACCATCAACCACCGCTTCGTGACGGCGATCGTCAAGGGCGAGCCGAACCACTGGGCGATCCGCGGCGGCAACGCGCAGTCGGGCGGGCTGTCGACCATGTTCGACGGCCCGCGTCCCAACGGCTACCACCCGATGAAGAAGCAGGGCGCGATCCTCCTCGGCATCGGCGGCGACAACAGCGTCACCGGCGCCGGCACGTTCTTCGAGGGCGTGCTCACCTCCGGCTATCCGTCGAACGCCACCGAGGACGCCGTGCAGGCCAACATCACCGCGGCCGGTTACGCACCCTTCACGCAGCCGGGCAGGCAGATCGTCGGCAGCCAGTCCGGCCGGTGCGTCGACGTGCCGGCCGGCACCAACGGCACCCGGGCGCAGCTGGCGGACTGCCAGAGCGCCGATCGGCAGCGCTGGACCACCACGGCGGACAAGAGGCTGCAGATCTACGGCAACAAGTGCCTCGACGCCAACGGCCAGGGCACCACCAACGGCATCCAGGTGATCATCTGGGACTGCCACGGTGGCGCCAACCAGCAGTGGAACGTCAACTCGAACGGCACCATCTCCGGTGCAGTCAGGTCTGTGCCTGGACGCCTACGGCGCAGGCACGACCAACGGCACGAGGCTGATTCTCTGGTCGTGTCACGGCGGCACCAACCAGCAGTGGGCTATACGAGGCTGAGCACGGCATCAGCGAGCACGGGACGGTCGGCGGCGGAAGTCGTCAGCACCAGCTGTGAACCGTCCCGCCACACCCGAGTCGTCAGCGTCTCGCCGGGGAACACCACGCCGGCGAACTTCGCTCCGAACGACGACACCTGCTCCGGCCCGTCCAGCAGCGCGTCGACCACTGCCTTGCACACCACGCCGTACGTGCAGAGCCCGTGCAGGATCGGCTGGTCGAACCCGGCCAGCCGGGCGAACTCCGGATCGGCGTGCAGCGGGTTCCGGTCGCCACAAAGCCGATACAGATGGGCCTGCTGCGGCAAGGTCGAAGTCTCGATCACCGCATCGGGCTCGCGTGCAGGCACCTCGACCTTGCCAGAAGGCCCGCGTTCGCCGCCGAACCCGCCCTCGCCGCGCGCGAAGATGCTGGACCGCGTCGTGTACAGGGCGGTCCCGTCGGGAGTGACGGCCGTCGACTCCTGCACGATGACGGCGGCTTTCCCCTTGTCCCACACGTCGGCGATCCGCGTTCGCAGCACGGCCTCACCTTCGGCGGGGATGGGCGCGTGCACGGTGATCTCCTGCGTCCCGTGCAGCACCCGGGCGAGGTCGATGTCGATGCCGGGGAACGACACGGCGGGCGGCGCGGTCTCGTGAAAACGGGGCGCGACAACGCCGAACGTCGGCAGCACCCGCAGTCCCCGCTCGTAGACGTAGCGGAGTTCGGTCGCCCCGAGTGCCAGGTGGTAGAGCAGCACGTCCGAGTGCGTCCAGGAGAACTTGATCTCGGGAAGTTCCGCCCCGATCGCAACGTCCGGGTCGATCGGCATCAGGCGCCCCTCACTCGTAGGTGATCTTCACGGTGTCGGTGACCGGAACCGACTGGCACGCCAGCACGATGCCGTCGGCGATGTCCTCGGAGTCGAGCACGTCGTTGTTGAGCATCTTGACCTCGCCCTCGACGAGCCGGCACGCGCACGCGCTGCACGCTCCCTCGCGGCACGAGTACGGCGCGTCGAGCCCCTTCTCCAGCAACAGGTCGAGCAGCCTCGTCCGCGCCGGCCACGGAAACCGGTGGTGCTCACCGTCCAGCTCGACCTCGACCACGGCGTCCGGTCGATCGTCCGCCACCGGTACCGCCTCGGAGAACGGATCACTGGACAACGACACGAACTTCTCGATGTGCACGACCGGAACGCCGTGCAGTGCCTTGCGCGCTGCCTCCATGAACGGCCCCGGCCCGCACACGAACGCCTCGTCACAAGGCCGGACGAACGCACGCAACGCTTTCACGTGCGGCAAGCCCTGCACCGATTCCAGCCAGTGCACGACCACCAGCCGATCCGGATGGGCCCGCGCCAGCTCGTCGAGCTCGCGAGCGAAGATCACCGAGCCCTCGTCCCGGTTGGCGTAGAACAGGAACACGCGGCCGGCTTCGGCCAGCACCGCCCTGATGATGGACATCACCGGCGTGATCCCGCTGCCGGCCGCGAACGCGAGCAACGACCCGTCCAGCGAGGAAGGCGTGAACACCCCGGCGGGCGCCAGCACGTCCAGCTCGGTGCCGACCTGAACCTCGGAGCACATCCAGTGCGAGCCGTACCCGTCCGGCGTCCGCTTGACCGTGATCTTCAACGGCTCACCCGGCGCGCTGGACAGGGAGTAGCAGCGCGCCACGTCGCCCGCCCGCACGGTCAGGAACTGGCCGGGCCGTGGCGCGAAGTCGGCGCCGGACAACACGAACGAGCGGGCGTCCTCGGTCTCCTCGATCACGGCGTCGACCCGCAACCGGTGCACCTCAGCCATCGGCGACCTCCAGCGTCCCGTCGCGCACGGCCTTCTCGATGCTGTCGCGCAGCCGCAGGCACGTCCGCACGAACGCGGACCGCGGCCCGCACAGCTCGGGGCAGGAGCTCGTGTCGCTGAGCCACTGCACGCTCGTGTGCTGCGGGCTGTTCTTCTTGACCAGCACCCGGTTTCCGCAGTCGCACCGCACCGGCGCCATCCCGCCGACGAGGAACTCGTCGCGCTCGTTCACGTCGCCTGCTCCTGGCGTGCCGGTTCCCTCCGGGCGAGGTTCTCGGCGACCTCCTTCTCCCACACCTCGACCGCCCGGCTCGTGTCCACCTCGAACTCGAAGCGCCGCACCATGTCGTCGGTGACGTCCTCCACGTCGACGTAGAACTGCTCGTACCAGCGCCGCAGCTGGTAGACAGGCCCGTCCTCCTCGCACAGCAACGGGTTGTCGATGCGGGTCTTGTTCTGCCAGATCTCCACGTCCTGCAGGAACCCGACACCGATGCCGCGCGCGAACTTCGCCGCGATCTTGTCCGCGTGCTCGTCGGACACACCGGGCAGCTTCTTCACGATCGCGCCCCACTGCAACCGGAACGACGTCGGCGTGATCGGGTAGTGGCAGTTGATCAGCACCGTCTCGATCTCGATGCCCTTGTAGTCGTTCCACAGGTAGTCGATCATGTACGACGGCCCGTAGTACGAGGCCTCCGAACGCACCTCCACGTCACCGGTGTAGTTCGAGCCCATCGCGACGTCCGGCCGTCCGCGCGTGGTCAGGTACTGCGAGGCGACATGGCCTTCCATCACGTTCTTGAAGTACGTCGGGAACGCGAAGTGGATGTAGAAGAAGTGGGCCATGTCGACGACGTTGTCGATGATCTCGCGGCAGTTCGCGTTGTCGATCACCACCGAGTCCCACGTCCAGTTGCTCCACTCGTCGCTGAACGCGGCGTCGATGCGCGGGATCGTCACGTGCTCCGGCGGCGGGTTGCCCTGCGGGTCGTTCCACACGAAGAGCTGCTTGTTCTCCTCCATCGTGATCCACGACCGGGTGCGCGCCCGCAGCGGAACCCGTTTGGCGTAGGGGATTTCCACGCACTTGCCGTTGCCCGCCCAGCGCCAGTCGTGGAACGGGCAGGCGACGGTGTTGCCCTTGACGGTGCCCTGGGTGAGGTCGCCTCCCATGTGCCGGCAGTACCCGTCGAGCACGTTGAGCTTGCCGTCCTCCGTGCCGAACACCACGAGCTTCGTGCCGAACGCCTCCACGGCATGGGGTTTGCCGTCGCGGAAGCTGTCGGCGAGGCCGAGGCAGTGCCAGCCGCGCGCGAACCGCGCCGGAGGTGCGCCGGTGTCGATGGTCCGCACGGCGTCCTGCGTCATCGTGTTCCTCCAGTGATGTCGAGGCCGGCGAGATAACCGAACGTCATCGCCGGTCCGAGGGTGGCGCCCGCGCCCGCGTAGGTGTGGCCCATCACCAGCGCGCTGGTGTTTCCCGCCGCGTACAGGCCTTCGATCACCGAACCGTCCTCGCGCAGCACCCGCGCGCGGCTGTCGGTGCGCAGGCCGCCCTTGGTGCCGAGGTCGCCGGGCACGATCTTGACCGCGTAGAACGGCGCTGTCATGAGCGGCGCCAGGTTCGGGTTCGGGCGGTTGCGCGGATCGCCGTAGTAACGGTCGTACGCGCTGTCGCCGCGGTGGAAGTCGGTGTCGTCGCCGTCCACGGCCAGGGTGTTGAACCGCCGGACGGTCTCGGTGAGCTCCGGCAGATCGGCCTGCTGGGCGAGGTCGTCGAGGCTGGGTGCGGTGAGCACGGCGTCCTGCCAGCGCCGGGGGAGCGGGCGGCGGGGCGGGAGGCCGCAGAACGGGTAGCGGCTGCGGTAGGCGTGGTCGAACACCAGCCACGTCTTGCCGGTCATCGCGTGCACCACGTCGATGTAGGGCGCCGCCTCGTTGACGAACCTGCGCCCGGTGCCGTCGACCAGCACACAGCCTGGCAGTGAGCGTTCGGCCAGCAGGAAGTACGGGCCGCGCGGCAACGGCACCGACGGTCCCCACCACGCCTCGTCCATGAGCCCGGTGGCCGCGCCCGCCCGGACACCCGCCTCGATGCCGTCGCCGGTGTTGGCCAGCGCGCCGACCGTCCACTCCGTACCGATGTCCTGGTGCTGTTTGCGCAGCTGTTCGTTGTGCTCGAAGCCGCCGGACGCCAGGACGACGTGCGTTGCCGTGATCAGCCTGTCGCCGACGACGACTCCGGCGACCCGGCCGTTCTCGTAGTGCAGGTCGGTCATCGCGGTGTTGAGCCGGATCTCCACGTTCTGCGCCTTCAGCCCGGCGCGCAGGCCCGCTGCCAGCGCCTGGCCCATGGTCAGCCGTCTGCCCGGCAGGAACCTGCGGGCGAAGACCTTGGCGGCGGTCAGGAGGCCGCGGGGATGCCGTCCGATCAGCGTCAGCCAGCGGTAGTCGGTCTGGGTGATCACGATGCCCGCGGGTGTCGGCACGTACGGCGGTTCGAGGTCCTTGATCTCCTCGCCGAGGAGCTTGGTGTCGAACGGCAGCGGTTCGACCGACCGGCCGCGCGGCTGTCCGCCGGGCGCCTCCGGGTAGTAGTCGGCGTACTCGCGGACCCAGCGGAACTTCAGCGGCGTGTGCGCGCAGACGAACGCGAGCATGGCCGGTCCGGCGTCCAGGAACGCCTCGCGCAGCTCGGCGGGCACGTCCCCGGCGATGTGCTCCAGGTAGGTGGCGGCCAGTTCCGGCGAGTCGGCCTGGCCGGCCCCGGCGAGCACGTGGTTGTTCGGCACCCAGATGCCGCCGCCGGACCTCGCGGTCGAGCCGCCGAAGTGCTCGGCCTTCTCGATGACGAGGGTGCGCAGGCCGTGTTGAGCGGTGCAGAGGGCGGCTGTCATGCCTGCCGCGCCACTGCCGACGACGATCACGTCGTACATCGCACCTCCCCGAGGCTCAGACTAGAACAGGTTATAGTTCTGAGGCGGTTTGGCGCTATGGTGTAGGAGTTCCAGGCAAGTCCGTTGACCGAGAACGTGTTCCGGGAGGATCGCGTGGACGTCACCGCTGACGTGATCGTCATCGGCTTTGGTGCGGCCGGCGCGTGCGCCGCCATCGAAGCCGCGGTGGCCGGTGCGTCCGTGCTGGTTCTGGACCGGTTCGCGGGTGGTGGCGCGACTGCGTTGTCCGGTGGCGTCGTGTACGCGGGCGGTGGCACGAGGCAGCAGGTCGAGGCCGGAGTCACGGACACGCCAGAGGCGATGTTCTCCTACCTGAAGCACGAGGTCCGGGACGCGGTGTCGGAGGCGACGCTGCGCCGGTTCTGCGAGGACAGCGCCAAGATGCTGGCCTGGCTGGAGGACCAGGGCGTGCCGTTCGACGCGAGCCTGTGCCCGTTCAAGACCTCCTATCCGACAGACGACTACTACCTCTACCAGTCCGGCAGCGAGGACGCCTGGCCCGATCCGGCTGCGCGTGGCCACCGGACCAGGGCGAAAGGCACCTCGGGCAAGGTTTTCTTCGCCCGGCTGGCCGAGGCGACCCGGCGGGCGGGCGTGCGGATCATGCCGCAGACCCGTGCCGAGGAGCTGATCACGACCGACGGCCGTGTCACGGGTGTGCGCTGCCGGACGCTGACCGGCCTGCCGCAGACCGTGCACGCGATGCTGTCCAAGGCGGGCGCCAAGCCGTGGCTCTACTACCCGCCCGTCGGCAGGAAGCTGTTCGCGCTGGCCGCGTGGCTGGAACGGCGCTTCAGCCGTCCCGTCACGGTGTCCGCGCGGCAGGGAGTGGTCATCTCGGCGGGCGGGTTCATCGCCGACCGGGACAGGGTGCGCGAGATCTCGCCGGCCTACCGTGGTGGCCTCCCGCTCGGCACGCCCGGCGACGACGGCAGCGGGATCCGGCTCGGTGTCGCCGCCGGTGGCAGGACCGCGCGAATGGACAAGATCTCGGTGTGGCGGTTCGTCACGCCGCCCAGTGCGTTGCAACGCGGGGTGCTGGTCGACCCAGAAGGGCGCAGGTTCGGTGACGCGACGCGGTACGGCGCGGCCATCGGGAGCGCGATCGCCGAACGCGGCGGAAAGGCCTGGCTGCTGGTCGACGACGACATCCTGCGGGTCGCTCGGGCGCAGGTGAGGACGCAGGCGGCGCCCTTCCAGCGGTGGCAGGTCCGGTACTTCCTGAGCCGCGGCATGGTCACCGCGCCGACGATCGAAGAGGTGGCGGCCAAAGCGGGGATCGGTACGCCCGAACCGTTCGGTACGCCGCCGTACTCGCTGATCAACGTCTCGATCAAGGCCGGATTCGGTTACCCGTGCCCGATGCTCACGCTGGGCGGACTCGTCGTCGACGAGGAAACCGGCCAGGTGCGAGGAGTTCCCGGCCTGTACGCGGCGGGCCGGTCGGCGGTCGGCGTGTGCTCGGAGTCCTACGTCAGCGGGCTCGCGCTCGCCGACTGCGTCTTCTCGGGCCGCCGCGCCGGGCAACACGTGGCCAGGTCAACAGATGCAGGGGAGGCCAGGTGCTGACGATCCAGTCCAGGGAGGCGGCCGCCGAGCTGCTGCGCGTGGCGGAACGCGACCGCGTGCCGATCAAGCCGCTGGTCGAGCTGTACCCCGAGATCGACGTGGTCGACGCCTACGAGATCCAGCTGCTCAACGTCCGGCACCGCAACCGTGACGTCATCGGCCACAAGGTCGGCCTGTCGTCGCTCGCGATGCAGCAGATGATGGGCGTCGACGAACCCGACTACGGCCACCTGCTCGACGACATGCAGCTGACCGGCACCGCGGACGCTTCGGCGTACCTGTACCCGCGGGTCGAGGTCGAGATCGCGTTCCTGCTCAGCCAGGACCTGCCGGGCGAGGGCTGCACGGTCGAGGACGTGCTGCGGGCGACGGAGTTCGTCGCGCCGGCCATCGAGCTGATCGACAGCCGGATCATCGACTGGAAGATCGGCCTCCAGGACACCATCGCGGACAACGCCTCCTCTGCCGGGTTCATCCTCGGCTCTGAGCGCGTCCGGCCGTCCGAACTGGACATCGGCGCGGTGGCGGCGACGTTGCGGCGCAACGGTGAAGTGGTCGCCGAAGGACGCGGTGACGCGGTGCTGGGCGATCCGGCGATCGCGGTGGCGTGGCTCGCGGAGAAGGTCGCGAGCTTCGGCGTCCGGTTGCTCGCCGGAGACATCGTGCTGCCCGGTTCGTGCACGCGGGCGATCGACGCGCGGCCGGGTGACGAGTTCCACGCCGAGTTCGCCGGACTTGGCTCCGTAGACCTGAAATTCGATTGACTGTTTCTTATCCGCCTTGCGGCGGATGGGCCCTTACGGGCTGCGCCTCACGGCACAGGATTCCTGGTTCATCGCCGATCGCGGAAGGGAGGACCCTTGCCGACTGACATCAGCTCCGCAGGCATCACCCGATGTGCTTCGGGCTACGACTCGACCAGCCGCAAGGATGTTCTTCGCCGCGTTGAGGTCCTGGTCGTGCAGGGTGCGGCAGCTCGGGCACGGCCAGTGCCGAGCGGGCAGAGCCAGTTCAGTCAGCCGGTGCCCGCAGGCCGAGCACGTTTTGCCCGACGGGTACCAGCGGTCAATGACCACCAGTGTGCGGCCAGCGCGCGCGCATTTGCATGCCAGTTGCCGCTTGAACTCCCCCCAACTGACGTCGGAGATGGCGTGTGCGACGTGGTGGTTGCGTCTCATACCCGCGACGTTCAGGTCTTCGACAGCGATGAGGTCAGCCGAACGCACCAGGTTCGTGGTCGTGCGGTGCAGGAAGTCTCGCCGTGCGTTGCGAATCTTCCGGTGAACCCGGGCGCCTCTTGTCTTTGCTTTGCGGCGGTTGTTGCTTCCGCGTTGGCAGCGAGCCGTTCGGCGTTGATAGCGGGCGAGGTTGCGTGCTCTGCGGGCAAACTGTCGCGGATTGGCGATCCGCAGGCCGTCGCTGGTCACCAGGAGATCCGTCAAGCGGAGGTCAACACCTATCGCGTGGCCTACTGGCTCAGTGGGTGCGGGCTCTTCGGCATCAACGGCGAAGGTGACGTACCAGCGTCCGTCTGGTTCACGGGTGATGACCACGGTCGTCGGGTCGAGCGTGGTCACGTCCACATCGGCGAAAGACCAGACGAAACGCAGCGGAAGGCCCGTCCTGGCGAGCGTCAGCATGCCGTGCCGCATTCCGAATGCAGAGCGCGTGCAGTGCGCGGTTTGGCGGCCGTTGCGGGTCTTGAACTTCGGGTAGCGCGCACGCCGAGCGAAGAAGTTCTGGAACGCCGCGTGCTGGTGGCGCAGTGTCTGTTGCAACGGCACCGGGGAAACTTCCGACAAGAACGAGAGTTCCTCGGTGCGCTTCCACACGGTGAGAGTGGCGGAGGTCTGCTTGTACGAGGTGCGCGCACCACTGTCGCGGTAACGGTCACTCCGCTCGCTCAGGGTCTTGTTCCACACCAGGCGTACACAACCGAAAGTGCGGTTGAACACCGCAGCTCGTTCGGGGGTCGGGTAAGCCCGCACCTGTACGCCGTCCTCACGATACGCAATTTACCGGGAGCCATGATGAGCACGACGCCCCACCATCGAATTGTGCGCAGCGCCTGCGGCGGAGGCTGGTGGTCTCTGTGAAGGCGGCCATCATCGGGTCCGGCAACATCGGCACCGACCTGCTCTACAAGCTCCTGCGCTCGCCGGTGCTGGAACCGCGCTGGATGGTGGGCATCGACCCGGCCAGCGAGGGTCTGCGCCGGGCGGCGTCGCTGGGCCTGGAGGTGTCGGTCGACGGCGCGGAGTGGTTGCTGCGTCAGGACGAGCTGCCGGACGTCGTCTTCGAGGCGACGTCCGCGGCGGTGCACCGGGCCAACGCGCCGCGCTACGCGGAGGCGGGCATCCGGGCGATCGACCTGACACCGGCGGCGGTCGGGCCGTACGTCGTGCCCCCGGTGAACCTCGGCGAGCACCAGGACGCGCCCAACATCAACCTGATCACGTGCGGTGGCCAGGCCACGATTCCAATGGTGCACGCGGTGTCGCGCGTCGTCCCGGTGTCGTACGCGGAGATCGTCGCGAGCGTGGCGTCGGTGTCGGCGGGACCGGGGACGCGGGCCAACATCGACGAGTTCACCCGCACGACCAGCAAGGGCATCGAGGCGATCGGGGGAGCGGAGCGCGGCAAGGCGATCATCGTGCTCAACCCGGCGGATCCTCCGATGATCATGCGCGACACGATCTTCTGCGCGATCCCCGAGGACGCCGATCCGGACGCGATCACGGACTCGATCGCGCGGATGGAGACCGACCTCCGCTCGTACGTGCCGGGGTTCCGGTTGCTGAGCGAGCCGCAGTTCGACGCCGGCCGCGTGTCGATCTTCGTCGAGATCGAGGGCGCGGGCGACTTCTTACCTGCCTACGCCGGGAACCTCGACATCATGACGGCCGCCGCGACGAAGGTGGGGGAGGAGATCGCGAATGCAGCAGCGTCCGATTCTGCGGCTGACCGACACGTCACTGCGTGACGGCTCGCACCACAAGCGGCACCAGTTCACGGTCGAGGACGTCCGGTCGATCGTGGCGGCACTCGACGGCGCCGGGGTGCCGGTCATCGAGGTGACGCACGGCGACGGGCTCGGCGGGTCGTCGTTCAACTACGGCTTCAGCCTCACGCCGGAGCAGGAGCTGATCAAGGTCGCCGCCGAGACGGCCCAGCGGGCCAGGATCGCGGTGCTGATGCTGCCCGGTGTCGGTGTGAAGGACGACATCCTGGTGTCGCAGGACAACGGGGCGTCGATCGTCCGGATCGCCACGCACTGCACCGAGGCGGACGTCTCGGTGCAGCACTTCCAGCTCGCGCGCGAGCGCGGACTGGAGACCGTCGGGTTCCTGATGATGGCGCACTCGCAGCCACCGGAGGCGCTGGCTCGTCAAGCCCGCATCATGGCGGACGCGGGCTGCCAGTGCGTGTACGTCGTCGACTCGGCCGGCGCCCTGGTGCTGGAACAGGTTTCCGACCGGGTGGCCGCACTGGTGGCCGAGCTCGGCGATGACGCCCAGGTCGGGTTCCACGGGCACGAGAACCTCGGGCTGAGCGTCGCGAACTCGGTCGCGGCGGTGAGAGCCGGGGCGAAGCAGATCGACGGCAGCGTGCGCGGATTCGGTGCGGGCGCGGGAAACACGCCGCTGGAGGCGTTCGTCGGTGTGTGCGACAAGCTCGGGTTCGAGACCGGCGTCGACTTCTTCAAGATCGTGGACGCGGCCGAGGACGTCGTCCGGCCCGTGATGCCGGAGGAGTGCTTGCTCGACCGGATGGCGCTGATGATGGGTTACGCGGGCGTCTACTCCAGCTTCCTCAAACACGCTTACACACAGGCGAAACGCTACGGCGTGTCCGGCGCGCAGATCCTCGTGCGCGCGGGCGAGCGCAAGCTCGTGGGCGGGCAGGAGGACCAGCTGATCGACATCGCACTGGAGCTGAGCAGGGAGAAAGTCCGATGAGCGAGGAAATCCTCGGCAAGGTGCGGGATCTGCTGCCTGCTCTGCGGGAACGCGCGCAGGAGGCGGAGGAGCTGCGCAAGGTGCCGCCGGAGTCGGTGAAGGCGTTGCAGGAGACCGGGTTCTTCCGGATGCTGCAACCCGTGCGGTACGGCGGCTTCGAGTCGCATCCGCTCGACTTCTACACGGCGGTGAAGCTGATCGGCAGCGCGTGCGGGTCGACGGGCTGGGTCGCGTCCGTGCTGGGCGTGCACCCGTGGCACGTCGGGTTGTTCGACGTCCGGGCGCAGGACGAGGTGTTCGGCGAGGACCGGGACACGCGGATCTCGTCCTCGTACGCGCCGACCGGCCGCGCGACCCCCGTCGAGGGCGGGTTCCGGTTCAGCGGCAAGTGGAGCTTCTCGTCCGGCTGCGACCACGCGACGTGGGTGCTGCTCGGCGGCCTGGTGATGAACGACGAGGGCAAGCCCGTCGACTTCCGCACGTTCCTGCTGCCGATCGCCGACTACACGATCAACGACGTGTGGGACACGGTCGGTCTGCGCGGCACCGGCAGCAACGACATCGTGGTCTCCGACGTGTTCGTGCCGGAGCACCGGACGCTGAGCATGATGCACACCGCGCGCTGCGTCTGCCCCGGCCAGGACGTCAATCCCGGCCCGCTCTTCCGGATGCCGTACGGGACGATCCACCCGTACGCGATCACCGCGCCGATGATCGGCATGGCGTACGGCGCGTACGAGGTGCACGTCAACGCCACCCGTGAGCGGGTCCGGGCCGCCTACCTGGGTGAGAAGTCCGTCGAGGACCCGTTCGCCCAGGTGCGGATCGCGATGGCGTCCAACGACATCGACACGGCGTGGTGGCAGCTCGAGAAGGACATCAACGACGAGTGGGAGCACGCCGTCGCCGGCACGAAGATCCCGATCGAGCTGCGGCTGAGGGCGCGGCGCGACCAGGTGCTCGGCAGTGCGCGGGCGATCTCCGCGATCGACCGGCTCTTCGAGAGCGCGGGCGGCAAGGCCATCAACAGCGGCCTGCCGCTGCCCCGGTTCTGGCGCGACGCGCACGCCGCACGCGTGCACGCGGCCAACGACCCGGAGCGCGTGCTCGTCATGTACGGCAAGGGCGAGCTCGGCATCCAGGTCCGCGACGGGCTGTTCTGAGGGGGCGTTGATGAACGTGCGGCTGCACTACCACGAGGCGGGCACCGACCACTCCGAGACGCTGGTCCTGCTGCACGGCGGCGGGCCCGGCGCGTCGGCGATGAGCAACTTCGGCCGCAACATCCCGGTGTTCGCGAAGTCGTTCCGCGTGCTGGCCGTGGACATGCCCGGCTACGGCCAGTCCGACAAGCCCGCAGAGCACGACCAGTACTTCACCTTCGCGGCACGGGCGCTGAAGGACCTGCTCGACGAGCTGGGTGTCGAGCAGGCGCACATCCTGGGCAACTCGCTCGGCGGTGGCACCGCGGTCCGGTTCGCTCTCGACCACGGCAAGCGTGCCGGACGGCTCGTGCTGATGGGGCCGGGAGGCTTGTCCCTCAACGTCTTCTCTCCGGACCCGACCGAGGGTGTGCGGAAACTCAGCGCGTTCGCGAAGGACCCGACACGGGAGAAGATCGAGGAGTTCCTGCGCATCATGGTGTTCGACCAGTCGCTGGTCACCGAGGAGCTGATCGACGAACGGTTCGAGGCGGCGCGGCAGCCGGAGTCGTTGCGCGCCATGGCCGCTCTCGGCAAGTCGTTCGCCGGGCCGGACTTCGAGCAGGGGATGCTCTGGCGGGAGGCATATCGGTTGCGCCAGCGGGTGTTGCTGGTCTGGGGACGCGAAGACCGGGTCAATCCGCTCGACGGTGCCTTGCTGGCGCTGAAGCTGATCCCGCGGGCGCAACTGCACGTGTTCGGCGGCTGCGGCCACTGGGCACAGCTCGAAAAGTTCGACGAGTTCAACCGGCTGGCGACCGACTTCTTGACGGAGGCGTGATGGGGATCCGATCGCTGGGTTATCTCCGGATCGAGGCCACCGACATGGACCGGTGGCGCGAGTTCGGACTGAAGGTCCTCGGCATGGTCGAGGGCAAGGGCTCCACGGAAGGCGCTCTTTATCTGCGGATGGACGACTTCCCGGCGCGGCTGGTGATCGTCCCCGGAACCGCGGACCGCTTGCAGGCCTCTGGCTGGGAGGTCGCGACCGAGGCCGAACTGGACGAGGTGGCGAAGCGGCTGGCTTCCGCCGGTGTCGCGGTGGTGGAGGGTTCGGCTTCGGATTTGGCCGAGCGCCGGGTCAACGGGCTGATTCGCTTCGACGACCCCTCCGGCAACACCCTGGAGGTGTTCCACGGCGCCGCTCTGGAGCACCGGCGGGTGGTGTCGCCGTACGGGCACCGGTTCGTGACCGAGGAGCAGGGTCTCGGGCACGTCGTGCTGTCCACTTCGGACGACGAGGCGGCGTTGCACTTCTACCGGGACGTGCTGGGCTTCCGGCTGCGCGACTCGATGCGGTTGCCTCCGCAGTTCGTCGGCCGTCCGGCGGACGGGCCACCGGCGTGGCTGCGGTTCTTCGGCTGCAACCCGCGCCACCACAGCCTGGCGTTCCTGCCGATGCCGACGCCGAGCGGGATCGTGCACCTGATGGTCGAGGTCGAGAACACCGACGACGTCGGCCTGACCCTGGACCGCGCGATGCGGCGCAAGGTGCCGATGTCGGCAACGCTCGGCCGGCACGTCAACGACCTGATGCTGTCGTTCTACATGAAGACACCCGGCGGGTTCGACGTCGAGTTCGGCTGCGAGGGACGGCAGGTGTCCGATGAGGACTGGATCGCACGCGAGAGCACGGCGGTGAGCCTGTGGGGACACGACTTCAGCGTGGGCTACCAGAAGTAGCCCGCTACCGCTCCGTCCTCGGTCACTTCTGCACGGGAGTGACCGTGGTGACCGGCATGTCTGCGGACGGGCCGGTCGGGTTCGCCTGCCAGGCGTTCGCGGCGTTGTCGCTCGACCCGCCCCTCGTGCTTTTCTGTCCACAACGGACTTCGCGCAGCTGGGCGGCGATGGCGGCGTCCGGCGCGTTCTGCGTGAACGTGCTGGCCGAGGACCAGCGGGAGATCTCGACGGTGTTCGGGAAGGCCGGCGTGGACAAGTTCGCCGGAGTGGCCTGGACGCCGTCGGCCACCGGTGCCCCGGTGCTCGACGGCGCCCTGACCTGGGTCGACTGTCGGGTTTCGGCGGTGCACGACGCCGGCGACCACCACATGGTCGTCGGCTCGGTCGTCGAGCTCGGCCCGGTGCGCGACGCGCAGCCGTTGCTGTTCTACCGCGGCCGCTACGCCGTGCACGCCGAGCTGGACACCCGAGGCTGGTCCGGCGAGGTCCTCGACAACCTGCTCACCGCCCAGCGCCAGTCAGAGTGGAGTTAGGGCCCTGATCTCCCACGACGCGGTGGGGAAGCGGACTTCCCCGTCCTGCACGAACTCCTCGAACGCGCGGAGCACGGTGCCGAGCACCTCCGCGCGTTCGTGTTCGGGCATGGGCTGGAGTGCCCGGCCCACCGGCCCGAGCATCGTCAGGTACGTCGGCAACACGTCCTCTGGCATGGTGCAGGTCAGATCGACCTTCCGGATGTCGACGCCGGTCCACCCGCTGTCGTCCAGCACCTTCCGCGCCCGGTCGGGGTCGGCGAGCCCGTACGGCCCGGGCGCGTCGGCATCGAACGTCGGCAGATCCGGCATCAGCGGCGCGACGGCCCGTTCCGCGGTGGTCATGAACGGGTTCTCGTCCTTGCCGCGCCAGACGACGACCCGCAGCTCGCCACCGGGCTTCGCGGCCTTGCCGAGGTTGCGGAACGCGGCCACCGGGTCGTCGAAGAACATGACCCCGAACCGCGACACGATCAGGTCGAACTGCGGCTCGAACGCGTGCACCTGCGCGTCCGCGTGCACGAACCGCACGTTCGTGCTCTCCTGCGCGACGGCGATCTGCGGCCCGGAAATGTCGACGCCGACGCACGGCACGTCGCCGAGTGCCGCCGCGATCGCCCTGGTCACGCCCCCGGTCCCGCATCCGACATCGAGCACCCCGGTGCGCGGCCTCTCCCGCGCCGCCGCGACGAGCAGGTCCTCGAACGGCTGGAGAACCACGTCGACCATGTCCCGTGCCGCGGCCCAGCCGTGCCCGCCGGGCCCGTTCCACAGTGCGGCCTGTTCGCTGTTGACCTCTGGTGTCATGCTCCTACCGTCCTACTTCAAGTCGGCTTGAGGTCAAGTGTCATGCAGGAGCTGGGTATCGGCGAGGTGGTGCGGCGATCCGGCGTGCCAGCGTCCACTCTGCGCTACTACGAGGAGCGCGGCCTGATCGGATCGGTCGGCCGGCGCGGCCTCACGCGGGTGTTCGACCAGGGCGTCTTCCAGCGGCTGGCGCTGATCTCGGTGGGCCGCGCGGCGGGCTTCACCCTCGAGGAGATCGCGGTGATGTTCGCCCCCGACGGCAGCCCGCGCCTGGACCGCGCGCTGCTCACGAGCAAGGCGGACGAACTGGACGCGACGATCCGCCGGCTGACGGTCATGCGCGACGGGTTGCGGCACGCCGCGTCGTGCCCGGCGCCGACGCACATGGAGTGTCCGAAGTTCCGGCGCCTGCTGGAGCGGCTGACCGGTTAGCTGCTCCAGATCTGCGGGGCGATGGTCATCGCTGCGGCCTGGCAGGGCGGCAGCGGTTCGCCCTCGGCCACGACCTCCAGCGGCCACCTCTGCTGCAACACGACCCACAACCGCCCGGAGAGCCCGGCGAACGCGCCCAGCAGGTTCACACCTTCGGCGACCTGCAGCACGTACACCCGCTTCGCCCCGTCGGGCGGCTCGCGCCAAGCCCGGCGCAACCGGCGCCCGCCGTGCCGCGCCGCATCGGCGGACAGCACGACATCGGCCTCGCTCTTCCCTCGTGATGCCGATTTCCCCGTACGCCATGCTCAGCAGCAACGTCGCCTCGGCCTGCGCCGGCTCGCCGCCGAAGTGGTCCTCGCGCACGGAACGGAGGGTGTCGTCGTCCAACCGCTCGTGCGCGCGTTCTGGGTCAAGGATGCGTTCGTCCACGAGCCAGGAGACCAGGCAGCGGCCTGATCACCGGTGTGCGGAACGGGAGAGGCGGTCGATGTGATCTTGAGGGCTGCCGAACAGCTGGGCGCTGCCGTGCGCCCGCTTGAAGTAGAGGTGTGCGTCGTGCTCCCAGGTGATCGCGATGCCGCCGTGCAGCTGGATCATCTCGGCCGCGACCTTGCAGAACGCTTCGGAGCAGTACACCTTCGCGACCGCTGCGGACACCTCGTCGGTGGCGGCCCGCGCGGCCGACCTCGCGGTCTCCACCAGGACGTGCATGTCCGCCATGCGGTGCTTCAACGCTTGGAACGAACCGATCGGCCGCCCGAACTGGACCCTGGTCTTCGTGTACTCGACGGTGAGCTCCAGTGCTCTGGCGGCGGCGCCGACCTGTTCCGCGCACAGTGCGGCCAGTGCCGTGTCACGTACCTGGGACGACCAGGGGCCTAGGCGGGTCGCGGCGGCGTCGGTGAGGCAGATGGTGGCCAGGCGGCGGGTCAGGTCGATGGCCGGCGTGTGTTCGCGCGTGACGCCGGGCTGGCCGGGATCGACCTCGTAGAGCGAGATGCCGTCGGTGACCAGCAGGATTTCGGCGTGGTCGCCGTCGAGGACGTGGTGGACGGTGGCGTGGAGAGGGCCGTCGGAGACAGCCGTGGTCACCTCGGGGTGGTCGAGCGGAGCCGTGGTGACGTGGTCACCGGTGGCCCAGGGCCAGGCGAGTGCGGCGACGGTTCCGCCGGCGATCCGCGGTAGCAGCCGGCCACAGGCCTCGTCGTTTCCGCTGACGAGCAGTGCCTGTGCGGCCAGCGTCGACGAGAGCAGGGGAGCGGGCGTGAGCGTGCGGCCGAGTTCTTCCAGCGCCATCAGGGTTTCCGCGACCCCGGCACCGGATCCGCCGTGCTGCTCGGAGATCGGGAGGACACCGATCTCGCACAGCCGCGCCCACAGGTCCTTGTCGTAGCCATGCGGGGCTTCGATCGCGGCACGGATGTCGGAGTGCTTGTCGAGCAGGCTGCGGACGGTGTCGCGCAGTGCGAGTTGTTCCGGTGTCACAACGCCTCCAGCACGCGGGCTCGGTGCAGCGACGGGCTGCCCCAGGCGGTGCGCAGGGCCCGGGTCTGCAGCAGGAACCGGCCGAGCTCGTGCTCGGCGGTGTAGCCGATCGCGCCGTGCACCTGCAGGGCGGTCCTGGCGGCGTTCCAGGCGGCGTCCGAGGCGGCGACCTTGGCCGCCGAGACGTCGCGGGTCGTCATCGTCACGGCGGCGCCGAACACCAGCGGGCGGGCCAGTTCCAGTCCGATCAGGACGTTGGCGAGGTGGTGCTTGACGGCCTGGAAGGAGCCGATCGGCCTGCCGAACTGGGTACGGGCCAGGGTGTGGGCGGTGGTCATCTCGAGCATCGCGCGGCCGAGGCCGAGGAGCTGTGCCGAGCAGGTCAGAACGCCGAGGTCGAAGGCGCGGGTGACCGGGATACCGGTAGCGATCACCGCGCCGCCGGTCAGCTCGACGAGGCGGCGGGCGGGGTCCGCCGAGGACAGTCCGGCGGTGGGGACGGCCTCGCGGAGGGTGTCGCCTTCGACGAGGAAGTAGTGGTCGGCTTCGACGGCGTGCGGGACGTGAGGTGGGAAGGCAACCGACGAGGTACCCGTCGCCGTCCCGTCCACCAGCGCCGGAACCACCGCCAGGGACTCGATCAGCGGCCCCGGCACCGCGTGATGCCCCAGCTCCTCGAACACCACCACGAGGTCGACCGGCTCCGTCACCTCGTCCACCCCGACCTCGGCCAGGTCCCGCCTCCCCGCCGCGAGGAACCCGTGCAGCACCCCGGCGAAGTCCGTCTGCTCCGGCGACAGCGTGAACATCATCGTGGCAACCCCAGGATCCGTTCGGCGATGACGTTGCGCTGGATCTCGTTGGTGCCGGCGTAGATGGGCCCCGCCAGCGAGAACAGCCAGCCGTCCCGCCATCCCGGCGCGACCTCGCCCAGCAGGTCCATCGCGGTCTCGTGCAGTGCCACGTCCAGCTCGGACCAGAACACCTTCGTGACGCTCGCGGCCGGTCCCGTGGGCGGGTTGGCCAGCGAGCCGAACGTGTGCAGCCGGTAGGCCTGGGCACCGATCCACGCGTCGACGACCCGGTCGCGCAACGCCGGATCCGGGTTCTTGCGGTACAGCTCCACGAGCCGCCCCGCGGCGGCGACGAACCTGCCGGGACTGCGCAACGACAGGCCGCGTTCGTTGCCCGCGGTGCTCATCGCCACGCGCCAGCCGTCGCCGACCTCGCCGATGACGTCGTGGTCCGGTACGAACACGTCGTCCAGGAAGATCTCGGCGAAGCCCGGTTCGCCGTCGAGCTGGTTGATCGGCCGCACGGTGACGCCGTCGGCGCGCAGGTCGAACATCAGGTAGGTCAGGCCGCGGTGACGTCCCTCCGCGGAGGTCCGGAACAGGCCGAACGCCCTGTCCGCGAACGCCGCCCGCGAGCTCCACGTCTTCTGGCCGCGCAGCAGCCAGCCACCATCACGACGAACGGCGGTGCTGCGCAACGACGCCAGGTCGGATCCGGCCTCGGGTTCCGACCACGCCTGCGCCCACACCTCGTCGCCGCGCGCCATCGGCGGCAGGATCCGCGCGCGCTGCTCGTCGGTGCCGTGAGAGAACAACGTCGGCGCCAGCAGGAAGATGCCGTTCTGGGAGACGCGACCGGGCGCGCCGGCGGCGTGGTACTCCTCCTCGAAGATCAGCCACTGCAGCAGACCCAGGTCGCGGCCACCGAACTCCTCTGGCCACGACACCACCGACAACCGGGCCGAGGCGAGCAGCCGTTCCCACGCGCGGTGCTCTTCAAAGCCCTGCAAGGTGTCCATTGAGGACAGTGGCCGGACGTGCGCGGCCAGCCACGAGCGCACCTCGGCTTGGAACTCAAGAGTCGAGGAGTCCAGTGAGAGGTCCATCAGCTGGAGGCCTTCTTCATCGAACGGGCGTCCATGCCCGCCAGCGCGTCCGGGCTCACCTCGGCGTTGTGGGCGTGGGCGAGGTGGTGCAACCCGAACACCGAGTCCATCCCGGCCCTCATGCCCATGAGGTCCTCGGACTGGTTGACCGCCTTCTTGGCCAGAGCCAGCCCGAACTGCGGCATCGCCGAGATCCGCGAAGCCAGCTGGAACGTCGACGTTTCCAGCTCGGCGCGCGGCACGACACGTGCGACCATGCCCCATTCGTAGGCGCGCTGGGCGGAGAAGCGGTCGCCGGTGAAGAGCACCTCCTTGGCGGCGCGCGGGCCGAGCACCCACGGGTGGGCGAAGTACTCGACACCGGGAATTCCCATACGCACCACGGGATCGGCGAAGAACGCGTCCTCTGCGGCCACGATCAGGTCGCACACCCAGGCGAGCATCAGGCCGCCCGCCACGCACGCGCCCTGCACCATCGCGATCATCGGCTTGGGGATCTCGCGCCACCGCCGGCACATGCCGAGGTAGACCTCCATCTCGCGGGCGAAGCGGAGATCACCACCGGAACGCCCGACGTGGTCCCACCACAGCACGGCCTTGCGCTCGAACGACACGTCGACGTCCCGGCCGGGCGAGCCGATGTCGTGGCCCGCCGAGAAGTGGTCACCGGCACCGGCCAGGACGATCACCTTGACCTCGTCGTCGTCGACCGCGCGCGTGAAGGCCTCGTCCAACGCGTACGTCATCGCCGAGTTCTGCGCGTTGCGGTACTCCGGGCGGTTCATGGTCACGACGGCGACCGCCTCCCGCCGCTCATACGAGACTGTCACGCGTTCTCCTTGCGCAGTAGGTGTTTGAGGACCTTGCCGCCGGCGTTGCGGGGGAGCTCGGGGTGGAACTCGACGGCCCGCGGCACCTTGTAGTTGGCCAGCCGGCCGCGGCAGAACTCGATCACCTCGTCCTCGGTCAGCTCGTGGCCGGGCGAGGTGACGACGTGCGCGACGCCGACCTCACCGAGCCGTGCGTCGGCCATCCCCACCACGGCCGACTCGGCGACTCCCGGCAACCGGGCCAGCGCCTGCTCGATCTCCGCGGGGTAGACGTTGAACCCGCCGCAGATGTACATGTCCTTGAGCCGGTCGGTGATCGACAGGTAGCCGCGTTCGTCGACGCGTCCGACATCGCCCGTGTGCAGCCATCCCTCGGCGTCGATGGCCGCGGCGGTCGCCTCCGGATCGTCCAGGTACCCGAGCATCACGTTCGGGCCGCGCAGCAACACCTCGTCCTTCTCGCCCAGCCGCAGCTCGAAGTCCGCCATCGGCCGCCCGCACGTGTGCGCGACGGTCTCCGGTGAGTCCTCGGGACGGCACATCGTGGCCACCACGGCCTCCGTGAGCCCGTACGCGGTGAGCACGGTCGAGAACGACAGCTCCGTCTGCATCCGCTCGACCAGCGCCACGGGCACCACCGCGGCGCCTGTCACCGCGAGACGCAGGCTGGACAGGTCGAACGAACCGCGATCGGGGTGGTCGAGCAACGTCTGGTAGATCGTCGGCGGCCCCGGCAGCACGGTGATGCGTTCCTGTTCGATCAGCCGCATCGTCTCCACGACGTCGAACACCG
Source organism: Lentzea roselyniae (assembly GCF_039537795.1). NCBI lineage: Bacteria > Bacillati > Actinomycetota > Actinomycetes > Pseudonocardiales > Pseudonocardiaceae > Lentzea > Lentzea roselyniae. Next base: position 331,767 of record NZ_BAABBE010000002.1, read on the forward strand.
GCTGCGGCACGATCGTCGCGCCGCGCAGCAAACTGGCGAGAATCCCGGCCTTGTAGCCGAAGGTGTGGAAGAACGGGTTGACGATCAGGTACCGGTCGTTCGACGACAGCTCACCGCAGGACGCCCACGCCTCCGCGACCCTGAGCGACTGCCGGTGCGCGCTCATCGCGCCCTTGCTGCGCCCGGTCGTGCCCGAGGTGTACATGACGTCGCACAGCTGGTCCGGATCGAGCGACGGCAGGTTCGTGGCCCAGTCGAGCCAGTCGGCCGGTAGTCGCACGATGATCTCGGGGAGCTCCTCTCCGCGCAGCTCCGCGAGCCGGTCGCGGCCGAGGAACTCGCCCTCGACGATGAAGGCGCGCGCCTTGCTCCGCCGCAGCACGTCGAGCGTCTCGGCAGCGGTGAACCGGGTGTTGATCGGTACCAGCGCGGCGCCCGCGTGCAAGGCGCCCAGTGCCGCGACCACCCAGTGCCGCGAGTTGGGCGCGCACAACGCCACCCGGTCGCCTGGCCGCACACCCATCCCGATGAGTGCGCGTGCGGCGGTGTGCACCTGCGCCCGCAGCGCGGTGTAGGTGAGGCGAACGTCCCCGTCCACCAACGCTTCCGCGCCGCCGAAGAGCGAGGCAGCGCGGTCGAGCACCGCTGAAACCGTTTGCCTGCTTGGATCGCTGGCCACTGTGGCCTCCATTGGGCCTCCAAAGCAAGTGCTTGGTAGGTTAGAGTATGGCCCATGGAGTCCTTCCGGCGCGAGGTGCGGGAATGGTTGTCCGCCAACCTCGTCGGTGAGTTCGCGGAGCTGCGCGGCCTGGGTGGGCCCGGCCGCGAGCACGAGGCGTTCGAGGGCCGGCTGCGCTGGCACCGGCACCTGGCCGCGCACGGGTGGACGTGCCTCGGCTGGCCGGGCGAGCGCAGCGTGGAGGAGCAGGTCGTCTTCCACGAGGAGTACGCGGAGGCCGACGCGCCCGCGAAGGTCGACATCGTGGGTGAGGGTCTGCTCGGCCCGACGCTCATCGCGTTCGGCACCCCCGAGCAGAAGGAACGCTTTCTGCCGAAGATCCGCTCACTCGACGAGCTGTGGTGCCAGGGCTACTCCGAGCCGGGTGCCGGCTCCGACCTCGCGTCCGTCCAGACGAAGGCGACCCTCGAGGGCGACCAGTGGGTGATCAACGGCCAGAAGATCTGGACGTCGAACGCGCACTACTCGGACTGGATCTTCGTCCTGTGCCGCACCGAGCCCGGATCACAACGCCACCACGGGCTCTCCTACCTGCTCGTGCCGATGCACCAGCCCGGCATCGAGGTCCGGCCGATCCGCCAGCTGACCGGCACGTCGGAGTTCAACGAGGTCTTCTTCGACGGCGCGGTCACGGCTCGCGAGAACGTGGTCGGGCAGCCCGGCCAGGGCTGGAAGATCGCGATGGCCACGCTGGGCTTCGAGCGCGGCACCGCGATGCTCGGCCACCAGGTGAGCTTCCGCCGCCAGCTCGACGCGATCATGGCGAAGGCTCCTGACCACATGCGGGAGAAACTGACCAGAGCGTGGCTCGAGCTCCACGTCATGCGCTCACACACGGTGAGAACGCTCAACGACGACCCTGGCCCGGAGGCGTCCGTGCTGAAGCTGTTCTGGGGCGGGTGGCACCGCAGGCTCGGTGAGCTCGCGATGGAGTCGCTCGGCCCCGAGTCGATGATCGACGGCAACGAGTGGCAGCGGATGTTCCTGTTCAGCCGCGCGGAGACCATCTACGGCGGGTCCGACGAGATCCAGCGCGAGATCATCGCCCACCGGATTCTGGGGCTACCGCGATGACCGGCCACGACCTGCTCAGGGACAAGGTCGTCGTCGTGACCGCCGCGGCGGGCACGGGTATCGGCTCGGCGACCGCGAAACGGTGCCTCGAAGAGGGCGCGACGGTCGTGATCAGCGACTGGCACGAGCGCCGCCTCAAGGAGACGCACGAGTCGCTCGGCACCGATCACGCGATCCCGTGCGATGTCACGAACGAACAGCACGTGCAGACGCTCGTAGACGAAACAGTCGCGCGCTACGGCCGCATCGACGTGATGGTCAACAACGCGGGCCTCGGCGGTGAGAAGTCCGTGCTGGACATGACCGACGACGAGTGGTCGCGCGTTCTCGACGTGACGTTGAACGGCACGTTCCGCTGCACCAGGGCCGTGTTGCGCCAAATGGTCGCCCAGCGAAGCGGTGTTGTCGTTAACAACGCGAGCGTCGTCGGCTGGCGTGCCCAGAAAGGCCAAGCCCATTACGCGGCGGCAAAAGCAGGTGTCATGGCGCTGACGAGATGCAGCGCGATGGACGTGGCCGAGCACGGCATCCGGGTGAACGCGGTCGCCCCGAGCTTGGCGGCGCACCCGTTCCTGGCCAAGGTCACCAGTGAGGAGTTGCTGACCGAGCTGGCGTCCCGTGAGGCTTTTGGGCGCGCCGCCGAGCCGTGGGAGGTCGCGAATGTGATCGTGTTCCTCGCCAGCGACTACTCGTCGTACCTGACGGGCGAGGTCGTCTCGGTGAGCAGTCAGCACCCGTGAGGAAGGAAAGATCGATGAGCGGCAGGAGGGCGGAGCTGCTGGAGCTCGCCGCGCGGATGTTCGCCGAACGTGGCTACGGGCAGACCACGGTCAGGGACATCGCGGACGCGGCGGGCATCCTGTCCGGCAGCCTCTACCACCACTTCGACTCGAAGGAGTCGATGGTGGACGAGATCCTGCGGACCTTCCTCGACGAGCTGTTCACCCGGTACCGCGAGATCGTCGACGCGGGCCTCGAACCGAAGCAGACGCTGAAAGCCCTGGTCGTGGCATCGTTCGAGGCGATCGACAGCCGGCACGCCGAGGTCGCGATCTACCAGAACGAGTCCAAGCACCTGATGCCGCTGGAGCGGTTCTCCTACCTGGACGACCGCAACGTGGAGTTCCGCAAGCTGTGGACGGTGCTGCTGGAGGACGGCATGCGCGCGGGCGTGTTCCGCGCCGATCTCGACGTGGACCTCGCCTACCGGTTCATCCGCGACACGGTGTGGGTGGCCGTGCGCTGGTACCGGCCGGGCGGAGGCCTGTCCGCGGACGCGGTCGCCGACCAGTACCTCGCGATCCTGCTCGACGGCATCGCCACCGGGCGCCGGAAGAACTCGATGGGGAACAAGACGTAGAAGGAGGGCCCTCGTGGCCGAGGCGTACATCATCGAGGCTGTGCGGACTCCGGCGGGCAGGCGTGGCGGCGAACTGAGCCACGTGCATCCCGCCGATCTCGGTGCGCACGTGATCACGGCACTGCTCAACCGCGTCGACGTCGATCCCACCGACGTGGACGACGTGATCTTCGGGTGCGTCGACACGGTCGGGCCGCAGGCGGGTGACATCGCGCGGACCTCGTGGCTGGCCGCGGGGTTCCCGGAGCAGGTGCCCGGGGTGACCGTCGACCGGCAGTGCGGGTCGAGCCAGCAGGCGCTGCACTTCGCGGCGCAGGCGGTGATGAGCGGCACGGCGGACGTCGTGGTCGCGGGCGGCGTGCAGAACATGTCGCAGGTGCCGATCGGATCGGCCATGACGGTCAGTCCGTTCGAGGGCTGTGAGGGCTGGCAGCACCGGTACGGCGACGAGGAGGTCAACCAGTTCCGCGCGGCCGACCTGATCGCCGTGCGGTGGGACCTCTCCCGGCGCGAGATGGAGGAGTACGCGCTGCAGAGCCACCTGCGAGCGCTTACCGCGATCAAGGAGGGCCGGTTCGACCGGGAGATCGCGCCGGTCGACGGTGTCGTGCACGACGAGTGCCCGCGTCCGGACACCAGTGCCGAGAAGATGGCGGCGCTGCAGCCGTTGCGGCCGGGTGGACGGACGACGGCGGCCTTGTCGAGCCAGATCTCCGATGGCGCCTCGGCGGTTCTCGTCGTGTCGGAACGGGCGATGCGCGAGCGGAAGCTGACGCCGCGGGCTCGGGTGCACCACCTCTCCGCCCGCGGATCGGACCCGATCTACATGCTGACCGCGCCGATCCGCGCCACCCGGTACGCCCTGGAGCGAGCGGGGATGTCCATTTCGGACATCGACCTGTTCGAGATCAACGAGGCGTTCGCGTCGGTTCCACTGGCCTGGGCCAAGGAGCTGCGCGTCGACCTGGGGAAGGTCAACGTCAACGGGGGAGCGCTGGCGCTGGGACACCCGATCGGCGCGACCGGCACGAAGCTGTTCACGACGCTGCTGCACGAGCTGGAGCGGTCGGGCGGCCGGTACGGCCTGCAGACGATGTGCGAGGGCGGCGGTCAGGCCAACGTGACGATCATCGAACGTCTCTGAGACTGTTCCCCATTCTGGCGATGATCTTCTCGGCGTCGTGCACGATGCCGGTGATCAGGTCCTCGCACGTCGGCAGGTCCTGCAGCAGACCGGCGACCTGACCGGACGCGAGCACGCCCGCGTCGGTCCTGCCCTCGACGAGGCCGGCGCGCAGCAGCATCGGCGTGTTCGCGGCCATGATCACCTGTGACCAGGTGAGGTCCTTGCCGTGCTTCATGGCCAGGCCTTCGCGGATCATCGCGCGCCAGGTGAGCCCGGTGTGCCGGCGGAACCTGGCCGCGTTGGTGATCGCTCGTGTCAGGCTGCTGACCCGGCCAGACCGTTCGAGGTGGTTGACCAGGTCGGTGCGCAGGACCCGGTGCGGCAGGCCGTCGACACGGGTGGTGACGACCGTGCCGTTCAGATCCCGTCGCAGGTACGCGTGTTTGACCGCGTCGGGGACCGTGCTCTCCTGGGTGAGCAGGAACCTCGTGCCCATCGCGATTCCGGCCGCACCGTACGCGAGTGCTGCCGCGAGCCCTCTGCCGTCGAAGAAACCGCCCGCAGCGATCACCGGGATGTCCACGGCGTCCAGCACGCTCGGGAGGAGCAGGGTCGTCGCCACGCCGCCGGTGTGGCCGCCGCCTTCGCCGCCCTGGACGATCACCGCGTGGGCACCCCACTTCGCGACCTTCTCCGCGTGCCTGGCCGCGCCGACCGACGGGATCACGACGACACCGGCGTCGTTCAGCTTCGCGATCATGTCGGGTTTCGGTGCCAGCGCGAAGGAAGCGACCTTGACCTGTTCGCGGATCAGCAGGTCGACCCGCTTCGCCGCGTCCTGGGCGTCGGCGCGGAGGTTCACGCCGAACGGTTGTGACGTGCGGGAACGGGTTTCCTTGATGGCGGCTTCCAGCTCTGCGTAGGTCATGGTCGCCGAGGCCAGGATGCCGAGCCCTCCGGCCTCCGCGGTCGCGGAGACCAGGCGGGGCCCGGCGACCCAGCCCATGCCCGTCTGCACGACGGGATGACGGACGCCGACGAGCTCGGTCAGCGCGGTTCTCATGACGGGACTTCCCGGTCGCGCTTGCTGTCCGGGTCGAGCACGGTTCGGAGGAGCTTCAGCTCTTCGTCGGTGGGCAGCCTGGTCTCCGTGACGTCTGCCGCGGCGAGCGGGAACGATGTCTGCTTCTGCACCTCGTCGACTGACACGCCGGGGTGGGTGGACACCAGGCGCATCGAGTGGTCGGGGGTGTTGAAGTCGAGCACGGCGAGGTTCGTGACGACACGATGGATGTCGTGGAACGGGCCCACGGCGTGGTCGTAGCCGACACCGGAGACCACGTCGACGGTCTCGACCAGCACGCGCGGGCTGTGCCGCGGCACCCAGTAGCTGGTGCGGTGGTTGACGGTGTTGCCAGGCGCGCCGCGGAAACCGAGGAGCTGCCTGGTGGGCCTGGCGTGGTCGCCGATCGCGGAGATGTTCTGGTTGCCGAACCTGTCGACCTGGTTCGCGCCCATCACGACGTGCCGGCGGCCGTGCGCGACGACGTCGAAGACCTTCCGGTACGGCAGCCAGCCCTCCACAGTGGACTCGGGCGTGAGCAGGAACGCCTCGCCGTCGCTGAGCAGGAGGTCGGGTTCGGTGGTGAGGCGGGCGAGTTTCGCGCCGAGGGACGGGATGAGGCCCATCGGGCTGGCGAGCGTCTCACCGGCGCCCGCGAACAGGTCGGCGCACGCGGTGACGCAGATTTCGGCCCTGGTGATGTCGCTCATGCCAGCAACCTCTCGTAGAAGCCCGGCCATTTCTCCAGGTCACCCGCGGCTTCGGCGTACTCGCGCTGGAGCTTCTCGTCGCGGGGGTAGTCGGGGACGCAGCTCGTGAACCCCGCGCCACCCGGTGCCTCCACGACTCCGTCGACCATCATGCGGTTGAGCAGCAACGTCTGCGGCGGCCCGTCGAACGTCTCCACGATCTGCTCGCACGAGACGTAGCGCCGGTCCGCGGCCAGGCAGAACAGGTCGTCGAAGTACGGGTCGGGCCCGAGGTACTGGGCGTTGCCGTGCCGGTCCGCGCGGTTGAGGTGCACCAGCGCCACGTCGAGCTTGAGCGCGGGCATGGCGACCAGCTCCTCGCCGTCGTCGTAGGGCGATCGGACGGTCCTGAGCTCGGGGGCGTACTTGAGCACGTCCGAGCCGAGGCCTGCCCTGATCGGCAGGAACGGCAACCGGTGCGCGGCGGCCCTGAGCCCCGTCTGGAACATGCCCTCGTCCAGCTCCAGCACGTCGATCCCGCCGGCTTCGCGGACCCGCTTGAACCACGGGTCGTACGGGATGGTGTCGAGCGAGACGAACCCGTAGACCAGCTTGCGGACCTTGCCCGCCGCGCACAGCAGGCCGACGTCCGGTCCGCCGTACGTGACGATGGTGAGGTCTTTCAGGTCTGTGCGGAGAATCGCCTTGACCAGGGCCATCGGCTTGCGCCGCGAGCCCCAGCCGCCGATGCCGACGGTCATGCCGTCCTTGATCCCGGCTACTGCCTCGTCAGCCGTCATTCGCTTGTCGCGCATGGTTTCCGTCCAGGAAGGCCTGCCGGGCGTGGTCCGACACCCCGGTGAGGTTCAGCTCGAAGGTGAAGCCCTGCTCGTAGCGGTAGCTGGTGTGCACGCGCTGCGGGTCGATGCCGTTGATCGCCTCCTTGGCCGCGCGGATCACCGTCGGGTCCTTCTTGGCGATCTCCTTGGCGATCTCGCGGGCCGCGTCGTCGAGCTGCTCACGCGGTACGACGTCGTAGACGCTGCCGTGGTGGTGCAACGCCTGCGCGCTGATGTTCCTGGCCGTGTAGTACAGCGTCCGCATGAGGTGCTGCGGCACGAGCCTGGCCAGGTGCGTCGCGGCACCGAGCGCGCCGCGATCGACTTCGGGCAGGCCGAACGTGGCGTCGTCGGACGCCACGATCACGTCCGCGTTGCCGACCAGCCCGATGCCGCCGCCGAGGCAGAACCCGTTCACCGCGGCGATGACCGGCACCTCGCAGTCGTAGACAGCAGCGAAAGCCTTGGCGCAGCCCCGGTTCGCGGCGATCAGCGCTTCGTGACCGGGCGTGCGCTGGATCTCCTTGATGTCGACGCCCGCGCAGAACCCGCGGCCCTCGGCCCTGAGGATCACCACCCGTGCTTCGGGATCCCGGCCCGCGTAGGTGATCGTCTCGGCCAGCTCGAACCAGCCGCGCGCGGGGATGGCGTTGACCGGAGGTATGTCGACTGTCACCTCGATGATGCCGTTTTCGGTGTGGCTGCTGGAGATTCCCATCGCGCCGCCTTCCGAACCAAGCGATTGCTTGGTAATTTAGCAGCGCCAGAGCGACCGGGGTAGGTGCGGAGTGGAACTCTCCCTGGACGGAAGCGTCGTCCTCGTGACGGGCGGCGTGCGGGGTGTCGGTCTCGGGATCACCCGTGCGTTTCTCGCCGCGGGCGCGACGGTCGTGACCTGTGCCCGGCGTCCCGCCGAGGTGCCGGGTGCGTCGTTCGTGCAGTGCGACGTCCGGGACGCCGAGCAGGTGTCGTCGCTCGTGTCCGGGATCGTCTCGCGGTTCGGGCGGCTGGACGTGCTGGTGAACAACGCCGGTGGGGCGCCGTTCGCGTTGGCGGAGAAGGCTTCGCCGCGGTTCCACCAGAAGATCGTCGAGCTGAACCTGCTGGCGCCGCTGCTGGTGTCCCAGGCCGCTCACGCAGCGCTGCAGGACTCCGGCGGTTCGATCGTGATGGTCAGCAGCGTTTCCGGTCGGCGGCCTTCGCCTGGGACCGCCGCCTACGGCGCCGCCAAGGCCGGGCTGGACAACCTGACCGCTTCGTTGGCCGTTGAGTGGGCGCCTCTCGTGCGGGTCAACGCGCTGGCAGTCGGAATGGTGCGGACCGAGCAGTCTCACCTGCACTACGGGTCCGCGGAAGGCATCGCTGCCGTTGAGCGGACCGTGCCGCTGGGCCGCCTCGCGTCGCCGGACGAGATCGGCGCGTGCGCGGTCTTCCTCGCTTCTCCGCTGGCTTCGTACGTCACCGGCTCGACTTTGGTGGTGCACGGCGGGGGCGAGGTGCCCGCGTTCCTGGACGCCGCCAAGACCGATGGGAGTTCATGATGTTGTGCGAGGACCGGGTCGTCATCGTCACCGGCGCCGGTCGGGGCATCGGGCGTGCGCACGCCCTGGCGTTCGCGGCCGCGGGTGCCAGGGTCGTGGTGAACGACCTGTCGGTGGGGCCTGCGTCGGAAGTGGCGTCGTTGATCGGGCCGCGTGCCGTGGTGAACACCGACGACGTGGGCACCTGGGCCGGTGCCGCGCGGGTGGTCGAGGCTGCGGTGTCTGCCTTCGGCGGGCTCGACGTGCTCGTGAACAACGCGGGGATCGTGCGCGACCGGATGGTCGTGAGCTGCGGCGAGGACGAGTGGGACGAGGTCGTGCGCGTGCACCTCAAGGGCCACTTCGCGCCGCTGCACCACGCGGCCGCGTACTGGCGCGGCGTCCACAAGGCGGGCGGCGCGGTGTCGGGCCGGGTGATCAACACGTCGTCCGGCGCCGGGCTGTTCGGGAGCGTGGGGCAGGCGAACTACTCGGCGGCCAAGGCGGGGATCGCGGCGATGACGCTCGTGGCGGCGGCCGAGCTGGCGCGGTACGGCGTGACGGTGAACGCGATCGCTCCCGCCGCCAGGACGCGGATGACCGAAGCGACGTTCGCGGAGTCGATGGCGGCGCCGGACGGCGGGTTCGACGCGATGGCGCCGGAGAACGTGTCGCCGCTCGTGGTGTGGCTGGGCAGTGCGGAGGCTGCGGACGTGACCGGCCGGATGTTCGAGGTCGACGGCGGGCGGATCTGCGTGGTCCACGGGTGGCAGCGCGGGCCGGAGATCGACAAGGGTGCGCGGTGGGCGCCGGACGAGCTGGGCGGGGTGGTGCGTCAGCTGGTCGCCGAGGATCACCCGGTGCCCGTGTACGGGGCTTGAGCGCGGATGAGCTCCAGTGCGGCATCAAGCGCCCGGTCCGCCGGCACCGCGATGTCCGGGACGACCCCGACGCCTTGCCAGTTGCCGTTGGTGATCGGGTTGACCGATCGGGATTCGGCCAGGCACAACACGAAGTGCGGGTGCAGCCGCCGGTACTCGAACGGATGCGCGCCTCCGCCGCTGGGCTCGCCCACCACAACGGCCCGGCCCAGCGCCTGCAGGTCGTAGGCGAAGTGCTCGGCGGCGGAGAACGTCTTCGGGGAGATGAGGACGTACACCGGCTTGGTGGCGCCGTACCGGCGCCCCGGGACCCAGGCCGGGGTGTTGCTGGTCGTGAGCCGGTCCTCGGGGCGGTAGTAGGTGCTGCTCAGGGGTTCGCTGCGGTCGAAGAGGTACGCCGCGAGCAGTGCCACCATGTCGCTGTGGCCGCCGCCGTTGCGACGCAGATCGATGATCATCGCGTCGGCCTGGGCGAGCAACGTCATGGCGGCGGCGGCCACATCGCCGGCCATGGCCGGCGGAGCGAACACGCGCAGGCTGAGGTAGCCGATGTTGTCCGGCAGCAGCTCGAACTTCTCGAAGCCGTGGTTGACCCGTCTGCCGTAGTAGCGCTCCGCCTCTTGCTCCGAGTAGGCGTCGCCGGCGGTGATCTCGACTGCCGGCAACGCCGCCGCGGAGTAGCTCACGGCCAGGTGCCCATCGCCGGAACCCTCCCGAAGATGCTCGGTGAGCGCCGCGGCGAACTCACCGGGGTCGGAGAGCGCCTGCCAGCGGTCGGCGGCGGCATCGTGCCGGAGCTGCTGCGCCAGCGACCGGCCGACCTCGATCGAGACGTACCGGCTCTCCATCAGATCGGCGGCACGCTCCAGCACACCGCGCCGATCCTCTGCGCCCACCGTCGGGCGTTGCCCAGAGACGACCACCGCCGGAAGCTATCAGGGTCTGACAGTTCCGGTCCTCAGATCCGTTCGATGATCGTGCCGCTGGCCAGTGCCCCGCCGGCGCACATCGTGATCAGCGCCGTCGTCGCGTCGCGGCGCTCCAGCTCGTGCAACGCCGTCGTGATGAGCCGCGTGCCCGTGCTGCCGACCGGGTGACCGATCGCGATCGCGCCACCGTTGACGTTGACCCGGTCCAGGTTCGGCCGGTGCACCGCGGCCCACGACAGCACGACCGATGCGAACGCCTCGTTGACCTCGAACAGGTCGATGTCGGCCATCTTCATACCGCTGCGCTCCAGCAGCCGCGCGGTCGCGTCGACCGGGCCGTCGAGGAGGTAGTACGGGTCGGAGCCGACGAGGCACTGCGTGACGATCCGCGCCCTCGGCCGCAGCCCGTGTGCGTGTGCCCAGTCCTCGTCCACGACCATCACGGCCGAGGCGCCGTCGGAGATCTGCGAGGACGTGCCCGCCGTGTGCACGCCGTCGGGCATCACCGGCTTCAACGCCGCCAGTGCCTCCAGGCTGGTCTCGCGCAGGCCCTGGTCGGTCTCCACCAGTTCCTCGCCGACCTTCACCGGCACGACCTCGGCGGTGAACCGCCCCTCCGCCCAGGCCCTGCCCGCGCGCGTCTGGGACTGGACGCCGAACCGGTCCACCTCCTCGCGCCCGATGCCGCGGCGTGCGGCGACCCGTTCCGCGCCGACGAACTGGTTGGGCTGGTCGATGGCCCACGAGTCGGGGCGGGGCGAGCCGGCGTCGCCGATGTTGCTGCGCAGCGGTACCCGGCTCATCGCCTCGACACCGCAGGCGATGCCGGCGTCGATGGCGCCCGCCGCGATCAGGCCCGCGATGAGGTGCGTGGACTGCTGGGCCGAGCCGCACTGGGCGTCGATGGTGGTGCAGCCGGTGGTGTGCGGCAGGCCCGCGTGCAGCCAGGCGGTCCTGGTGATGTTGTTGGACTGCTCGCCCGCCTGGGTGACGGTGCCGCCGATGACCTGTTCGACAGTGGACGGATCAACACCCGTTCGATCAAGCAAACCGCGTTGTGCCGCACCGAGGAGCTCGGCGGCGTGCAGCCCCGACAGCCAGCCGTTGCGCCTGCCGATGGGCGTGCGCACCGCTCCCACGATCACCGGACTGCCCACGCGAGCCTCCTTGGACTGGAAACTAGAACACGTTCCTGTGTATGACCAGATTGGCCGCCTGGGGGCTTCAACACAAGGCGCAACCGTGTTTGAATCGGTTAGAACGTGTTACATCTAGGAGGTGTGTCCGTGGGCAAGCCGCGCATCCCTGAGGGCTTCGACTTCACCGACCCCGACATGTACGCGAAACGCTTACCCCTGCAGGAGTTCGCCGAGCTGCGCCAGACCGCGCCGATCTGGTGGAACTCCCACCCGACGGGCCAGGGCGGTTTCGGGGACGATGGCTTCTGGGTGGTGACCAAACACGCGGACGTCAAGGAGGTCTCCCGGCGCAGCGACGTCTACTCGAGCTGGGAGAACACCGCGATCATCCGGTTCGCCGAAGGCATGACCCGCGACCGCATCGAGATGCAGCGGCTCCTCCTGCTCAACATGGACCCGCCGGTGCACACCAAGCAGCGCGGCATCATCTCGCGCGGCTTCACGCCGAAGTCGATCAACGCTCTGCGCGACGCCCTCAGCGCGCGGGCCGAGAAGATCGTGGCCGAGGCCATCGCCAAGGGCCGGGGCGACTTCGTCACAGACGTCGCCTGCGAGCTGCCGTTGCAGGCGATCGCGGAGCTCATCGGCATCCCGCAGGAGGACCGGCGCAAGATCTTCGACTGGTCCAACCAGATGATCTCCTACGACGACCCGGAGTTCGAGGGCGACCCGATGGTCGCGGCCACCGAACTGCTCGGCTACTCCTGGACGATGGCGGAGGACCGGCGCGCCTGTCCACGCGGGGACATCGTCACCAAGCTCGTCCAGGCCGATGTGGACGGTGCAGGGCTGGCGTCGGAGGAGTTCGGCTTCTTCGTCCTGCTGCTGGCAGTCGCCGGGAACGAGACCACGCGCAACGCGATCACCCACGGGATGAAGGCGTTCTTCGATCATCCGGAGCAGTGGGAGCTGTTCAAGGCCGAGCGGCCGGCCACCGCTGCCGACGAGATCGTCCGGTTCGCCACACCGGTCATCGTGTTCCAGCGGACGGCCGCGCAGGACACGGTGCTGAGCGGGGTGGAGATCAAGAAGGGGCAGCGGGTCGGGCTGTTCTACTCCTCGGCCAACTTCGACGAGGAGGTGTTCGAGGAGCCGGAGAAGTTCGACATCACCCGGGACCCGAACCCTCACCTCGGGTTCGGCGGGAGCGGTGCCCACTTCTGCATCGGTGCCAACCTCGCCCGGCTGGAGATCGACCTGATCTTCAACGCGATCGCCGACCACATGCCGAACATCCGGCAGGTCGACGAACCCCGACGGCTGCGGTCCGGGTGGTTGAACGGGATCAAGGACTTCCAGGTCCAGTACTCGTAGGTGGAGGCGGGTCCGCTTCGGTGGGCCCGCATTCGCTGTGTTGCTGGTTGGCCGCCTGCGGTGCGATCGTCGCCGTGTGTGGGTGGGCGCACCGGCTTACGGAGCTTTGGTTTCGTCATCGCCGCTTCGCGACGATGAAAAGACCCCGCCCGTCAATGCCCACGCAACCACGCTGGAACGCAAGCCACCCGCGTCGGCGAGCCCTCCGCTGGAACGCGACCAGCCAACGCAAGGCGGGCCGACCTCCGGAGGTGCCTTGCTATCCGCTGACCGCGTACGAGTGAGCGCCCGCGATCTTGTCGCCGTCTACGATCAGATGTTCGTCCCGGATCAGCGTGCCGGCGAAGAACGGCAGCTGGCCTGCATCCGCACCAAAAGCCACGGCGCAACCTCACCCACGCCGCCCCCTGGCCCCGCTCGGCGGAACCGTTGCGCGCCTGGAAACCCAGCGCGGCGAAGGCCAAACCGAGCCCCGAGCCAGTCAGGATTCGGTCCGCAGGGTCGCCAGGGCGCGTTCGGTCTCCCAGAACGCCCGCATGGACTTGATCAGCCCGTCCTCGCCCACGTTGTAGACGAACACGCCCTCGGTGTCCACGCGCGCCCCGCCAGGCAGGAACGCCGAGATCGTGCCCACGTTGGCGCACTCCGAGCCCGCCGCGAACGAGTCGTGCATCGCGAACTCGAAGCGTTCCACGTTCGCGATCGCCAGGTCCCAGAAGGCCGCGATCGCCTCCTTGCCGCGGTGGCCCTTGCCCTCGGCGTCGAACATCGACGGGCCCACCGGGTCCTCGACCACGGCGTCGTCGGCGAACAGCGACAGCCATTCGTCCTTGGCGCCGCGGGTCACGGCGTCCATCGAGCGCCAGGAGGCCACGCGGGCCGGGGTTTCCGTGCGGGAGGCCTTCCAGGTCACGGCGGTCATGCGAACTCTCCGATCACCTCGTCGGCGAAGCGCCGAAGTCCGTCCTTCTTGGCTTGAAGGTCGCCGTCGAAGCCGACGCCGTAGAACAGCCACGGCACGACGATCACGTCCGTCACGCCGATCTCGTCGAGCTGGCGGTAGCCGTCGAGGCCGAAGCGGTCGATGCACACGGCCTGGATCTCGAACGGGCGCTCGAACGCGCCGAGATCCCTCAGCTGTGCGATCACGGAACGCAGATCCGCGAACTTGATCATTGCCGAGGTCCAGCCGTCACCGACCCGTGCGGCGCGCTTCAGGGCGGCGGGGGAGTGGCCGCCCACGTAGAACGGCACGGGTGAGGTGGGAGCCGGCGACATCTGCAGGCGGTCGAAGTCGAAGTACTTGCCGTGGTACTCGACCATGCCGCCGTCCAGCACGAGCTTCAGGATGTCGATCATCTCGTCGACGCGCGGGCCGCGGTTCTTGAACGGGGCGCCGCACCACTCGAACTCCTCCGGGGACCAGCCGAGGCCCACGCCCAGGCCGAAGCGGTTGCCGGTCAGGTGGGCGACTGAGCCGATCTGGCGGGCGAGGAGCAAGGGGTTGCGGGAGCCCAGTTTGAGGACCTGGGTGTAGAAGCGGATGCGGGACGTCACGGCGCCCATCGCGGCGGCGGCCACGAGCGGGTCCACCCACGGGGTTTCGGCGTTCCACATGCGGGAGCCGTCCGGGGTGTAGGGGTAGTCGGCGGAGACCTTCTCCGAGAAGAAGAGGGAGTCCGGGAGCGCGATGGAGGCGTAGCCGCACTCCTCGGCGGTCTTGGCCAACTCGGTCAGCTGGTCGAGCGGGCTCATGGCGATGCCGAGGGTGAACTTCATGGCTTCTCCTGTCCGACGACCCACATGGCGAAGAACTGCGAGCCACCGCCGTAGGCGTGGCCCAGGGCGACTCGGGCGCCGTCCACCTGGTGTTCACCGGCGGTGCCCATGACCTGCATGGCGGCTTCGGCGAAACGCAGCAGGCCGGACGCGCCGATCGGGTTCGAGGAGAGAACGCCGCCGCTCGGGTTCACCGGGAGACGGCCGCCGATCTCGGTCTCGCCCGCCTCGGTGAGCTTCCAGCCCTGGCCGATGTCGGTGAAGCCGAGGTTCTCGAGCCACATCGGCTCGAACCAGGAGAACGGCACGTAGATCTCGGCGGCGTCCACTTCGGACAGCGGATCGGTGATCCCGGCCTGTTTCCACAACGCTCGGGCGGCGTCGCGGCCGGCCTGCGGGTTGACCTGGTCGCGGCCGGCGAACGTCGTCGGCTCGGTGCGCATCGCGGTCGCGCGGATCCACGCGGCACGACCTGAAGTGGGCTCCGCGGAGATCACCACGGCACAGGCGCCGTCCGAGGAAGGGCAGGTCTCGTCGTAGCGGATCGGGTCCCACAGCATGGTCGAGGCGCGGACCGACTCGACGGTGATGTCCGGCTGCTTCAGATGTGCGTACGGGTTCAGGGCGCCGTTGCGGCGGTCCTTCGCGGCGACCATCGCGCCCACGTGTTCTGGGGCGGCGGCGCGGCGGATGTAGGCGCGCACGTGCGGGGCGAAGTAGCCGCCCGCGCCGGCGTGCACCGGCATCGTGAACGGCGTCGGCACGGACAGAGCCCACATCGCGTTCGACTCGGACTGCTTCTCGAACGCCACCGCCAGGACGCGGTCGTGCACGCCGGACTGGACCAGCGACGCCGCCACGTTGCCGGTGCTGCCGCCGACCGAGCCCGCGGTGTGCACGCGCAGCAACGGTTTGCCGACCGCGCCCAACGCGTCCGCGAGGAACAGCTCGGGCATCATCACGCCCTCGAACAGGTCCGGGGCCTTGCCCAGGACCAC
Organism: Lentzea roselyniae; assembly: GCF_039537795.1. Lineage (NCBI taxonomy): Bacteria > Bacillati > Actinomycetota > Actinomycetes > Pseudonocardiales > Pseudonocardiaceae > Lentzea > Lentzea roselyniae. The sequence goes on from NZ_BAABBE010000002.1 coordinate 347,277, forward strand.
GGCGTCGATGTCGGGCCAGTCCACGCCCGCGTCGGCCATCGCGCGGTCGATCGCCTCGCGGCACAGGCCCGCCATCGAGACGTCGAGGCGTTTCGCGGCGTGGTGCGTCTGGCCGGTGCCGACCACTGCTGCCGGTCGCATCTACTCCCGCCCTTCCATCACGCAGACGAGGTTCTGTTGGAGCAGCGGGCCGCTCGTGGCGTGGCCGAGGACCTTCGAGGCAGAGCCGTCGTGCACGCGGCGCGCCGCCTCGCCGATGCGGGCCAGGCCGGCCGCGAACATCGGGTTGCCGGCCAGCACGCCACCGGACGGGTTCACCACGACGTCGTCGCCGAGGCCGAGTGCCTGGCGCAGCATGATTTCCTGGTGGGTGAACGGCGCGTGCAGCTCCGCCACCTCCACACCGCCGGCACCGGCCGCCTTGCCCGCGGCCACCGCCGAAGCACAACCGAGCAGGTCACGCGCGCCGAACGAAGGCGAGTCCACCCGGTGCTCGAACCCGGTGATCCACGCCGGGCGCTCGCACAGCTCCCGCGCACGATCGCCGGCGGCCAGCACGATCGTGGCGGCGCCGTCGGTGATCGGCGCGCAGTCGTGCCGCCGCAACGGATCCACCACGTACGGCGTGGCGAGCAGATCGGACACCTCCACGGAACCCGACAGCTGCGCCAGCGGGTTCGAGACCGCTGCGGCACGGCTCCGCGCGGCCACCGACGCCATCTGCCGCTCGTCCCAGAGACCGGCCTCGATGCCCATGCGCGCCTGAATCCCGGCCAGGCCGAGGGAATCCGGCCACAGCGGCGTCACGACGTAAGGGTCGAGCTGCATCGCCATGACCCGTCGCAACTGACCGGCCGACGACTTGCCGAAACCGTAGACGAGCGCGGTGTCGACATCGCCGCAGAGCAGCTTCACCCACGCCTCGTACAGCGCCCAGGCCGCGTCCATCTCGACGTGGGACTCCATGATCGGCGGGAACGCGCCGATCGCGTCCACCGCCGAGACGAACGAGAACGCCCGCCCCGCCAGGTAGTCCGAGGACCCGGAGCACCAGAAGCCGATGTCGGACTTGGTCAGGCCGAGCCCGCCGAGCACCTCGTGGAAGATCGGCACCAGCATCTCGACACCGTTGGTGGTGCCGTCGGTCTCACGCACGCAGGGCGTCTGCGCGAACCCGACAACTGCGATGTCACGCATCAGGCCCTCACAGGTGCTGGGAGTACGAGTCGAAGGGCGCGTCCGGCTCGCCGGAAGGCTTGAAGTGGTCGATGTTCTGCATCGTCGGGCCCCACTCCTCGCGCGGCTTCCACACCGCCTCCACCCGCATGCCCATCCGCACGTCCTCGGGCGCGACGCCGAGCAGCAGGTGCAGGAACGGGATGTCCGCGCCGTCGAGCAGCACGTAGGCGGAGACGTACGGCGGCGGGATGCGCTGGCCGAGGAACGGCACGTTGACCACGCAGAACGTCGTGACGGTGCCGCGGTCGGACAGCTCGATCCGGTCCGTCGTCGGCACGCCGTCGGTGGGACAGGCCGGTCGTGGCGGGAAGTAGACCTTCGAGCACTCCGGGCAGCGCTGGGCGATCAGCCGCCCCTCCATCAGGCCGCGCAGGAACGGGTCCTCGGTCGGCGACGCGGAATGCGTGTAATGCAGGTGCACCGGCGTGGTCACCATCGTGACCTCGTCGGCCTCGACCGGGTCAGCGGAAGGCTCGTCCGAGAGCTCGAAGCACTCGATGTCGGTGATCGCGCCGACGCGTTCGGCCCGCCAGCGCACCCGCACCCGCGCGCCCGTGGACATCCGGTCCGGCGAGCCCGCGTCGACGGCGTGCAGCAGCGAGGTGTCCGCGCCGTCGAGCTGGATCAGCGCCCACGCGAACGGCCGGTCGAGCGGCTGGGCCTCCAGCGGCTCGGGGATCCACGACCACCCGCGCACGACACCGGTCGACGCCACGTCGACGAACTCCGACAGCCGCTCGGCGGTCACCGGGTCGTACTCGAGCGGCGGCACGTGCACGCGGCCGTCGGAACCGCGGATCCCGGTCACCTTCCGGCGGCGCAGATCCGTGAGGAACCGGCCCAGCGTCGGGCCGAGCGAGCGCGTGTAGTCGAAGCCCACGTCGAGCGGAGCACTCAGCGGCCGAGTCACAGATCAAAGTGAAACAGGTTCTCGAAATGGTGGCAAGATGGGTGCATGAAGCTCGGTCTGCAGCTCGGCTACTGGGGCGCCGGTCCGCCCTCGAACGCCGCCGAACTCGTGGCGGCGGCGGAAGAATCCGGCTTCGACGCGGTGTTCGCGGCCGAAGCGTGGGGCTCCGACGCCTTCACCCCGTTGGCGTGGTGGGGATCCGCGACGCAGCGCGTCCGGCTGGGCACGTCCGTCGTGCAGATGTCGGCGCGCACACCGGCGGCCTGCGCGATGCACGCGCTGACTCTGGACCACCTCTCCGGTGGACGGTTCGTGCTCGGTCTGGGCGTCTCCGGACCGCAGGTCGTGGAGGGCTGGTACGGTCGCCCGTTCGCCAAACCCCTTGCCAGGACCAGGGAGTACATCTCGATCCTGCGTCAGGTGATGGCGCGCGAGGCCCCGGTCACCAACGACGGCCCGCACTACCCGTTGCCCTACCGGGGGCCGGGAGCGCTCGGGCTCGGCAAGCCGCTCAAGCCCATCACCCACCCGCTGCGCGCGGACCTGCCCATCTGGCTCGGCGCCGAGGGGCCGAAGAACGTCGCGCTGACATCGGAGATCGCCGACGGCTGGCTCGCCATCTACTACGCGCCCAGGCTCGCCGGCATGTACGACGAGTGGCTGTCCGAAGGGTTCGCGAAATCAGGCCGCAGCAGGGAGGACTTCGAGGTCGCGGCCACGTGTCAGGTCGTCGTGACGGACGATCCGGTATCGGTCAGGGCCATGCTCAAGCCGTTCGTCGCTTTGTACATCGGCGGAATGGGCGCACCCGGCATGAACTTCCACGCAGAGGTCTTCACCCGCATGGGATACGGCGAGGTCGTCCAGGACATCGGCAGGCTGTTCCAGTCGGGACGCAAAGACGAGGCGGCGCAGGTGGTTCCGGACGAACTGGTCGCCGAGATCACCATCGTCGGCACCGCGGAGCACGTACGCGAGGAGGTCGGCCGGTGGGAGAAGGCCGGCGTCACGATGTTGCTCGTCGGGTGTCGCGACGTTGCTTCGATCAAGGCGGTCGCTGAGGCTTGTCAGTAGGTGAAACGCGTTCTACTTTGAGGGTGTGGTCACAGGACTCTGGAACATCGCTTCCGATCAGCCGGGCTTGACCGCGCTGGTCGATCCGAGCGGTCGCGAGATCACCTACGCCGAGCTCGCGGCATCGGCAGACAGGTACGGTCGCGGGTTTCAGGCCCTGGGGCTGGCACCCGGCGACAGCATCGTGCTGATGCTGCCCAACAGCGCCGAACTGGTGGCGGTGTACTTCGCCGCGTTCCAGACCGGTCTCTACGTCGTCATGGCGAACTGGCACCTGACCGGCGCCGAGGTCGCCTACCTCGTGCAGGACAGCGGCGCCAAGGCCTTCGTGGGGCACGAGCGGTTCGCGCAGGCCGCCACCGAAGCCGCGGCGAGCCTGCCGGCCGGCGCCCGGTTCTCGGTCGGCGACATCGCCGGCTTCGAGCCGCTCGCCAAGCTCGGTGCGGGCGAGGAAGGCAGGCCGGACGTCCGCACGGCCGGGTCACCGATGCTCTACACGTCCGGCACGACCGGCCGGCCCAAGGGTGTGCGCAGGCCGTTGACCGGCGCCGACCCGGACGTCGTGCCGCCGTCGGCCCCGTGGTTCTTCGGCATCTTCGGGATCAAGCCGCACGACGGTCACGTGCACCTGTGCGGATCGCCGCTCTACCACACCGCGGTGCTCAACTTCGTCGTCATCTCCATCCAGCTCGGCCACACCGCGGTGCTCATGGACCACTGGTCGCCGGAGGAGATGCTGCGGCTGATCGAGCGGTACAAGGTCACCCACAGCCACATGGTGCCGACCCAGTTCCACCGCCTCCTCGCGCTGCCGGACGACGTCAAGGCGAAGTACGACCTGTCGTCGCTGCGCGCGATGATCCACGGCGCGGCGCCGTGCCCGCTCGAGGTCAAGCGCCGGATGCTCGACTGGTGGGGCCCCGTCGTGATCGAGTACTACGCCGCGACCGAGGGCGGCGGCACGGCGATCAGCGCCCAGGAATGGCTGAAGAAGCCTGGATCCGTCGGCCTTCCGTGGCCGACGTCGGAGATCAAGATCCTGGACGAGAACGGCACCGAGCTCCCGGCGGGCGAACGCGGCCTGGTCTACATGCGAATGGGCGACGCGACCTTCGAATACCACAAGGACGCCGAGAAGACGAAGGCCGCGCGGGTCGGCAAGCTGTTCACGTTGCAGGACATCGGTTATCTGGACGAGGACGGCTACCTGTTCCTGTGCGACCGCAAGAACGACATGATCATCTCCGGTGGCGTGAACATCTACCCTGCGGAGATCGAGGGCGAGCTGGTGTGCCACCCCAAGGTGGCGGACGTGGCCGTGTTCGGGGTGCCGCATCCGGACTGGGGCGAGGAGATCAAGGCCGTCGTCCAGCCCGCGGACGGTGTCGAGCCGAGCGAGGAACTGACCAGGGAGCTGCTGGAGTTCGCCGGCACCAGGCTCGCCAAGTTCAAGCTGCCGCGCACGATCGACTATCTCGCCGAGTTGCCGCGCGACCCGAACGGCAAGCTCTACAAGCGAAAGCTGCGCGACCGCGCGTGACCTGAGACCACCGGAAGTCCCATGTCTGGAGCGACCCCATGAACCTGAACCGCCGTCAGGTGCTCGCCGGAGCCGGTCTCGCGCTGGCCTCAGGACTCGTCAGGACCTCCCCTGCACTCGCGCAACCACTCGGCGAGTTCGACGTCGTGGTGGTCGGCGCGGGCGCGGCCGGCATGACCGCCGCACTCACCGCGGCCAAACGCGGCCTGAGTTGCGTGGTCCTGGAGAAGGCACCGACGTACGGCGGTTCCGCCGCCAGATCCGGTGCCGGCATCTGGATCCCCAACAACGAGATCATCCTCGCCGCCGGGGTGCCCGACACACCGGAGAAGGCGCGGCAGTACCTCGCCGCCGTCGTCGGCGACATCCCCGTGGCGCGGCAGCAGGCGTACCTGGCGCACGGGCCGCAGATGATCTCGTTCGTCATGCGCAACAGCCCGCTGCGCTTCCGGCACATGGACGGCTACAGCGACTACTACCCGGAGCTTCCCGGCGGCATCGTGAAGGGCCGGTCGATCGAACCGGAGATGCTGGACGGCCGCATCCTCGGCGCGGAGCTGGCGAACCTGAACGCGCCGTACCTCGCCACGCCCGCGGGCCTGGTCATCTACGGCGCCGACTACAAGTGGCTCGCGCTCGCTCTGGTCAACGCCAAGGGCGCCGCGACGGCCGCGGCGGCGCTCGCCAGAGGAACGGCTGCCGCGCTGGCCGGCCAGAAGCCGCTGACGATGGGGCAGGCGCTGGCCGGTGGTCTGCGAGCGGGACTGATGCGGGCGAACGTGCCGGTGTGGCTGAACACCCCGCTGGAGGAGCTGCACGTGGAGAACGGCGCGGTCAGGGGAGTGCTGACCTCGCGCGGTCTCGTGAAAGCACGGCGCGGCGTGATCATGGGCTCCGGAGGCTTCGAGCACAACGCGGCGATGCGCGCCCAGTACCAGCGTCAGCCGATCGGGACACAGTGGACGGTCGGGGCGAAGGAGAACACCGGTGACGGCCACCGCGCGGGCCAGCACGTCGGCGCCGCGCTCGACCTCATGGACGACGCCTGGTGGGGCCCCGCGATCCCGACGCCCGGCTCGCCGTACTTCTGTCTCGCCGAACGCACCCTGCCCGGCGGCCTGATGATCAACGCGGCGGGCCGGCGGTTCGTCAACGAGGCCGCGCCCTACAGCGACGTCGTGCACGTCATGTACGACAAGAACCCCACCGATCCGTGCATCCCGGCGTGGCTGATCGTCGACCAGAACTACCGCAACAGGTACCTGTTCGCCGACATCGCGCCCACGCTGCCGCTGCCGGACGGGTGGTACCAGGGCGGCGCGGTCGTGAAGAACTGGTCGCTCGACGGCCTGGCGGGCGCGATCGGCGTCCCGGCGGACGCGTTGAAGGCCACCGTCAACCGGTTCAACAACCAGGCGCTCACCGGCAGGGACCCCGACTTCAAGCGCGGCGACAGCGCCTACGACCACTACTACACCGACCCGGCGATCTTCCCGAACTCGTGTCTCGCCCCGCTGTGGCTGGCGCCGTACTACGCGTTCAAGATCGTGCCAGGCGATCTCGGCACCAAGGGCGGCATGGTCACCGACGCCCGTGCCCGCGTGCTGCGCCCGGACGGCTCGGTGATCCCCGGCCTCTACGCGGCGGGCAACGTGAGCTCGGCCGTGATGGGACGCAGCTACGCCGGTGCCGGTTCGACGATCGGGCCCGCCATGACGTTCGGCTACATAGCGGCCAACGACATCTAGACCAGGGCCGGTGTCGGCAGCGGGGAGTGCCAACATCACCACCGCCAAATACATGCGACACAAGATCCGGATTCTGCTAGACAGCGCTGGTGGACCGACGCGAACTCAGCGCTCTCGCGCACGCAGACCATCCGATTTCGGCTCCACTGAGCGACAGCACAGTGGAGCACCTTCTCCACCGGGCCATCCGCAGGCAGGACGATCACCTGCTCGATCTGGGCTGTGGCGATGGCACCTGGTTGCTACGCGCGCTACAGGCGCACGGCGGCGTAACGGCTGTCGGAGTCGACATCTCGGGTGAAGGCTTCGACCACGTCCTCGGCGAGGCCGCCCGGCTCGGTCTGGAAGATCGGCTCGAACTGCGCCGCCAGGACGTCGCCGAGTACCGGTCGACCAGGAAAGCGGACTTGGTGCTCAGCGTGGGAGCCGCCTACGCGTTCGGCGGGCTGCTCCCCACGTTGAACGCCGCTCGAGAGCACCTCACCGAAGACGGGATGCTCCTGCTCGGCGACTGCTTCTGGGAGCGCGAGCCCGACGCTGCCGTCCGAGCGGAACTGGAGGACGGTCCGCAGAAGTACGCGGATCTCCCGACCACCGTGGCCCAAGTCGTCGCCGACGGATGGACACCGGTCTACGGATACATCAGCACCATCGCGGAGTGGGACGAGTACGAATGGTGCTGGACCGGCACCCTCGCCCGGTGGGCCCTCGACAATCCCGAACACCCCGACAGCGACCTCGCTCTTCAGATGTCAGCGGCCCACCGCGCCAGCTGGCTGGGCGGCTACCGCGGAATTCTCGGGTTCGTCGTTCTCCTGCTGCGGCGCACACCGCCCCGGGCATCGACTGAGGTGTCCTGAGGGAAACCCATCGGCCACCGCGACCACCCGAACACCGACCACGTCGACCACACCTCCGCCGCGATCTTCGCCGCGGAGGCCGACCTGGACGGTGCCGGCAACACGTGGATCCGGCGCGACGAGTACACGGGCTGCAGCATCCAGAACCACCCGGAGACCGTGTTCGGCTAGTGGCGGGCCCGGAAGGAAGAGATCTGGGACCAGTGCTGGCCGCACGTCCCCGAGCTGAGCGGGGACGCCCACGCCTACGCGGTCGGCCGCCAGATGCGGCCGGAGGGGCGGATCTTCTGGCGCGGATCGCCGTGGGTACCACCGGGCGACTTCCACGTGGCGGGCGGCTGATCACTCCCAGACCGTGACGTCACCGGTGATCGCGGTGCTGTCGATCGCGACGACGTCGATCCGGAAGATCCGGCCGGCGGGCGACCTTCCGCACACGCGGCTGCCGGCGACCAGGTTCTCCGCGTCCTTCGTCGCGCGCTTCACGAGGTCGGCGGCGCACTCGGCCTGTCCCGGTGCGCCGTCGCCCAGCCACTCCGCGAGTTCGTAGCCGTCGTCGCCGTGCAGACGGTGCTGGGTGAGCCGCCAGAGGTTGGTGCCCGGCACGTCGCGTGGCTGCGCGAGGTCGAGGTGGAAGCTGCCGAACTGCAGCGTGCCGCTGTACCGCACGCCGGTGGCCGCGGGCGGGGGCGCGACGGCGGCGGCAGTGGTGGTCGTTGTCGTGGGCGCGACTGCGGTCGGGACGGCGTTGGTCGTACGCAGCACCGAGCCGCCGGGCGCCGGACGGGCGGCACCGGCCGTTGTCGTGGTGGCCGGTGCACCTGAAGCCGTCGGCGACGCTGTGACGGCCGGGGCCGAGGTCGCGGTGGTGGCGGCCGCGGTTGTGTGCTGCGCCTGCTCGTCCGGCACCAGCACGAACGCGAGCACCGCCGCACTCACCACAGCCGCCGCCACGCCGAGAAACCAGCTGGGCCTGCGCCACCGCGGCTCGCGTTGCGCGGTCACGTGGACCTCGCCGATCGATCCCGCCTGGATCGACGTGCCCTGCACATCGCCGTCGACGGCGTTGTCGGTCGACTGATCAGAGTGCTTCACGACTGGCCCCTGCCCGGACTGCGAATGCGTGCTGAGTGGCTGATCGGCAGACCGTCGGCAGGTGTTACGGGTACGAACGAAGTGGCTAGCGGCCCTTGAACTCCGGCTTCCGCTTCCCGGCGAAGGCGCGCGGACCCTCCTTCGCGTCCTCGCTGCGGAACACCTCCATGCCGAGCCGGGCGTCCACTTTGAACGCCTCGTTCTCGTGCATGGCCTCGGTCTCCCGCATCGTCCGCAGGATCGCCTGCACCGCCAGCGGTCCGTTGGCCGTGATCAGCCCGGCCAGCTCCATCGCCTTGTCCAGTGCCTGACCGTCCGGCACCACGTGCCCGATCAGGCCGATCTCCTTGGCTTCGGGTGCCTTGATGTGCCGCCCGGTCAGCAACAGATCGGCCGCGACGGTGTAGGGGATCTGCCGCGGCAGCCGCACCGCCGATCCACCGAGCGGGAAGAGTCCCCACCGCGCCTCGGAGACACCGAACCGCGCGCTCTCGCCGGCCACCCGGATGTCGGTCGCCTGCAGGATCTCGGTGCCGCCGGCGACCGCCGGGCCCTCCACCGCCGCGATGAGCGGTTTCGTCAACCGGCGACCCTTCAGCAGTGGCTCGATCACCGAGAAGTCGTGACTTCCCGCCGTGTCACTGGGATGGTTCGACGTCATCGCCTTGAGGTCGGCGCCCGCGCAGAACGACCCGCCGGCGCCGGTCAGGATGCAGACCCGGACGTCGGGATCGTCGTCCACGCGGTCCCAGGCCTCGCGCATGATGGCCATCATCGGGCCCGACAACGCGTTGCGGACCTCTGGCCTGTTCATCGTCACGACCAGAACGTTGCCGACCAGGTCCACCAAGGCGTGGGGTTCCGTCGTGGTCGTCATTCGCGCGCCTCCTGGATCGAGTCTGACCGCACGGGGGATTGTCCAGAACAGTAACACGTTCTACTTTGCCTACCATGGCCCTCAACGTCGCAGACCTCGTTGAACACGCCGCTGACACCGTGCCCGACCGGATCGCCCTCGTGTGCGGCGACCGGAGGGTCACCTATGCCGAGCTCGAGTCGCGAGCCAACAAACTGGCTCACCACCTGGCAAAGAACGGCGTGACACAGGGATCGCACGTCGGGCTCTACGCACGCAACTCCATCGAGCTCGTCGAAGCCATGCTCGCGGTCTACAAGCTGCGCGCGGTGGCCATCAACGTGAACTACCGCTACACCAAGAACGAGTTGCAGTACTTGTTCGGTGAGGCGGATCTGGTCGCACTCGTACACGAACGGCGGTATTCGCCGCTGGTCGCGGAGGTCGGGGCTCCCGGCCACACCGTCGTGATCGACGACGAGTCCGAAGAGGAGTTCGCCGGCGCCGACTACGAGACGGCGCTCGCCGAGGAGTCGGGCGAGCGGGACTTCGCGCCACGCAGCGGCGACGACCTCTACATCCTCTTCACCGGCGGCACGACCGGCATGCCCAAGGGCGTGATGTGGCGGCACGAGGACGTGTGGCGCACGCTCGGCGGCGGCATCGACTTTGTGACCGGCGAACGTCTCACCGACGAGTGGCAGCAGGCCAAGGCGGGCAAGGACTACGGTCTCGTCCGGCTCTGCCTGCCGCCGCTGATCCACGGCGCCGCGCAGTGGGCCGTGCTCGGCGCGTTGTTCAGCTGCAGCACCGTCGTGCTCGTGCCGAAGTTCGACCCCGCCGAGATCTGGCGGGTGATCGGCAAGGAGAAGGTCCAGGTCGCCGTGATCACCGGCGATGCGATGGGACGCCCGCTGATCGAGGAGTTCCAGCGCGGCGACTACGACGCCTCGTCGCTGTACATCATCAACAGCAGCGCCGCGTTGTTCTCCTACGCCGTGAAGAAGATGTACCACGAGCTCCTGCCGCACACGACGCTGCTGGAGTCGATCGGGTCGAGCGAGACCGGCTCCACCGGCATCGGCGCGGTGTCCAAGGAGATGGTGAAGACCGACGGCACCAAGGTGAAGCTCAACGACGACACCATCGTCATCGACGAGGACGGCAACAGGCTGGAACCGGTGCCGGGTGTCATCGGCAAGCTGGCGCGCGGCGGGCACATCCCGCTCGGCTACTACAAGGACCCCGAGAAGACCGCGCGGATGTTCGTCGAGGTCGACGGCAGGCGGTTCACGGTGCCCGGCGACTACGCCAGGTTCGAGGAGGACGGCGACATCACGCTGCTCGGCCGCGGCAACACCTGCGTCAACACCGGTGGCGAGAAGGTGTTCCCGGAGGAGGTCGAGGCGGCGCTGAAGTCGCACCCGGACGTGTACGACGCCCTCGTGATCGGCGTTCCCGACGACCGGCTCGGCCAGCGCGTCGGCGCTCTGGTGCACCCGCGCGAGGGCAAGACTCCCACACTGTCCGAACTGGACGCTCACGTCCGCGAGACGCTCGCGGGCTACAAGGTGCCGCGGTCGCTCTGGCTGGTCGACGAGATCGGCAGGACACCCACCGGCAAGCCGGACTACCAGTGGGCTCGCCGTCACGTCGAAGAGCACGCGCACCAGCCCGCGTGACAGTAAACCCGACTACCAGTGGGCTCGCCGCCACGTGGAGGACCATGCGCACCAGCCTGTGTGACCAGCTCGGCATCGAACATCCCGTCTTCGGCTTCACACCGTCCGAGCACGTGGCGGCGGCGATCAGCAGGGCGGGCGGCCTCGGCGTGCTGGGGTGCGTGCGGTTCAACGACGCGGAGGACCTCGACCGCGCGTTGACGTGGATGGACGAGAACACCGACGGCAAGCCGTACGGCGTCGACATCGTCATGCCCGCCAAGGTGCCCGCGGAAGGCACGCAGGTGGACCTGAGCAAGCTCATCCCTCAGGGCCACAAGGACTTCGTGCAGCAGACGCTGCTGAAGCTCGGCGTGCCACCGCTGCCGGAGGGCGAGGACAGCCAGGGCGTGCTCGGCTGGCTGCACTCGGTCGCGCGGTCGCACGTCGACGTGGCGCTGGAGCACCCGATCCGGCTGATCGCGAACGCGCTGGGCTCGCCGCCCTCCGATGTCATCGAACGAGTGCACGCTGCCGGCGTTCCGGTGGCCGCCCTCGCGGGCAAGGCCGAGCACGCGCGACGGCATGTGGAGAACGGCGTCGACATCGTGGTGGCCCAGGGCTACGAGGCGGGCGGCCACACCGGTGAAGTCGCCACGATGGTGCTCGTGCCGGAGATCGTCGACGCGGTGGAAGTGCCGGTGCTCGCGGCCGGTGGCATCGGCTCCGGCCGACAGGCTGCCGCGGCCATGGCGCTCGGCGCCTCCGGGGTGTGGATGGGCTCGTACTGGCTGACCACCACCGAGTACACGCTCGGGAACTCCAGCACGCAGCAGGCGTTGCTCGCCGCCGGTTCCAGCGACACCGTCCGCACCCGCATCTACACGGGCAAGCCGGCGCGGTTGCTGAAGACGCGGTGGACGGAGGCGTGGGCGGCGGAGGAAGCCCCGCAGCCGCTGCCCATGCCGTTGCAGAACCTGCTCGTCAGCGAGGCACACCTGCGGATCGCCCGCACCGACGACCCGTCCGTGGTGTCGATGCCGGTCGGGCAGGTCGTCGGGCGGATGAACGAGGTGCGCCCGGTCGCGGAGGTGCTCGCGGAGTTGCTGCGGGAGTTCGACGAGACGGTGGAACGGCTCACCAAGCTGCGCTGAGCTTCAGGAGCTGGGCGGTCGCCCCGCCCAGCTCGAACTCGGCCCGCTTCGCCGCGGTGAAGTACTTGTGCACGTCGTGGCTCATGTCGATGCCCGTGCCGCCGTGGACGTGCACGGCGGTGTGCGCCACGCGGTGCCCGGCGTCGGCAGCCCAGAACTTCGCCGTCGCCACCTCGGCGTCCGCGTGCAGGCCCTCGGACAGCCGCCAGGCCGCCTGCCACAGCGTCAACCGGATCGCCGCCACGTCGATGTACGCATCAGCGAGGCGTTGCGCCACGGCCTGGAAGCTGCCGATCGGCCGGTCGAACTGCACGCGGGTGCGCGCGTACTCGGCCGTCAGCTCCAGCGCTCGTTCGGTCACGCCGAGCTGGAAGGCGCAGAGCCCCAACGTGTACCGCGTGACGAGCCACTCCGGGGTGAGTCCGGGAACCGGTTCGCCACCGGAGAACTCGAACCAGCCCGCCTCCGAGCCGTCGACCAGTTCCTGCGGGGTGATGTCGAGCCGGTCGGCCTCGACGAGGAACACCTGCTCGTCGTGCGACACCAGGAACGCGGCAGCACTGGTCGCGAACGGTACTGTCGTCTTCGCGCCATCGGCTTCCGCAAGCGCCACGGACAGGACGGTTCCCGGGGTCAGCCACCGCGAACGCTGTTCCGCCGCCCCGAATTCCGCGAGGGCCGACGCCGCGACCATCGTGGGCAGGTACGGCACAGCGGCGACCGCGCGGCCGAGCTCGACCAGCACCGAGCACTGTTCCAGGACACCGAACTCGTCGGGGGACTCGGGCACGACACCCGACTTGACCAGATCAGGCCACGGGTCGGCCGAGGAGTCGAGGATCTTGCGGGTCAGCGCGGCGAGCTCGCGTTGTGCCTCGGTCAGGGTGAAGTCCATGTCGTCTCCCGGTCATCGAGGCACCGCGGGCAGGCCGAGGCCGGCGCGCGCGATGATGTCCCGCTGGATCTCGTTGGTGCCGCCGCCGAACGTCAGGATCAGCGACGAGCGGTGCATGCGTTCCACCCGGCCCTGCAACAACGCGCCCGGCGAACCGGCGCGCACGATTCCGTTGGCGCCCAGCACCTCCATCAGCAGCCGGTAGCCCTCGGTGGCGAACTCGGTGCCGAACACCTTGGTGGCCGAGGCTTCCGCGGGCGAAGGCGCCTCGTCACCACCGGAGGCGATCCGCCAGTTGATCAGCTTGAGGAACTCGGTCTTGGCGTGCACACGAGCGAGGTGCAGCCGCACCCACTCGTTCCGGTCGGCGCCGGTTTCCTGCGCCCATTGACGAACTTCGCGCAGCGCGGTCTGCAGCGGTGCGGCCGAACACAGTGCGACGCGTTCGTGGTTGAGCTGGTTGGTGATGAGCTTCCAGCCCTTGTGCTCCTCACCGATCAGGTTCGTCGCCGGCACGCGCACGTTGTCGTAGAAGGTGGCGCTGGTGGTCGGCCCGGACATGGTCGGCACCGGTGTCCAGGAGAAACCGGGGTCCGTGGTCGGCACGATGATGATGCTCAAACCCCTGTGCCGCTGCGATTCCTGGTCGGTGCGGCACGCCAGCCACACGTAGTCCGCGTACTGGATGAGGCTGGTCCACATCTTCTGGCCGTTGATGACGTAGTCGTCGCCGTCGCGGACCGCCCGAGTGCGCAGTCCCGCCAGGTCGGTGCCCGCCTCGGGTTCGGAGTAGCCGATGGCGAAGTGGATCTCACCGGAAGCGATCCTGGGCAGGTAGAACGCTTTCTGCTCGGCCGTGCCGTACGCCATGATGGTCGGCCCGATCGAGTTCAGCGTCAGGAACGGGACCGGCGCACCGGCGGCGGACGCCTCGTCGAGGAAGATCAGCTGCTCGATCATCGGCCGGTCGCGGCCGCCGTACTCCTCCGGCCAGCCGATGGTGAGCCAGCCGTCCTTGCCCATCTGGCGGACGGTGTCCTTGTACACCTCGGCATCACCGTAGTCGCTGCCGCCGGCGAGCCCTGCCCGGCGTTCCGGCGTCATGAGCGCGGCGAAGTACGCCCGCAGCTCCTGGCGCAACTGCTCCTGTTCGGGCGTGAAACCGATGCGCATGGCCGCTACTCTAGAACAAGTTCTACCTGCTGTCAGGAGGCTGCCATGAAGGTGGACGTCGACCCTTCGGTCTGTGAGGCGCACGGGGTCTGCATGTCAATCCTGCCCGAGGTGTTTGACCTTGACGACGAAGAGGTTCTGCAGATCCGGGAGGGTGAGCTCGCTGATGACGAGGTGGAGCGGGCCGAGCGTGCCGTCACGTCGTGCCCCATGGGCGCGCTGCGGCTCTCACGCTGATGGACCTTGTCACGAACAGGAACAGATTCTACTGTGCGACGGGTATCGAGTGCCGCGGCACTGGCCGTGAGCTCAGCGAGGAGTGATACCGGTGAAGGCAGCCGTGCTCAACCAGGTCGGTGACGACAAGCTCGAGCTCCGGGACGACGTGACGACCACCGCGCCGGGGCCGCAGGAAGTGCGCATCAAGATCAAGGCGTGCGGGGTATGCCACAGCGATCTGTCCGCGATGGACGGAACGCTGCCCGCGCTGGCGCCCGGTGTGATCGGGCACGAAGGTGCCGGTGAGGTCGTCGAGATCGGCAGTGCCGTGACATCGCTCGCGGTGGGCGACCACGTGGCGATCACGTTCGTGCCGCCGTGCGGGAAGTGCGCGCAGTGCGTGACCGGTCAGGCCCACCTGTGTCTCGTGCACACGTTGTCCGCGTTCACCTCGCCGCGTTTCGTCGTCGGTGGCAATCCCGCGTTCGGTTACGCGGGTCTCGGCGCGTTCGCCGAAGAGATGGTCGTGCCCGCCGACGCGGCGATGAAGGTCGACGACGACGTGCCGTGGGAGATCGCGGCACTGCTGTCCTGCGGCATTCTCACCGGTGTCGGCGCCGTGCTCAACACCGCGAAGGTCGAACCGGGTTCCAGCGTCGCGGTGATCGGCTGCGGTGGCGTCGGCATCGCGGTGATCCAGGGCGCGCGGCTCGCCGCGGCGGCGAAGATCGTCGGCGTGGACCCCGTGGTCGAGAAGCACGAGGTGGCACAACGGTTCGGCGCGACGCACGCGACGACACCCGAGGGCGTCGCCGATCTCAACAACCAGCTCAACGGCGGCATGGGCTTCGACTACGTCTTCGACGTGGTCGGCCTGTCCGCCACGATCCGGCAGGCGTGGGACCTGACCCGGCGCGGCGGCCACACGGTCGTCGTCGGCGCCGGACGTGCGGACGCGATGGTGTCGTTCAGCGCGCAGGAACTGTTCCTGCACGACAAGACCTTGCACGGGTCGTTCTACGGAACGGCGAACTTCCGCCGGGACGTGCCGCGCATGATCGCGCTGTGGCGGCAGGGGCGTCTCGACCTGGAAGGCATGATCAGCAAGCGGATCCGCCTCGAGGACGTGAACGAGGGCCTGCAGGCGCTGCGCGGCGGAGGATCCCTGATCCGTCAGGTCATCCTCTTCGACTGAACACACAGCCATCGGGAGTCTCAAGTGGACCTTGCGGGGAAGGTCGCCGTCGTCACCGGCGCGGGAGCCGGGCTCGGCCGGGCGGAAGCACTGGAGCTGGCTCGTGCCGGTGCTTCGCTCGTCCTGAACGACCTGCCCGGCTCGGCCGACGCCGTCGCGGCCGAGATCGAGGAGCTGGGCGCCAAGTGCGTCGTGGTCGAGGGTGACGTGGGGGAGCGGACCACCGCGGACACCCTCGTCACCGCGGCGCTGGAGGAGTTCGGCGGCCTGCACGTCGTCGTGAACAACGCCGGGGTGCTGCGCGACCGGATGCTGTTCAACATGTCCGACGAGGACTGGGACCTCGTGATGAGAGTCCACCTGCGAGGTCATTTCCTGTTGTCGCGCAACGCCGTCTCGTTGTGGCGGCAGCAGTCCAAGTCGTCCGGCGAACAGGTCTACGGGCGGATCGTCAACACCTCGTCGGAGGCGTTCCTGCTCGGCTCCGAAGGCCAGGCGAACTACGCGGCGGCCAAGGCCGGGATCGCCGCGCTGACGGTCGCGACCGCCCGAGGCACGTCCCGCTACGGCGTCCGCGCCAACGCGATCTGCCCGCGTGCTCGCACGGGCATGACCGCGCACGTGTTCGGCGACGCACCGGAAGGCGACGACCCGCTGGCGCCCGAGCACGTCGCGAAGTTCGTGGCGCACCTCGCGGGTCCATCCGGCGAGAAGATCAACGGCCAGGTCTTCGTGGTGCACGGCGGCATGGTCGCGCTGATGGCGCCGCCCACCGTGGAGCAGAAGTTCACGGGGTTCGAAGATCTGGACGACCACTTCGCCGGTCGCGATCCGAAGAAGACGTTCTCGTGCACCGAAACCATGAGTCTTTGAACGACACTGTGCTGTAGGAGGAGCTGTGACGCTCACCGTGCAACCGCACCGCGAGACGCTCGGCCTGAAGGACGGCCGGCTCCTCATCGGGGGCGAGTTCCGTGAGACGGCCGAGACCTGGACCCACCACCACCCGGCCACGGGCGAGGAGATCGGCCACTTCGCCGTCGCGTCGCCCGAGGACGTCGACGCCGCCGTGCTCGCCGCGCGCAAGGCGTTCGACGAGGGCACGTGGTCGAGGTCGAAGGTCGGTGAACGCATCCGGGTGCTGCGCAGGTACAGCGACCTGCTGCGGGAGCACTCCGACGAGCTGCGCGGCCTGCAGGCGCTGGACAACGGCGTGCCGCTGTCGTTCGGCCAGATCTACGCCACGTCCGTCGGCATCGCGGCGGACATCTTCGACCACCACGCGGGCTGGATCGACAAGGTCGGCGGCCAGACCCTGCCGCCGTACCAGGGTGGCGACCACCTGGCGATGACGTTCCGCGAGCCGGTCGGTGTCGTCGCGGCGATCCTGCCGTGGAACGCGCCGTTCGTGCTGTTCGCCCAGAAACTCGCGCCCGCGCTCGCCGCCGGGTGCACGGTCGTCGTGAAGCCCTCGGAGTACGCGTCGTTCTGCGTGATCCGCATGGTCGAGCTGCTGATCGAGGCGGGTCTGCCGGAGGGCGTGATCAACCTGGTCACCGGTCCCGGCGATCCGACCGGCGAAGCCCTGATCACCCACCCCGCGGTCGACAAGATCAGCTTCACCGGCAGCCGCGCGGTCGGCCGCCGGATCGTCGAAGCCTCCGCGGGCACGATGAAGCGCGTTTCCCTGGAGCTGGGCGGGAAGTCGCCCGCACTCGTGTTCGCGGACGCCCCGAACGTCGGCCTCGCCGCGATGACCTGCATGGGCATGGTCACCATGGGCCTGTCGGGTCAGGCGTGCGTCGCGCACACGCGGGCGTTGGTGCAGCGGGACGTGCAGGAGGAGTTCGTCGCCACCGCCTCGATGCTCGCGAGCGCGGTCACGTTCGGCGACCCGTTCGACCCGGCGGTGCTGGCCAGTCCGTTGATCAACCAGAAACAGCTCGACCGCGTGCTCGGCTACATCGAACGCGGCCAGCAGGACGGCGCTCGCCTGGTCACCGGCGGCACCCGGCTCGAAGGCGATCTCGCGTCGGGCAACTTCGTGGCGCCGACGATCTTCGCCGATGCCAGCAACGACATGACGATCGCCCGCGAGGAGATCTTCGGACCGGTGCTCACCGTGGTGCCGTTCGACGACGAAGAAGAAGCCATCCGCATCGCGAACGACACCGAGTACGGCCTGGGAGCCGGTGTTTACACCAACGACGTCCGCCGCGCGTTCCGCGTGTCGAAGAGGCTGCGCGTCGGCATGGTCGGCATCAACGGCTTCCAGCTCGAACCGCACGTGCCGTTCGGCGGCTTCAAGCAGTCCGGTCTCGGCCGCGAGGGCGGCCAGAGCGCCTACGAGGCCTACACCGAGCTCAAGACCGTCATGATGCCGCTGACCGACGAGCTGATGTAGATGCGGCTGGACGGCAAGATCGCCCTGATCACCGGTGCGGCCCGCGGTCAGGGCGCGGCCGCGGCCCGCCGGTTCGCCGAGGAGGGCGCGCGGGTGATGCTCACCGACGTCCTCGACGACCAGGGCAAGGAGCTCGCCGCCGAGCTGGGCGCGGAGTACTGCCACCTCGACGTGTCCAACGAGGACGAGTGGGCCGAGGCGGTCGCGTTCACGATCAGCACGTTCGGCGACATCTCGGTGCTGGTGAACAACGCGGGCGTCCTGCACTTCTCGGCGCTGACGGACACGACACTCGCCGACTACCAGCGGGTGATCGGCATCAACCAGGTCGGCACGTTCCTCGGGATGCGCGCCGTCGTGGAGTCGATGACGCGGGCGGGCGGCGGATCGATCGTCAACGTGTCGTCGGTCGAGGGCCTGGGCGGCATGCCGTACCTGGTTGCTTACACGGCTTCGAAGTTCGCGATCCGCGGCATGACCAAAGTGGCCGCGATGGAGCTCGGCCAGCACGGCATCCGCGTCAACTCCGTGCATCCCGGCGCGATCAACACCCCGATGGTGGGCGAGGCGCTGGGCCGCCCGGTCGACATCTCACCGATCGGCAAGAAGGTGGCGCTGCGCCGAGTCGGCCAGCCGGAGGACGTCGCGAACGTCGTTCTGTTCCTGGCCAGCGGCGAAAGCGCGTACTGCACGGGCGCGGAGTTCGTGGTGGACGGAGGTGCGACCGCCACGCACGCGCTGAGCTGACTTTCGCTCGTTCCCCGGATGCAACCCGGCGGGTGGCACCAGCGTCTCCTGACCGAGAGGTTGGAACTGGGGAGCTTCAATTTGAAATCGATACTGATCACGGCGGCGCTGCTCATCGGTCTGGCGCCCGCCTCCGTCGCCGTCGCCGAACCCGACGCGCAGACGCCTGCGCTGTCCTGGCAGGACTGTCAGGACGGGTTCCAGTGCGCGACCGCGAAAGTGCCGCTCGACTACGACCGGCCGAGCGGCACGAAGATCGACCTGGCGGTCATCAGGTTGCCCGCGACCGACCCGTCGAAGCGGATCGGCTCGCTGTTCGTGAACTTCGGCGGGCCCGGCGCGTCCGGTGTCGACCGGTTGCGCGCACGTGGCAAGTGGGAGTGGCTGTTCTCGTCCGACCTGCGGGCGCGGTTCGACGTGGTGTCGTGGGATCCGCGCGGCATCGGTCGCAGCGCCACTGTCCGGTGCTTCGACAGCGTCGAGGAGCAGCAGGCGTTCCTCAACTCGATCCCGGTCTACCCCGACACCGCCGCGGAGGAGCCGGCGTTCTACGAGGGATACCGGGAGTTCGTGCGGCGCTGCGAGACGAAGTCCGGCGACCTGCTGGACCACGTCTCGTCCGCCAACACGGCGCGTGACCTCGACCAGCTGCGCAAGGCCGTCGGCGACAGGAAGCTGACGTACCACGGCATCTCGTACGGCACGCACCTCGGCGCGATCTACGCGAACATGTTCCCGGACAAGGTCCGCGCGCTCGCGTTCGACGGCGCGCTCGACTTCATCGGCAACGCCACCGGGCACGGCAACCAGGGCACGACCGTGCCGCTCGACACGCGCCAGGACGTGCCGCGCGGTGTCGCCGAGACGTTCGACCAGTTTCTGAAGCTGTGCGCGGCGCCGGGCGCGAAGTGCGCGTTCGCGGGCGGCGACCTGCGCAAGAAGTGGGCGGACCTGGTGGCCAAGGTGACGGCTTCTCCCGTCACCACGCCGGACGGCCGCTTCGACCGCGTCACGCTGATCAGCACCGTCTGGGACGCGCTGGCGCAGCCGGAGAACTGGCAGGACACCGCCCGGATCCTGCAGGGGGTGTGGCAGGCGCCGGCGTCGCTGCGCGCGGCGTCCGCCGACTACGTCACCAACCGGTTCGAGGGGTTCAACGCGGTTCAGTGCTCGGACAGCGATTTCCCGCGCGACACCGCCACGTACACGAAGTACGGCAAGAGCGAGGACGAGCGCGTGCCGTACTGGGGCCGTGCCGTGGTGTACGACATGATGGCCTGCGCGTTCTGGCAGGGTCGTGACGAGGACCGCTACACCGGTCCGTGGAACCGCTGGACGTCGGCGCCGATCCTGTTCATCAACAGCAGGTTCGACCCGTCCACGCCGCTGCACGGTGCTCGCGACGGTGCGGCGGAGATGGCTCGCACCGGGTTCCTCACCGTTGAGGGGTACGGGCACACGTCGATGTACGTGCGGAGTGCTTGCGCGGAGAAGGTGAAGCGGGAGTACCTCTTCACCGGGGTGCTGCCTGCGCAGAAGACGTGCGGCATCGACAAGTTGCCGTTCGCCTGACAGCGGTCCGGGGAGGGCCTCACCGGCTGGTGAGGCCCTCAGGGGTAGCCGGTCGTGCTCCCCGGTGCCACCCTGGTCCTGGATCGATGGGAGGCGCACCATGCCGAACGACCGACCGACGAACCGGACCGATGTGGACGCCGCACTGCTCGGCCACGCCACATATCGGAGTCTGGGCGAGCAGAAGCTGTCCAAAACCGAGGAGAGGTTCGAGCGCGGCCGCCGCACGGTGGGACTGTGGCTCGCACCGCTCGTGACGATCGTGTTCCTGGCGCTGCCGATCGACCTGGCAGGTCATCAGCAGACCCTCGCGGGGATCCTGCTCGGCGTGATCGTCCTGTGGATCACCGAGGCGGTGCCGATCCCGGTCGGCGGGCTGATCGGTGTCGGGCTGATCGTCGTGCTGGGTGTGGTGCCGCCGGACGCGGCGCTGCGCCCGTTCGGTTCGTCGACGATCTTCACGTTCATCGGGGCGTTCATCCTGGCCCAGGCGATGCTCAAGCACGGGCTGGCGCGCCGGTTCGCGTTTCGGATCCTCGCGTTGCCGCGGGTGGGTGGCTCGACGACTGGCGTGATCATCGCGTTCGGCGGCATCACCTGTGTGCTGTCCGCGTTCGTGTCCAACACGGCGACGGTCGCGATGCTGCTGCCGACCGCGATCGGCATCCTCGCCGTGATCGCGAAGCTGCTGCAGGAACGCGGGCTGGTGGCCGAGGACTTCGACCCGCTGCGGCTGCGGGTCGGTGCCGCGATCATGCTCATGCTCGCGTACGGCGCCAGCGTCGGCGGACTGCTGACACCGGTGGGGACACCGCCGAACCTCATCGGCAGGGGCCTGATCGAGGAAGCCACCGGGGAGCGGATCTCGTTCGCCCAGTGGACCGCGACGGCGTTGCCGATCTGTGCGCTGATGTTCGTCGCGTTGGGGGTGGTCCTGTTGCTGCTCAACCGGCCGGAGATCAAGCGCATCGACGGCGTGCGCGACTACGTCCAGCGGGAGCGTGACGCGATGGGGCCGTTGTCCCGCGCGGAGAAGAACACGTTGATCGCGTTCGGGGTCACCGTGACGCTGTGGATCGTGCCCGGCATCGTCGCGCTGATCGCGGGCAACGACTCGAAGGTCTACGAGACGGTCAGCGACCGGCTCGACGAGGGTGTCATCGCGGTGATCGGCGCGTCGCTGCTGTACCTGCTGCCGGTCGACTGGCCGAAGCGTGAGTTCACGCTGCGCTGGCGTGACGCGGCCGAGATCGACTGGGGCACGATCCTGCTGTTCGGCACCGGCATCATCTTCGGCTCGCTGCTGGCGAGCACCGGTCTCGCCAAGACGCTGGGCGAGTCGGCGTCCGACCTGCTCGGCCTGAGCAGCGTCGTCCCGATCACGATCTTCGCGGTCGTCCTCGCGATCGTCGTGTCGGAGACGACGAGCAACACCGCCTCCGCCGCCGTCGTCGTCCCGATCATCATCCCGATCGCGATGGCCGCGGGCGCCAACCCGTTCGTGCCCGCGCTCGCCGCGACGTTCGCCGCGTCGTTCGGTTTCATGCTGCCGGTCTCGACACCGCAGAACGCGGTCGTGTACGGATCAGGGATGGTTCCGATCACGAGAATGATCCGCTCCGGCATCTCGTTCGACGTGCTGGGCGCGATCCTGATCCTGCTCGGGCTACCGGTGATGGTCGCACTGCTGGGAATCGGTGGCTGATGCGGATAGCGGTGATACCGGGCGACGGGATCGGCCGGGAGGTGATCGGCGCGGCCAGGGACGTGCTCGACGCGGTGTCGGCCGCGCACGGCTTCAAGCTGTCGTACACCGAGTTCGACTGGGGGTGCGAGCGGTACACGCGTGAGGGCGCGATGATGCCGGCTGACGGGCTGGACGTGTTGCGGGACTTCGACTCCATCCTGCTCGGCGCGGTCGGTTGGCCCGGGGTACCCGACCACGTGTCGCTGTGGGGTCTGCTCATCCCGATCCGGCGCACCTTCCGCCAGTACGTCAACCTCCGGCCGATCCGGACGTTCACCGGCGTCGAGACGCCGGTGCGGGAGGCCGAGTTCGACTTCGTGGTCGTGCGGGAGAACGTCGAGGGCGAGTACAGCGAGGCGGGCGGCCGGCTCAACCGCGGCTTCCCCGACGAGCTCGCGATCCAGGAGGCGATCTTCACGCGGGCCGGCGTCACGAGGATCGTCGATTACGCCTTCGCCCTCGCGGCACTGCGCCGTGGCTACCTGACGTCGGCGACCAAGTCGAACGGCATCGTGCACACCCTGCCGTTCTGGGACGAGATCGTCGCCGAACGCGCCGAGCACCATCCCGGGGTGCGCTGGGACTCCGAGCACATCGACGCGCTGGCCGCGAAGTTCGTGCTGCAGCCGGGCCGGTTCGACGTCGTCGTCGGCTCGAACCTGTTCGGTGACATCCTGAGCGACCTGGCGGCGGCCGTCGCGGGCAGCATCGGCATCGCGCCATCCGCCAACCTCGACCCGACGCGGGAGTTCCCGTCGATGTTCGAGCCGGTGCACGGGTCTGCGCCGGACATCGCGGGCACGGGAGTGGCCAACCCGGTCGGCGCGGTGTGGTCGGCCGCGCTGATGCTGGAGCACCTCGGCCGGCCCGATGCCGCCGCGGACGTGCTGGCCGCGATCGAGACGACACTGGCCCAGCCGTCCACCAGAACTCCCGATCTCGGAGGCACGGCGTCGACCCGCGAAGTCACTGAGGCGTTGGTGCGGTCGGCCTCGTGAACCCGTTCGACGTCCGGTTGCGGCGGCGTACGAGCGTGAAGTGGCGCCAGTACCCGGAAGACGTGCTGCCGGTGTGGGTGGCCGAGATGGACGCCGAGCCGGCCGAACCGGTCGCGCGGGCGATCATCGATGCCGTGCAGCTCGGCGATACGGGCTACCCGTGCGGAACCGGATATGCCGAGGCGCTGGCAGGCTTCGCGAGTAGCCGCTGGAGGTGGGATGGGATCGCGGTCGACCGCACGGCGGTCGTGGCGGACGTGATGCTCGGCATCGTCGAGACGATCAAGGTGGTGGGCGGTGACCTCGTCATCGTCAGCCCGCCGGTGTATCCGCCGTTCTACATGTTCGTGAGGAGCATGGGACTGCCGATCGTCGAAGCGCCGCTGAACGACGGCCGGCTCGATGCGGACGTGTTGGAGCGAACCTTCAGGCACGTCCGCGCCGCGCGGCCGGTGTATTTGCTGTGCAGTCCGCACAACCCGACCGGGACCGTGCACACGGCCGAAGAGCTGGCCGCCGTTGCCGACCTCGCCGGGAAGTACGGGGTTCGGGTCATCGCCGACGAGATTCACGCGCCGATCGTGTCCAGGAGCGCGACGTTCGTGCCGTACTTGAGCGTTGATCCGCGAGGGCTGTCGTTGATGTCCGCGTCGAAGGGCTGGAACCTGGCCGGGCTGAAGGCCGCGATCGCCGTTGCCGGGGCAGACGCGGACGACCTCGACAGGTTGCCGGTGGAGGTCAGCCACGGGCCCAGTCACATCGCCTCCATCGCGCACACCGCGGCGTTGAAGGAAGGTGGCCACTGGCTGGACGCGGTGCTGGAAGGTCTCGAGGAGAACCGCGCGCTGCTGGCTGGGCTGCTCGCGGAGCATCTGCCGGAGATCGGGTACCGGCCGGCACCCGCGACCTACCTGGCCTGGCTGGACTGCCGGAGCATCGGCGCGGACCCGGCGGCGCTGTTCCTCGAACGTGGACGGGTCGCGTTGACCTCGGGAACGGACTTCGGCAGCGGGGGAGCGGGCTTCGCGCGGCTCAACATCGCCACCTCGCCCGAGATCCTCACGGAGGCCGTCCGGCGCATGACAGCGGCTGTCAGGGGCTGACAGCGGCTTGTGCGCGTCCTGCCAGCGGGGCGGCGCACAGTTCCTCCCGAACACGGGGAGGTACCGACGATGTCACTGGCGATCAGGGCAGAAGGCCTGGTCAAGCACTACGGGGAGACCAAAGCGCTGGACGGCGTGGACCTCGAGGTGCCGGAGGGGAAGGTCGTGGGCGTGCTCGGGCCGAACGGTGCGGGCAAGACCACGGCGGTGCGGGTGCTGGCCACGTTGTTGCGGCCGGACGCCGGGCACGCCACGGTCGGAGGGCACGACGTGGTGAAGAATCCCAGGGCGGTGCGGTCGCTGATCGGGCTGACCGGGCAGTACGCGTCGGTGGACGAGGACCTCTCCGGTACGGAGAACCTGGTGCTGCTGGCGCGGCTGCTGGACCACTCACGGGCGGGGGCGCGTGCCAGGGCGGCCGAGTTGCTGGAGCAGTTCGAGCTGACCGACGCCGCGGGGCGGGCCGCCAAGACGTACTCGGGCGGTATGCGCAGGCGGCTCGACCTCGCGGCGAGCCTGGTCGGGAATCCGTCGGTGCTGTACCTCGACGAGCCGACCACCGGGCTGGACCCGCACGCCCGCAACGAGGTGTGGGCGGTGGTGCGCAAGCTCGTCGCGAACGGGGTGACGGTCCTGCTCACCACGCAGTAGCTGGAGGAGGCCGACCAGCTCGCGGACACGATCACGGTGTTCGACCACGGCCGCGTGGTGGCCGAGGGACGGCCGGACGAGCTGAAGCGCCGCGTGGGCGGGCAGACGCTGCAGGTGCGGCCGACGTCGTTGCGCGATCTCGATGTCGTGCAACGGATTCTCGGCGACCTGACCGGGGTTCGGCCGACGCGCGACGAGGACACCGGACTGCTCACGGCGCCGGTCAACGATCCGGTGCTGCTGTCCACTCTGGTCCGCAAGCTCGACGACGCCGGCATCACCGCGGACGAGCTGGCGCTGCGCCTGCCGTCGCTCGACGAGGTCTTCCTCGCGCTGACCGGCAAGCAGACCGAGGGGAGCCTGGCATGAGCACCATCGCGCTGGACAAGGGCATGCGCCACGGGTTCTCGTTGGCGTGGCGCGGAATCCTGAAGATCCGCAAGAACCCGGAGCAGCTGATGGACGTGACGATCGCGCCGATCGTCTTCCTGGCGATGTTCACCTACCTCTTCGGCGGCGCGCTCGCCGGGAACACGGACGCGTACCTGCAGATGCTGGTGCCGGGGATCATGGTGATGAACATCCTGCAGGCCAGCATGACCGCGGGCGTGCAGCTGAACACGGACGTCTCCAAGGGCGTGTTCGACAGGTTCCGGTCCATGCCGATCGCCCGCTCGGCACCGTTGATCGGCGCGGTGCTGGCGGACATCGTGCGGTACGTCGTCTGCATCATGGTGCTGCTCGTCGTCGCCACCGTCATGGGCTTCCGGGTGCAGACCGGGCCGGTGGAACTGCTCGTCGCGGTTGGCCTCACGATCGTGTTCGGGCTGGCCTTCTGCTGGGCGTCGGTGTTCGTCGGCATGCTGCTCAAGACCCCGCAGGCCGTGCAGGGCATGATGTTCGTGCTGATCATGCCGCTGACGTTCGGCAGCAACGTGTTCGTCGGCACGTCGACGATGCCGGGCTGGCTGAAGGCGTGGGCGGACATCAGCCCGGTCTCGTTGATGGCGGACGCGCTGCGCGGACTGCTCAACGGCGGTGCGATCGCCGCACCGCTCACCGGTTCGCTGATCTGGATGGTGGCGGCGGTCGCGGTGTTCTTCCCGCTGGCCACGTGGTCCTACCGCAAGAGGGTCTAGTGCGAGGCGGGTGTCAGCCGGTGCTGATGCCCGCTTCCTCGCGTAACTCCCGCAGCGCTTCCGCTTTGCCGATGGTGAGCTGTCCGGGCTCGCCGAGCTCGGCGACGAGGCGCCGCACGTCGGGATCGCCCAGGTCGAGCCGGCCGCGGATCACCTGGGCGAGCGCGAGCAGCCGGGCCGCCGAGTCGCGGCCCTGCCGGTGCCGGATGTGGGCGAGCAGTTCGGTCACCGTCGCGAGATCCGGCATGTCGCCGCGATCCGACGTCATGCCGATCGCCACCGCGGCGCGTGCCTCCGCCTCGGCCAGATCGCCCTCCTCGAGCGCGATGCGCGCGTCGAGGATCGCCGACCACTCCGCGACGTACGAGCCGAACACGGCCGAGATCGTGGCCGACTCCTTGAACCGCGTGCTCAGCTCACGTGCTTCGGCGGCGTGGCCGGCGCGGAGCCTGACCTCGGCCTTCGCGTAGCCGACCATGAGAGACATCTGGTCGTTGCCGACGTCGCGGACGTACTGCTCCGCCTCGGCGACCTCACGCGCGGCCGACTCGTGGTCGCCGGCGCGCGCGTACTCGACCGCGAGCCGCCACTGCTGCTGCACCGCGTCGTCCTGCGACCGCAGTTCCAGCGCCACGTCGAGCCCGCGCTGGTACAGGTCGATCGCCGCCTGGTTGTCGCCGGTGTGCGAGACGAACGCGGCCTTCATGCCGAGAGTCATCGCCGAGCCCCAGCGGTCGCCCACGGCCATGAACTGCTCGTACGCGCGGTCACGGGCCACTTCGGCGCCGTCGAGATCACCCTCGTCGACGAGGATGAAGCTCAACGCCCAGTCGGCCGCCGCTCGCGCCCACGCGTCCTCGCTCGCCGAGGCCCGCGCCACCTCACGGCGTGCCAGCTCGCGGTTCTGGCTGAGGAACGCGAGCATCGGCAGCGCGATCGACAGCGCCGGATACTTCTGCGTGGCACCGGTGCGCACACAGTCCTCGATGACGTCCGCGGCCTGCACGGTCTCCGGGGCGCCGGGGATCGCGGTCATGATGAGGTGCATCGCGCGGAACGAGGCGGCGAGGTCGGCCGGCAGGTCGCTGCCGAGCGCGAGCACGTCGCGCACCGACAGCTCCGCACGTTCGTTGTCGCCCTTGACCAGCCAGTACCAGAAGGTGCCGCCGACCAGGTCCGCCGCCAGCGCCGCGTCGCGATCGTCCAACGCGCCGCGCAGCGCGGCGGCGATGTTGTCCTGCTCCGCGTCGAACATCCCGATCGCCTCGAGCTGGCGGGTGGTGCGGGTGAGCGGCTCCCACCTGCCGGCGAGGGCCCGGTAGTACTGGCGGAACCGGTCGACGACCTCGCGCTTCTCCCCGGACGCGTCCAGCTGTTCCGCCGCGTAGACGCGGATGGTCTCGAGCATCCGGTAGCGCGGTTCGTCGTGCTCGGTGACGTCCACGATGGACTTCTCGACCAGTGACGTGAGCACGTACAGCGCGTCCTCGTGGCAGACCTGCTCGATCGCGGCGAGGTCGGCTCCCGCCGGGAACACGGACAGCCTGCGCGCGAGCTGGCGTTCCTCCTCCGTGAGCAGGTCCCAGCTCCACTCGACGACGGCGCGCAGCGTGCGCTGGCGGGGCAGTGCCGTGCGGCTGCCCGAGGTCAGCAACCGGAACCTGTCGTCGAGACGCTCGGTGATCTGCCGGATCGTCATCGACCGCAGCCGCGCGGCCGCGAGTTCGAGTGCGAGCGGCATGCCGTCGAGCCTGCGGCAGATCTGCCGCACCTCGTCCACAGTGGACTCGTCCAGCCGGAAGCCAGGCTTCACCGCGTTCGCCCGGTCCAGGAACAGCCGCACCGAGCCGAACCCCGACACGTCGGCCTGGCCGTTGGGCACGGAGAGCGGGCCGACCGGGCAGAGCGACTCGCCGTCGATCGCGAGCGGCTCCCTGCTGGTCGCGATCACCCGCAGGTTCGGCACGCGCCGCAGCAGATCACCGGCGAACTCGGCGGCGGCGCCGATGAGGTGCTCGCAGTTGTCCAGCACCAGCAACGACTCGCCCGCGCCCAGCACCTCGGCGATCCGGTTCATGCCCTCCGCCCCGCGCCGCAACGGATCCCCGCCGAAGGCCACGTCGAACGCGCTGAGCACCGCACCCACGAGATCCTCCGGCGCGCGGACACCGGCCAGTGCCGCGAACCACACGCGCCCCTTGGCGTGCAACGGATGCCGGGCCGCGACCTCGGTGGCCAGCCGCGTCTTGCCCGCACCGCCCGGTCCGACCAGCGTCACGAGCCGCGCGTGGCCGAGCTGACCGGTGATCTGGGCCAGTTCCTCGTCGCGGCCGACGAAGCTGGTGAGCCGCACGGGCAGCCGGTCGACCGAGGGCCTCGGGGTGAGCTCGCCGCGCAGGGCGGCGACGTGGACGTCCCGCAGCTCGTGGGACGGGTCGACGCCCAGCTCGTCGGCGAGTCGGCGGCGGACGCCCTCGTAGACGCGCAGCGCGTCCGACTGCCTGCTTTGAGCGCACAACGCCCGCATCAGGAGTCCGGCCAGGCGTTCCCGCAACGGGTGCTTCTCGTGCATCGCGGTCAGCGCGGCGATGTCGGGCTCGCCGCTCGTGAACCGCTCCTCCTCGGCGCTGAGGCGCGCCTCGTCGAGCCGTGCGGCGGCGGACTGGGCGAACGGCGCTTCTCGCACGTCGGCGAGCGCGTCACCTCTCCAGAGCTCGAGTGCCTCGTCGAGCCGCCCGGCGGCGCGGAGCCGTTCGAACCGGTGGACGTCGACGTCGTCCGGCGCGATCGCGAGCCGGTAGCCGCCCGGCTCCAGCGTCACGTCCGGGCAGACCTTGCGCAGCCGCGAGACGAGCGACTGCAGGGCGTTCGACGCGTCCGCGGGTGGCTGTTCGCCCCACAGGTCGTCGATGAGGGTCGTGGTGGGCACGGGTCGGCCGGGATCGAGCGCGAGGCGGGCTAGGAGCATGCGGACGCGGGCACCACCGATGTCGACCGGTGTGCCGTCGTCGGCCTCCACGGTCGTGGGGCCCAGCAATGCCACGCGCACGGATCCAGCTTTCCAGATCACCTGACGCGGCCGGGCGGGAACGCCGGGTACGCGGGCCGGCGCGATGCGATGATCGCGCGATGGAAACGTACTGGGGGACCGCCGAGGCAGCCTGGCGGTGGGTGCTGGATCAGGTGCGCTACGACGACGCGGTGTGGATTCCGCCGTCAGCGGGCGACGAGCTCGACCCGGAGGACCGCGACGGCATGTACGCGGGCGTCGGCGGCCTGGCGCACGTGCTGGCGGAGATCCGCCTGAGCCGGGAGTGGACGGACGAGGAGCAGCGCCTGGCCGCGGTCGTCGCCGAGCAGGTCCGCGCGGGCATCGCCGCCACGACCGACTACACGTTCTTCGGCGGCCTGGTCAGCGCGATCGGCGTGCTGACCGCGCTCGGCGAGCCCGGATCCGGCGCGGCCGTCACCCGGCTGCTCGAACTGTCCACACCGGACGGCTGGGCGCTCGACCACTACAGCCCGCCGCGGTTCCTGGAAGGCGCTCGCAGCCAGGACCTGACGCTCGGCACGGCAGGCGTCCTGCTCGCGGCCGTGTGGGCTCACCGCCACGGTGCCGGGGGAGCGCGCGAGCTCGCGGACACGGCGGCAGAGATCCTGCTGGCCGAGCAGGAGGAGGTGCCGGCCGGGCTCAACTGGCGTGCGGTGCCGGTGCGCTCGTGCGTCGTGCAACGGGAGATGCCGAACTTCTCGCACGGCCTGTCCGGCATCGCGACCGCGCTGGCGCTCGCCGGCGCGGAGTTCGGGCGGCCGGACCTGGTCAAGGCGGCGGCCTCGGGTGCGGAGCACCTCGTGACGCTCGCCGAGGTGAGCGACGGTGGTTTCCGCGTGCCGCTGCGCATCCCGTTGCTGGAGGACATGGAGCCGTTCAGCTACGGCTGGTGCCACGGCCCCACCGGAACGTCGCTGCTGTGGCCGGCGCTGGGCCACGCCGGTGTCTCCGACGTGGCCGATGCCCCGGTGACGCACTGGCACGACCGGTGCCTGCACAGCATCCTGTCCTCCGGCCTGCCAGAACGGCGCTATCCGGGGTTCTGGGACAACGACGGCCGTTGCTGCGGCACCGCCGGGGTCGGCGACAGGTTGCTGGACACCGGCGAACACACGGACTTCGCGTTGCACCTTGCCGATGTGCTCGTCGAGCGCGCGATTCCGGACGGGACAGGGGTGTGCTGGCGGTTCCTCGAGCACAGGAACGACGACCCGCTGCTGCCACCCGGCGTCGGCTGGATGCAGGGCGCGGCGGGCATCGCCGCGTTCCTGTTCCACGCGGGCCGTGTCGCTCAGGGCGACACGGCCGCCGTGCCTCGAATGGACACCTGGTGGGCGCTCAGGACAACGGGGTGAAGGTGAGCGAGAAGCTCGCCTTCTGCGCGTAGAGCCGGTACTGCGGCAACACGCCCGGCCCGCACGACGCCGTGCCCAGTCCGTTCTGGGCGAGGTCGAGGTTCAGGTGGACGTGCTCGCGCGGCTTCAGCTCGTCCGGGTGCCGGGCCGCGTCGAGGTCCTCGGTGGTCCAGCGGCGGGCGGTGAAGTCGAACACCGGCTCGCCGCTCACCCGGAGGCCACGACCGCCCGCGGTGATCTGGAGCCAGCGCGCGTCCGCCCGGTTGCCGTTCTCCTGCGGGAAGACGTACGGCGTCCGCAGATCGTCCACAGTGGACTTGAACCGGCCGGTGCGGACCGCCTGGCGGCTGTCCGCGTACGCCTCGCCCGGACCCGCGCCGAACCACTCGACGGTCGTCAGCTCGGCCGGGAGGGCCAACCGCAGACCGAGGCGGGGGAGCGTGCAGGGCCACTCGCCGTCGGGGGTGA
This sequence comes from Lentzea roselyniae, assembly GCF_039537795.1. Classification (NCBI taxonomy): domain Bacteria; kingdom Bacillati; phylum Actinomycetota; class Actinomycetes; order Pseudonocardiales; family Pseudonocardiaceae; genus Lentzea; species Lentzea roselyniae. The sequence continues at coordinate 378,132 of NZ_BAABBE010000002.1, forward strand.
CGTCGAGCTGGAGTCGCAGGCGGCCGCCGTCGGCGGTCCAGTGGTAGTCGGCGAGCATGCCGAAACCGAGCGCCGGTGGTGCCACCCGCGTACGGACGACCAGCGCCTTCTCCCGGACGCCGACCTCGATGACGCGGTGCTGCAGGCGGTGCAGGCCCGCCTCGCGCCAGGCGCGGTCGTCCGGTGCGTCGGAGCCTCGGTCGTTGTCCGTGGGGGCGCGCCAGAGGTCAAGGCGCGGACCCTGCACCGGGTGTTCGCCGATCCTGGTCAGCAGGCCGGAGGCCGGGTCGAACTCGCCGGGGCCGAGCGAGAGGACATCGCCGACGCCCACCAGTTCCACGGCGGTGACGGGGGAGACCGGGGCGGCTTCCGCGATGGCGATCTGACCCCAGGCGATGACGTGACCGGCGTCGGCCCAGGTGGTGGCGGTGGCCAGGGAGGCGCGGACGGTCAGCCAGCCCTCGCCGGACGCCGCCGGGAGCTGCGGGACCTGGAGCTCTGCGTGCTCTCCGGCAGTCATCGCGGGCACGTCGAGCGACCCCGAGGCGACCTCTGCCCCGTCGACCTCGTACACCCAGTCGAACCGCAGGTGGTCGAGCGACACGTGGTCGTAGTGGCTCTCGACCCGGATGCTCTGCGCGGTCCCGGTGATCCGCACCGGCTCGAAGACCTTGGCGAACTCGACCAGGCCGGGCGACGGCGTGCGGTCGGGGAACACCAGGCCGTCGATCACGAAGTTGCCGTCGTGGATCTTCTCGCCGAAGTCGCCGCCGTACGCGTAGTGCCCGTCGGCCTCGAGGCCGTGGTCGATCCACTCCCAGATGAACCCGCCCTGCACGTGGCGGTAGCGCTCGAACAGCTCGCGGTACTCGAGCATGCCGCCCGGCCCGTTGCCCATGGCGTGGGCGAACTCGCACAGGATGAACGGCAGCGTGCGGCGCCGGGCGTTGGTGTCCTCACGCCGGCCGATCTCCTCGACCTCCTCGTGGGGGGCGTACATGCGGCTGTAGACGTCGACGTACTCGCATTCGCGGTCGCCCTCGTAGTGCACCGGGCGGGACGGGTCGCGGTCGCGGGCCCACGAGGCCATCGCGGCGAGGTTGCGGCCGGTGTGGGCCTCGTTGCCGAGCGACCACATCACGACGGACGGGTGGTTCTTGTCGCGTTCGACGGTCCGGCGCATGCGGTCCAGGTAGGACTCGGTCCAGCGCGGGTCGTCGCTCGGGTTGCCCTCCCAGCCCAGGTCGCCGAAGCCGTGCGTCTCCAGGTCGCACTCGTCGATCACCCACAGGCCGTACTCGTCGCACAGCTGGAGGAAGTGCGGGTCCGGCGGGTAGTGGCTGGTGCGGACGGCGTTGACGTTGTGACGCTTCATCAGCAGGACGTCGGCGAGAGCGGTCTCGCGCGGCACGGCGCGTCCGAGACGCGGGTGGTGCTCGTGCCGGTTCACGCCGCGGAAGACCACGCGCGAGCCGTTGATCGTGATCACGCCGTCCTCGATGGCGACGGTGCGGAAGCCGATCCGCACCGGCACGCGTTCGACGGCCGTGTGCACGAAACCGTCGTAGAGCCGGGGGTTCTCGGCGCTCCACGGCTCCACCGGCACCTCGGCGGACCGCGCGTCCTGCACGCCCAGCTCCGGCACGGTGATCAGCACCTCGGGAGCGGCGGTGATCGACAGCCGGCCGAGCCCGGAAACGTGGTCGTACGAGGCGTGCAGGTGGAAGTCCGCGACACCGCCGCGCGGCCGCGACAGCAACGTCACGGCGCGGAAGATGCCGGACATCCACCACATGTCCTGGTCTTCCAGGTAGCTGCCGGACGACCACTGGTGCACGCGCACGACCAGCACGTTGCCCCGCGGGCGGAGCAGGTGGCCGACCTCGAACTCGGACGGCAGCCTGCTGCCGCGCGTCACGCCGAGCTCGGCACCGTTGAGCCACACCCGCCCGCACGAGTCGATGCCGTCGAACCGCAGCGCGGCGGGCTCGTCGGAAGGCCAGCCGGAAGGCAGGTCGAACGTCAGCCGGTGATCGCCCGTCGGGTTGTCGGACGGCACGAACGGCGGCTCGATCGGGAAGGGGTACTGCACGTTGGTGTACGCGGGAGAGCCGTGGCCCTGCAGCTGCCAGTGCCCGGGAACGGTGATCGTGGACCAGCCGCTGTCGTCGAAGTCCTCGCGCTCGACGCCGGCAGGCGCCGCGGCCGCGGACGGGGACAGGTGGAAGCGCCAGGCTCCGTCGAGCGACAGCGATGCCGCGTCGGAGGTGAAGAAGGCACGCGGCGGCAACGCACCCGTACCAGGACCCATGTCTTCGATGTACAAGGTTTCAGCCCTTCAGCGTCTCACCCTCGAGGGAGTCCGTGAACGCTCCCGTGAACGTTCACGGACACCTCCGAAGCATGCGCAGAACGGCTGGATCTGTCAAGGAGTCAGGCGGATTCGCGCACGAGAAGAACGGCGTTGACCAGCAGTTCTTCCGAGGGCAGCGGTGTGGAGCCCGTGAGCAGCCTGCCCGCCTGTTCGATCGCGAGCGCTCCGACGCGGCGGGTGTCGAGCGCGACGCTCGTCAGCGCCGGATCGACCACCGTGCCGAGCTGCAGCCCGTCGAACCCGACCACGGCCAGGTCGTCCGGCACCACCCGGCCGAGCCGCCGGGCCGCCCTCAGCGCCCCGATGGCGATGATGTCGTTGAACGTGAAGACGGCGGTGAGCTCGGGGTGCTCCGTGAGCAGGCCGGTCAGCGCCTCGGTCCCGCCGTCGACCGACTGCAGGGCGTTCCCGACCGCGTCCGCGGCGAGCCCGTGTGCGTTCATCGCATCGGTGAACCACGTGCGGCGGATGCTCGGCTCGCTGCGGTCCGCGTGGTCGAGCATGCCGATCTTGCGGTGCCCCTTCGAGACGAGGTGGTCGACGGCCTCGCGGACGCCCGTCGCGCCCTCGACGCGGATCGAGCTGAACCGCGGCGTCTGGTGCTCGCGCCCGATCAGCACGGCTGGCATGCCGCTGAGGTGAGCGTCGAGATCGGCCTCCGCCAGGCTGAAGTAGCCCACGACGGCGTCCACCTGGGACACGACCACTTCGAGCGTGCCGCGCTCCTCGTCGGCGCTGCCGGCGGTGTCGTAGACGATCACGTGCCAGCCGCGGGCGCGGGCGGCTTCCAGCGCCCCGGCGGCGACCTCGGTGAAGAACGGGTTGAGCAGGTCGGGGATGACGAGCCCGATGGTGGTCGTGTCCTGCCGCACCAGCCCGCGGGCGAACCGGCTCGGCCGATAGCCGAGCTCGCGCGCGGCGTCGAGGACCCGCTGCTTGGTGCCGACGTCGATCTCGCCCTTGTCGTTGAGCGCACGCGACACCGTCTGCCGCGAGACTCCGACGGTCCGCGCGACGTCGTTGATCGTCACGCGCTTGCTGGCAGTGCCCATCTCGTCGGCGTCACCTCTCGTTGAACTGCGACCGAGTATGCAGGGCGTTGAGCACCGCGGTGATCGCGGCGCGCGCGTCCCTGCGCACAGCGGCGGTGATCTTCCTGGTCACCGGGAGCTCCTTCGTCACGACGTCGAACCTGGGGTCGACCGCCAGCGCGGGCAGCACCGCGACCGCCAGACCCGCCTCGACGTGCTTGAGGGTCAGCATGTAGTTGCTGAACCGCCCGGCGACCCGCGGCTCGAAGCCCGCCTGCCGGCACAGGCGCGTGGCGAGGTTCGCCATGTATGAACCGGGGATGTCGAACGCCCACGGCTCGTCCTTGCACGCCTTGAGGTCCGTCTTCGGCTGACCCGGCGGTGAGAGCAGCACGATCGGGTCCTCGCCGAGCGGCACGACGTCGATGTCCCTGGGGACCGGCAGCTCGACGAAGTCCGTCGTCGTGATGATCACGTCGACCTCGCCTGCCAGCAACGCGGGCATGCTGGCGTGCGGCTCCAGCTCGACCAGCTCCACCTGCAGGTGCGGGTGGCCGAGGTGCCCGATCGCGGGCACGGCGAGCGTGTGGATCGCGCTCTGGAACGCACCCAGCCGGACGAGGCCCGACGGCTCCTCGTTGAGGCCGCGCAGCTCGGCTTCGACGGCGTCCATCTGGTCGAGGATCGACCGTGCCCGCCTGGCCAGGATCAGCCCGGCCGACGTCAGCCGCACGCGGCGCCCGGTCCGTTCGATGAGCTGCGTGCGCGTCTCGCTCTCCAGCACCGCGAGCTGCTGCGACACGCTCGAAGCGCTCAGGTTCGCGGCCTGCGCCACCGCCCGCACGGTCCCCAGCGCGTCGAGCTGGCTGAGCAGGCGCAGGCGCCACGGGTTCAGCGTCATGCCGTGCAGTGTGCTCGTTGTTCGGTATTTCCGAACAGCGAGCGTGGAATTGTGAGATGGACCTGATGCTCACGGGTTCGTAGCGTCTCCCGCATGGACACTTTCTGGCAGGACGTAGACCGCCACCTCGTCCGCTACGGGGGCACGTTCACGCGAGAGATCATCGACAGCGCCTCGGGGAGCTTCCTGTTCACCGAGGACGGCCGCCGCATCCTGGACTTCACGTCCGGCCAGATGAGCGCGATCCTCGGCCACTCGCACCCGCGCGTCGTCTCGACGGTGCGGCGGCAGATCGCGAACCTGGACCACCTGTTCAGCGGCATGCTGAGCCGTCCGGTGGTGGACCTGGCCCGCCGCCTCGCCGAGACGTTGCCCGCGCCGCTGTCCAAGGTGCAGCTGCTGACGACCGGCGCAGAGTCGAACGAGGCCGCGTTGCGCATGGCCAAGCTCGTGACCGGCAAGTACGAGGTGGTGTCGTTCGCGCGCTCGTGGCACGGGATGACGGCTGCCGCGGCTGCCGCCACCTACAGCGCCGGGCGCAAGGGGTACGGGCCCGCCACACCGGGGAACTTCGCGATTCCGGCGCCGACCGGTGACTGGCAGACGCAGCTGGATCTCGCGTTCGAGCTGATCGACGCGCAGTCCGTGGGTGCGCTGGCCGCGTGCATCGTCGAGCCGATTCTGAGCTCCGGCGGGATTCTCGAGCCGCCGGTGGGGTACTTCGCGGCGCTGTCGGCGAAGTGCCGGGAGCGCGGGATGCTGCTGATCCTCGACGAGGCTCAGACCGGGTTGTGCCGCACGGGAACCTGGTACGCGTTCGAGCGTGACGGCGTGGTGCCGGACATCCTGACGTTGTCGAAGACTTTGGGCGCCGGCCTGCCTCTCGCCGCGGTGATCACCTCGGCCGAGATCGAGGAGGAGGCGCACGCCCGCAACTACCTGTTCTTCACCACGCACGTGTCGGATCCGCTGGTCGCCGCGGTGGGCAACGCGGTGCTGGACGTGCTGGTGGAGGAACGGCTGGACGAGCAGGCGGCGAAGCTCGGGGCGTTCCTGCGCAACGGACTGGACGACATCGCTGCCCGGCACTCGCTGGTGTCCGACGTGCGCGGGCGCGGGTTGCTGGTGGGACTGGAGATCGCGGACGAGAGCCTGAGCGCGCCGATCACGCAGAAGTGCCTGGAGCTGGGGCTGCACATGAACATCGTGCAGATTCCCGGGATGGGCGGGGTGTTCCGGATCGCGCCGCCGCTCACCGCGACCGAAGAGGAACTGGCGCTGGGGCTGAGCATTCTCGACGAGGCCATCGGGACGGCTGGCTGATCACCCCGGAGGCGGGTCGGCGGACCTGGCGCGCGGTCGAGGCCGGACGGCACCGGTCGCCGGGTGCGAGGCGACCCGGCGACGTCGGTGCTCCGGCCTACTTGCGGACCGGCTCGGGGAGCTTGCCGAGCAGTGCGCGTGCCTTCCGCAGGATGTCGGCCTCTTCGTGACCGAACTCCGACAGGTAGTGGCGCAGCGCGTGCCGGAGGAGGACGAGCTCCTCATCGGTCAGTTCCAGGGTCGTGGTGCCCATGGAACCCATGTTAGGACTGTTCACGGTCCTGTGCCGAGCAGGTGCTGCATCGACCTCCCCATCACGTCGTTGCGCGTCGCGGCGTCGGTGATGCCCTCGAAACCGAACCCGAAGTACAGGGTGTCGGCGGTCCTCACCACGGCACCCTCCGGGAAGCCTGCGGCGGTGGTGCGGATGAAGTTGTTGCCGTTGGGGGCACTGCCCGCGGGCGGGCCGGTGACGGTCCAACCGTCCAAACCGGACTCGAACGACGTTGTGCCCTCACCGGTCGTGACCTCGATGTCGTCGACGAAGACGCCGAGACCCTGAACGGCCCAGTCGCTGGCGTAGGCGATGGACACCTCGACCTGGGAACCCGCATGGGCGGACAGGTCGACGTTCCACTGCTGCCAGCCGCCGGACCCGCCGGACGCCGCGTTCCAGACACCGCTGGAACCGGTGGGCGAGCAGGTGCCGTCGGCGTTGATCGTCTGGTAGTGGTCGAGGTGCGGGTGCAGGTCGCGCCAGCCCGCAAGGCAGCTGTCCCCCGGAGCGGTCGTCGTGTGCCCGTTCAGGTCGGGCAGCGTCGTCCAGTTGGTGCCGCCGGCCGTGCGGGCCTCGACGAACAGGTGGTCCCAGGCGGGTTCGGTGTCGTACGACGTCCAGAACGACATCTGCGCGCCGGCCGGTGGCACGGTGATCGTGCGCGTCAGCCGCTTGTACGACACGTCGCTGATCTGCGAGTACATGTAGTAGTCGCCGGTGTGCGGCGCGAACGGGCCACCTGGGCGGTCCCACGCAGCGGCGACCTCACTCGCGAACTGCGGGTACTGGGTCACCGGCAGCAGGCCACTGGTCGTCAGGAACGACGCGGTGTGGTCCTGGTTCTGCGCGCTGTCGGTTCCGTTGAGGGACAAGGAGATGCCGGTGAGCGGGTTGGCGACACCGGCGACGGGGAACGTGTCGCCGGTGTCGGGGTCCTGGCCGGCGCCCTCGGTGATGATCGCGGCACCGAACCAGTACTCGATGACGTCGTTCACGCCGTTGCCGGAACCGGTGAGCGGGCGGCACCGCGTGGCGGCGTCGGGCAGCGTGCTGCACTGCTTGTTCTCGAACGGGTCGTAGAGCTGCGTGCCGTGCCCGCCCGCGTACTGATGCCCGGCGTACTTGCCGGTGTAGAGCACCTTTCCGCCCTCGTTGAGGTAGTCGCGGATCTCGAACAGCTCCGTTTGCGCCAGGCTGGAGGCGTTGCCGGGACCCCAGCCCGCCTCGCGGGTGATGACGTCGTCGCCGGTGTACCAGACGACGGCCTGGTAGTGGCTCAGCACGCCGAGCGCGTCAGGTGCCTTGCGGCCGTTGGCATCCACGTCGTACACGTCGCCGGCGATGCCGTTGGCGGCGAGTGCGTCGAGGTAGTACGAGACGTACTTCGGCGCCGCTACGCCTTGCACGGGCGAGGCGCCGGTGTAGTCCTCCGCGGCCAGAACGAGCACCTTGTTGCCCGTCTCGGAGACAGCGCGGTAGGTGAACGAAGCGCTCGTCTGCCCGCCGCCCTCGAACCACACCTTGACCTGGTCGCCCGGGTTGGTTCCGGTCACCGTGCCGCGCACCACGTGGTAGTAGTTCGCATTGCCGGTGTTGTACCGCTCACCGCCGGTCCACACCGACGTGGGCGCGCTCTGCACCGGCCCGTCGCCGATCTGCCACTTCGCGGTCACGGCGCCGAGCGACTTCTTCGCCAGCACCCGGACCTCCTGCGGATCGCCGTAGGAGACGTCGAACGTGAAGTCCAACATGGACAGTGGACCGTTCTCCTGGTCGAGATCGGCCTGGTCGAGGTAGAACGGCTTGACGTCGATGCCGACGCTCGACTTCGGATTCGCCGGGTCGACGGCGGACTTCGCGAGCGACAGCGAGAACGGCAGCGTCCTCTGGAACTCCTGCTCGACGAGCGCCTCGTCGTCGGGGAAGACGAAGCCGCAGCCGTCACAGCCCTCGCTGAGCTCAGGGGTGAACGCCACCGTGCCGTTGCGGCTGTCGGCGTAGTCGGTCGTCTCGCCGTTGGTCACATACAGCTCGTCGGAGCTGATGCCGGGGTCGAACCCGGCGATCGCGGGCTTGGCGTCGGTGCCGGCCAGCGCGACGTAGATCGGGTTGTCCGCCTCCGGCGAGCCGGTCTGCCAGCCCTGAGGGTAGAGGATCCACTCACCGGCGGAGTGCCAGTTCGACTGGAACTTCGGCTTGATCCGGTCCAGCAGCCCCTGCATCGCCTTCGTCTCGGGTTCGGAGGCCGCACTCGGCCCGCGGTAGGTCTCGCTGGCGAACGCGCTCGACGAACCCTCGTTGTCGTAGTTGAAGTGCTCGTCGAAGTTGCGGTTCGGGTCGACGCCGTCGCCGACGGTGATCTGCCCGTTGCCGTCGTTGTCGCGCAGGTTCTTGCGCCACAGGCGTTCCACGTCGAACGAGTACTGGTAGCCGTCCGGGTTGGCGACGATCACGAACCACAGCTCGGTGTCCTTGAGGAGGTCCTTCATCTCCTTGTCGCCGGCCTTGAAGCGGTCCACGACGTGGTTGAGCAGCCTGCGGTTCACCTCGGTGCTGATCCACTCCCGCGCGTGCTGCGTCGACGAGTACAGCACCGCGGGCCTGCTGCCGTCGCGCAGCCCGTTGGCGCCCTGCGTCACCTTCAGCGCGATGATCTCGCGCCCCTGTCCGGTCTTGCCGAGCACCGAGAGCTTGACGAGGTTGTGGTTGGTGCGCGCCAGCGTGTACAGCTGGTCGCGGATCCCGCCCGGCTCGTCGAAGGACCGCCACACGGTGAACCCGTTCGCGGCCTGCTCGGCGGCGAGCTGCCGCGCGCTCTTGCCGTCCGCGTTCTTCTTGACCTTCGCGTCGACTCCGCGTCTGGCCAGCTCCTTCTGCTGGCCGCCGGAGAGCACGAGCTCGACCTCGACCCTGTCGCCGGCCGTGGCGGCGTGCGCGACGTCGAAGCCCTGCCTGGAGAGATCACCCGCCTGCGCGGGCGTCACCTGGGCGACGTAGACGTCGAGGGGATCGTGTTCGGGCGCGGCTTGGGCGGGTGACGCCGCCACGCCTCCCAGGACGAGAGCCAATGCGGACAGGAATGTCGTGGACCGCCTCATCGCGTTCCTCCGTGGCGTGCGTGGTCGACGCAAGACGTGCCGACGCTACGCCGATCGGGCGTTACATTGACGAGCCTTTCGGCCCTACTCGTTCGGCTCAACGGTGGCACGACGTGACCGTGTGGCCGCGTGCCGTCACCGCAACACGAGTCCTGGCAACCGATAGCGGGTTCGCTGGATCACGCGTGCGGCGGCGTGGACGTGCTCGTCGGAGTCCCAGCTCCAGCCGAACGCGTTGCCGAGCCGGTTGACGATGTTGAAGATCGTGTTGACGTGCAACGCTTCCACGAGGGCCTCGACCGGCACCCCGGCCGCGCGCACCGCCGCCGCGTCGGCCGCGGTGACCCCGCCGCGGTTGAGCAGCGTGATGAAGGTGATCACGGCGGCGAGTTCCGGCCGCACGTCGTGGTGTCCCGCGAGGCGTGCTGTCTCGGTGTGCACCCGCACGCAGAACGGGCACTCGTTGAGCTCGGAGGACACCGCGGCGAGGTGCTCGCGCTCGGCCACCGTCCAGAACGACGGCCCGCGCAGGACTTCCTGGCCGTAGGCGAAGAAGTGCCTGCCGAAGAAGCCGGGCCGGTGCATCGCCGTTTTGACGACGTCGTCCACCTCGTGGCCCATGAGCGTGACCACGATCTTCTGGAACCACCGGGCCGCCCGGCCGTGCCCGTGTTCCAGGACCCCGAGCCTCATGACTCCGCCACCGCCCGCAGACCGGCTTCGAGCCGGTCGAAGGCTGCGCCCACGGCCGCGGCCACGGTGACCTCGAAGATCTCCTCCTCGCCGATCCCGCCGGCTTTCAACACCGCGATGTCCTCTTCGGACACCCGGTAGGAGGCTTCGCGCACGGATCGGACGTAGCCCGACCACACGCCGGGCGCGGCTCCCGAGGCCGCCGCCCGGCGCAGGTCGCGGTCCGTGGCACCGGGCCCGCCGAGCACCGCCGCACGCAGCGCGGCCAGCCTGCCGCCCGGGTCGTCCATCAGCCGAGTATGCGCTGGCTCCCGTCGTCGCGGTACTGCCAGTCGAACTCCTTCACGGTCGGCCCGGCGCACACCTCCGGCAGCACCTCGTAGGCGCTCTTCTTGTCCGACGCCGCCAGCTTCGCGGCGACCATCCCGCCCACGTACGCCGCGGCAGAGGACGTGCCCACCCAGGACGCGTAGCCCTTGGAGAAGTCCACGTGGGTGGTGCCGTCGAGCATCTTCACGTTGTCGTCTTCGAGGTACGTGCTGACGAACCTCGGGTCCTCCCCGAGATGGACGGCACAGTTGACCCACGGCAGCTGAGGGCTGTAGCTGGCGCCGGCCACCCCGACGGCGACGACGCGCGGAAGCGCGGCCGGCCATGTCGCCGAGTTGCGCGTGGTGTGGACGTCGGAGGACATGCCCTCGACGATCCCGTGGTTGCCGGCGGCGGCCACGATCATCATGTGCGCGCTCAGCCGTTCCATCGCGCGCTCGACGATCAGCGGCGGGCGGCCGTCGAGGGTGTTGCGGCAGCCGCTGGCCAGCACCATGAGGTCGACCGGATGCTTGTCGTTCAGGAACTCGGCGAGCTTCTTGATCACGTCCCACGCGTAGGCCTTGCCGTCGGAACCCAGCACGTGCCGCGCGACGAGGGTGGCTCTCGGCGCCTGCTCCAGGATGAGGCCCGCCGTGAACACACCGTGCCCGTCCTCGACGGTGCACTCCGTGCCGGGGTCCTTGCCGAACCGGGTGGCGGGGTCGGGGGTCTCGATGTCGAGGCCGGCGAGAGCGGGGTGTTCGTAGATCCTCGTGTCGAGCAGGCCGATCCGCACCCCCTCGCCCGCCTCACGGGTGAAGGCCGGCAGCGAGTCCTCGGCGGGCACCGGGTCCCAGAGGCTCATGCTCTTGGTCTGCGGGTACGCGCCGAAGACGCTCGCCATCCTCCGGTTCTTGCCGATGAGCGGTGACCAGCCGGCGGCACGCCCCGCGAACCGGGCGCGCAGTTCGGCGAGCACGGGGTCGATGTCGGTGAGGGCCGCGCCGCCGAGCTCGAGCTTCAGCAGCGCGAGGTCGAACTCGACGACCTTCTCGGTCTCGGTGACCCAGATCCCGAGGTCGTCGAGCACCGAACCGACGACCTCGATCTCGGTGAGGTCCACGACGAGCGTGTCGGGTGCGGCCTGGTCCTTGTCGTCCTTCTGCACTTCAGCCTCCGCGGGTGAGCTTCCGCCGAACCGATGCCGCCACGCCCGGCGTTGATACCTGGCACATTGGTCATCATGCCGCCCGGATCCGCGTTACAAGCCGCACGTGAGGCGATGCGGCTCGCGGACGTCGACCCGGCGCGGGTGCTCCCGCTGGCCGCGCTCGTGGTCGGGGACGCCTCCGGTGACGCCGCCGCTCAGGCGCTGGCCGAGCAGGCGTGGGGGTACGCGCTGGCCCAGACCGGGCAGGTGTCCGAGGCCGTCACCCACCTGCGCCGTGCGGTCCGGCTCGGGGTGGGGAAGGCGGCCGCCGAGAGCCGGATGAAGCTCGCGTTCGCCCTCGTCCAGCAGGGCCGTGCCGCTTCGGCGTTGCGCGAGGTGGACCTGGCGGTGCCCGTGCTGGGCGCTCGTGCACGGGGCCAGCGGGCGGTGATCCTCTACCACCTCGGCCACCTCGACGACGCGTTCGCCGACTACCAGTCCGCCGAGCGCGCGCTGCGCCGCGGCGGTGACCGGCTCGCCCTGCAGCGCATCCTGGTCAACCGGGGGATCCTGCAGGCGGAGCGCCTCAACTTCGCCGCGGCGGTGAAGGACCTGCTGGAGGCCGAACGGCTGGCACGTGAGCTCGGCCGTGACCTCGTCGTGGGCATCATCGCCGAGAACCTCGGGTTCGTGGAGAGCCGCCGCGGTGACGTCCCGGCCGCCCTGGCACACCTGGACCGCGCAGAGGAGATCATCGCGCACCACGGGGGCCAGCTGGCGCCGGTGCTGGAAGACCGCGCGGAGCTGCTGCTGTCCGTGGGCCTGGTGGGTGAAGCACGCGAGCACGCCTCGCAGGCCATCTCCGCCTTCCGTGCCGAGGGCCGCCAGCTCAAGGTCCCCGAGACGCGTCTGCTGCTCGCCGACGCGGCCCTGCTGGCCTCCGACTGGGCTGCCGCAGGCAAGTACGCCCGCGCCGCGCTCGCCCAGTTCACCCGGCAGGGACGGCACCACCACGCCGCGTTGGCTCGCGCGACGGTGCTGCGTGCCGCGTTGAGCGCAGGGAAGCCGTGCCGCATCAGCGATCCCGACGCGATGATCGCGGCACTGGCCGGCCGCCCTGCCGCCGTGGTGCAGGCGCACATCGACCTGGCTCTGGTCGCGGAACGCCGGAGGCAGGAGGCGCGCGCGGTCTCGCACCTGGGCATCGCGAGCCGCGCACGCAGTGGCGGCCCGGCGACGTTGCGGGCTCGCGGCTGGTACGCCGAAGCCCTTCTGCGTCAACGCACCGGTCCTCGTTCGGCGCTGGCGGCGGCCCGGCGCGGCCTGCGGGTGCTCGACGAGAACCACGCCGCGCTGGGCGCCGGTGATCTTCGTGCGCACTCGGCCCTGCACCGCGCTGACCTGGCCTCGCTGGGTCTGCGCGTCGCCCTGGGCACCGGCAGGGCCGCAGACGTCTTCGAATGGGCGGAACGCGGCCGGGCGAGCCGGTTCCTCCACCGGTCCGTCCGCCCGCCGGACGACCCGGAACTCGCCTCGCTGCTGCCGCAGCTGCGCGCCACGGTCGCGGAACTGGAGCTCGCTCGCGCCGAGGGCCGTCCCGCGGTGAAGCTCGAACACCGGCAGGTGGACCTCGAACGCCGGATCAAGAACCGCAGCCGCCTGCTCCGCGCCACCGCCGGCGGCCCCGCCGAGCCGGTGCGTCCGTCCGAACTGGACCTCGGTGACCGCGTGCTGGTCCAGTTCATCGAGATCGACGGCTGCCTGCTGGCGCTGACGATCGTCGACGGCCGGCTGACGTTGCGCGGGATCGGAACCGTCGCCGAGGTGAGCGGTCTGCTCGAACGCGTTCCGTTCGCCTTGCGGCACCTGGCCAAGCGACCCCGTCCGGACGTCAGGAAACTGTTGCACGCCACGGCCGCGAAGCTGGACGAGCTGCTCCTGCCTCGTGCCGATCGCCCGCTGGTCGTCGTGCCGACCGGTGTGCTCCACGACGTTCCGTGGTCGACTTTGCCGTCGTGCCGGGGAAAGCCGGTCGTGGTGTCACCCTCGGCAACGCTGTGGCACACCGCGGCGAACCGTCCTGCCCGCGCGAGGACCTTCGCCGTCGCCAGCGGTCCGGGTCTGCCGGGCGCGGAGGAGGAAGCGCGGGCCGTGGCGGACATCCACCAGACCGCCAACCCTCCTGACGCGACGGTCGACGAGGTGTTGAAGATCCTCGGCACGGCCGGGACCGTGCACCTCGCGGCGCACGGCCGGCTCAACCCGGACAACCCGTTGTTCTCGGCGCTGTCGCTGCACGACGGACCGCTGGTCGTCTACGACGTCCAGCGGCTCGACCAGGTCCCGGAAACCGTGATCATGGCCGCGTGCGACGTCGGCCGCTCTGTGGTGGTGGCGGGCAACGAGCTTCTGGGCCTGGCCGCGACGTTCCTCGAACGCGGTGCCTCGCAGCTGATCGCCTCGGTCGTCCCGGTCCCGGACGCCGCGACCAAGGAGCTGATGATCGCGGTGCACCGCCGGTTGCGCGACAACCTGCCCCCGGCGCGGGCGCTCGCCGAGGCCCAGGAGGAACTCGGCGAGCCCAACGGGTTCGTATGCGTCGGGGCCTAGGTCTTCTTGGCCGGCAGAGAGTTCATGTGACCGTGCTTCGTGAGGGGGCGTTGCTTCGCCCCACGCACGCCGGCTCGGTTCGCGTGCCGGAGGTGACGGATGATGAGCGGCCGTCCGGCGGAGTGCTTCGCGGGTGATCAAGTCGATAGAGTGCGCCGCTGTGACCTGGCTTCGTGCAGTGCTGGCAGGCTTGATCCTCGCCGCCGGTGTGTCTCCCGCTTCCGCTTCCGCCGACACCGCGGTGGGCCTGCACGTCGACGGCGCGCGGGTCGTCGAGGCGAACGGCGCCGCGTTCGTGATGCGCGGCGTGAACCACCCGCACGTGTGGTTCCCGGACCGGACCGGCTCGTTCGCGGACATCAAGTCCTTCGGTGCCAACACCGTCCGGGTCGTGCTGGGCAGCGGGCAGCGGTGGGGACCGACGTCGGCCGCCGACGTCAGCGAGGTCGTCTCGCTGTGCAAGCGGTCGCGGCTGATCTGCGTGCTGGAAGCCCACGACACCACGGGGTACGGCGACCAGCTCGGCGCCGCGAGCCTCGACCAGGCCGCCACCTGGTGGATCGGGGTGGCCGCGGCGCTGCGGGGCCAGGAGGCCCACGTCGTGATCAACCTGGGCAACGAGCCGTTCGGCAACAACCTGCTGGTGAGCCCGTTCTGGGCGAGCGCGACGAGCAAGGCGATCAGCCGGCTGCGCGCGGCGGGGCTGCGGCACCTGCTGATGGCGGACGCGCCGATGTGGGGCCAGGACTGGGCGCACATCATGCGCAACAACGCGGCCTCGGTCCTCAAGGCGGATCCGTTGCACAACACGGTCTTCTCGGTCCACATGTACGGCCTCTACAACACCCCCGCGAAGGTCGGTGCCTACTTCGACGCGTTCCGGGCCGACGGGCTCCCGCTCGTGGTGGGGGAGTTCGGGGACAAGCACTCGGACGGTGACCCGGACGAGAACGCGATCATGGCCCAGGCCCAGGAACGCGGCCTCGGCTACCTCGGCTGGTCGTGGAGCGGCAACAGCGGCGGCGTCGAGTACCTCGACCTCGTCACCTCGTTCGACCCGGCCCGTCTCACGCCGTGGGGTGAGCGGTTCCTCAACGGCCCCAACGGGATCCGGCAGACCTCGAAGGAAGCCACCGTCTACAGCAGCCGGTAGGCGCGCTCCTGTCGCGACGGTTTCCGGCATGCTGGTTCTCGTGATCCATGTTCTGGAGGACGGACCGGCGGACGGGCCTCCCGTCGTGCTCACCTCGGGGCTCGCGGGCGCGCTCACCGACTGGGACCCGTTGACCAGGCTGCTGGCACCGTCGATGCGGGTGCTGCGGTTCGATCGGCCGGGGTACGGGGCGAGCGCACCGTCGCCGGAGGCACCGTCGGCGCGGCGGGAGGTGGCCGTGCTGGACGAGGTGCTGGACATCGCGGGGGCTCCGGTCGTGCTGGTCGGGCACTCGCTCGCCGGCTTGCACGTGGAGGCCTGCGTGCGGCTGCGGCCTTCGCGCGTGTGCGCTGCAGTGCTCGTGGACCCGAGCCTCGCGCCACCGGGCATCGGCCGGCCGCTCGATCCGGGTGCGGTGCTCGCCACCGCCGTCGCCAGGCTCGGGCTGGCCGATCTGGCGGCGCGGTGGGTGAGTCCGCTGCTGCGGCTGGCCGGGCGGCCACCGGCGCGCGCCGCCGCGGTGGCGGAGCTGGCCGGCTACGCGGATCTGGTGTCCGAAGTGGACGGATTGCGTGGCGCGCACCCGTTGCCCGACGTGCCGTGGTGGGTGCTCACGGCGGGGGAAGCGCTGGGAGGTCCACGTTCGGCACGCCGCATCCTCGCTGCCCACGGGGCGATGGCCGCTCTCGCACCACGTGGGGTGCATCGCATCGTGCCGGGTTCGGGGCATCTGATGCAGCTGGATCGCCCCGATGCAGTGGCGGAGGCCGTGCTGAGGATCAGGACGGGTCGGTGAGACTGGAACCGTCGTCCTGGTTCGCGGGGGCCTGCTCGAGGGCGGTGTCCGGTGTGCGTTCCACCCCGTGGCCGGGCTGGAACGTGAGGGCGGGGTCGATGGCGAGGTTCGGTTCGCGGTCCTGATGGTCCATGGTGGACTCCTTTCTCACCACCATGTTCGGCACGTGGCACCACCCGCGAACACCGGTGACCCGGCCCCGACAGCCCGCCGACCGGCTGCCCGGGACCAGCAGGCCGGCGGGTGTCAGCCGCGGAGCACGTCGAGAGTGAGGAGCGCGACGTGCAGTTCGGTGCGGTGCTCGCCCAGCTCGAGGTCGCGGTCGAGCAGCCGTTCCAGCGCGTGCAAGCGGTCGTACATCGTCTGGCGTGAGATGCCGCCGCGGCGTGCGGCGATGGTCTTGTTGCCGGCGGCGTCGAGGTAGTGGCGCAGGGTGGGCAGCAGTTCGGTGCCGTTGCGGGCGTCGTGCTCGACCAGCCGGCCGATCTGCCGTTCGACGTAGTCCTGCACGCGGACGTCGTCGCGCAGGGTGTGCAGCAGGTGCCGCAGGCCGATGTCGGACAGCCGGTGGAAGAGCAGGTCGGAGCCGGGAAGAACCGCTTCGGCCACTCGCCCCGCCTCACGGAACGAGCGCGCGACGTGGGTGAGGTCGCCGACCTCGCACCCGACGCTCACCACCGCGCCGGCGTCCTCCTCCCGTGCGGTGCGGCTCAGCTGTTCCACTGTGGACTGCCACGGCTGACCCTTGCGCAGGAACAGCAGCACGCCGACACGCCGTTCGGTGAGCGTGCCCACCAGAGCGGTCCGCTCCAGCGTCCGCGACAGCAGGGTTTCCACCTCTCCAGCGCTGCGCGGAACGTCGACCAGCACGGCGAGGAACGAGGCGTCGGTGACGGGCAGGCCGAGAGCGGCGGCGCGGGCTCGCGCCTCGCCGGGGGAGCGGTAGCGCTGTTCGGCGATGTCGTGCAGCACCGTGCGGTGCGCCCGGCGTTCCCACGCGGTGGAGTGGATGAGCCGGGCGATCGTCAGCGTCATGGCGGCTCGTTCGAGAACGGTGACGTCCTCGGCGCTGAAGGACCTGGTGTCCGGCACCATGACTACACGGCCCCAGCGCTCGCCCTGGAACTCGACCGGCGTGGTCAGCCAGCCCTCCTCGCCGGCCACCTCCGTGTGGTCCACGACGGGAGTGGCCCGCGACCGCCGTTCCCAGTGCGCCAGTGCGGTCTCCGCGTCGGTTCCGGCGGGTTCGCAGATGACCGCCTGATGGGCGAGGTTCTCCAGCACGACGGTGCGGCGGCTCATCTCGACCGCCGTCCGCACCACCTCCTCCGGTCCCGCGCCGCGCAGCGTCAGCGTCGTGAAGGCCTCGTGGATCTGCTGGGTCCGGCGCAGCACCTCGGTCTGGTTGCCCAGGATCAGCGTGTGGACGACCTGCGTGACCTCCAGGAAGTTCACGTCCCTCGCCAGCGTGACCAGCGGCAGTCCGCGGGCGCGGCAGGCGCGGATCAGCGGTTCCGGCGCGCGGTGGAACCGGCGGACCAGCTCCAGGACCAGCGCGGCGGCGCCGACGTCCGCGAGCTCGTCGACGTAGCGGCGCACCTGGGAGGCGTCACCGGGCAGCGGCACACCGGTCGTGAGGACCAGCTCGCCGCCCTTGAGGAACGACGCCGGGTCGGTCAGCTCGGTGATGTGCACCCAGCGCACCAGCCGGTCGAGGTTCTGCTCGCCGGCCACGACCTCGGGCCGACCTGAGGCCAGCACGGGCAGGGCCAGCACGTCGGCCACGGTGAGACCTTGCTTCTGAGGCACGGCGCCACTTTGACAAGCGGTCCTCACCTGCGCAAGCGCGGATCCGGACGCCTCGGGAGGGCTCCGGACGGCGAGGGCGGTCGGCCGCGGTTGACAAAACGTCCAAACAACGGCCCTCGGCCGGACAGAACACGCGTTGTCGGCGTGCGTCGCTGCGGCAACGCTCAGGTGACCGCACGAAGAACACGACCACTCCGCCCGGGAGATGACCATGACCGCTCTGTCACCGCACCTGCGCCAAGCCACCCCCGTCGTCGCGGTCCGCGGTGAGGGCGTGCACCTGTACGGGGAAGACGGCCGCCGGTACCTCGACTTCACCGCGGGCATCGGCGTCACCAGCACCGGGCACTGCCACCCCAAGGTGGTGGCCGCGGCCCAGGAGCAGGTCGCGACGCTGATCCACGGCCAGTACACGACGGTCATGCACCAGCCGCTGCGCCGGCTGGTCGACAAGCTGGGCGAGGTGCTGCCGCAGGGCCTCGACAGCCTGTTCTTCGTCAACTCCGGCAGCGAGGCCGTGGAGGCGGCGATGCGGCTCGCGCGGCAGGCCACCGGCAGGCCGAACATCCTCGTCTGCCACGGCGGCTTCCACGGCCGCACGGTCGCCGCAGCCTCCATGACGACCTCCGGCACGCGGTTCCGCTCGGGCTTCTCCCCGTTGATGAGCGGTGTGGTGGTCACGCCGTTCCCGACGGCCTACCGCTACGGCTGGGACGAGGAGACCGCGACGCGGTTCGCCCTGCAGGAGCTGGACTACGTGCTGCAGACGATCTCCTCGCCCGCCGACACCGCGGCGCTCATCGTCGAGCCGGTGCTGGGCGAGGGCGGCTACGTGCCCGCTCCCCGCGCGTTCCTGGAGGGCCTGCGTGAGCGCGCCGACCGGCACGGCTTCCTGCTGATCCTCGACGAGGTGCAGACCGGCGTCGGGCGCACGGGCCGGTTCTGGGGCCACGAGCACTCCGGCGTCACGCCGGACATCCTCGTCACCGCCAAGGGCCTGGCCAGCGGCTTCACCCTGTCCGGCATCGCGGCGGGCGAGGAGTTGATGAGCAAGGCGTGGCCGGGCTCGCAGGGCGGCACCTACGGCGCGAACGCCGTGGCGTGCGCGGCCGCCGTCGCCACGCTGGAGGTCGTCGAGGAGGAGAAGCTCGTCCAGAACGCCGAGCTGATGGGCGCGCGCCTGCGGGCGGGCCTGGAAGCGGTCGCCGCCAGGACACCGGCCATCGGCGACGTGCGGGGCGCGGGCCTGATGCTCGCGACCGAGTTCGTCAACGAGGACGGCAGCCCCGACCCCGAGACCGCCGGCCGGGTTCAGCGCGCCGCCGTGGACCAGGGCCTGCTCCTGCTGCTGTGCGGCGCGTGGAACCAGGTCGTGCGGATGATCCCTGCCCTCGTGATCGACGAGAACGCCGTCGACGAAGGGCTGCGGGCCTGGTCCGCCGCCGTGGAAGCGGGAGTGTCGGCTCGATGACAGCCGACCCGCTGGTGCGACTGCTCGCCGAGACCGCCCCCGGAATGCGGGTGGAGGCGAAGGCCGGAGGAACTGCGCCCTACGCCTACGACGCCTCCAACTACCGGGTGGCGCCTCGCGCCGTGGCCTTCCCCCGTTCTCCCGAGGAGGCGTCCGCGGCGCTGCGGGCCTGCAAGGAGCTCGGTGTGTCGGTCACGGCGCGAGGTGGCGGCACGAGCATGGCGGGCAACGCCGTCGGGCCGGGCCTCGTCCTCGACTTCTCCCGCGGCATGAACCGGATCCTCAGCGTCGACCAGGAGAACCGCACCGCTCGGGTCGAGGCCGGGGTCGTGCTGGACGACCTGCGCGATGCGGTCGCACCGCACGGCCTCACGTTCGGCCCGGACCCGTCGTCGCACAGCCGCTGCACGATCGGCGGCATGATCGGCAACGACGCGTGCGGCAACCGGTCCGTGCGGCACGGGCGTACCAGCGGTCACGTGGAGGCGCTGGAGATCGTCACCATCGACGGTCTGCACGCGATCGCGGACCACACCGGACTGCGTCCCGCCGACCCCGCGGACTACGGCGCCGTCGCCGAGCTGGAGGCGGCACTGCGGCGGTTGATCGGCGACCACCTGGCGCCGATCCGCACCGAACTGGGCCGCATCCCGCGCCAGGTCTCCGGTTACCAGCTGCACCACCTCCTGCCGGAGAACGGGTTCGACCTGGCCCGCGCCCTGGTCGGCACCGAGGGCACGTGCGCGGTCGTCGTGGCGGCGACCGTCCGGCTCGTGACGACGTCACCCGCGGTGACGTTGCTGGCCCTGGGCTACGACGACGTCGTGGACGCCGCCGAGGACGTGCCGGAGATCCTGCGCTGGAACCCGACCGCGGTCGAGGGCATGGACGCGGCGATCGTCGCCACGATGCGCGCCCGCCGCGGCCCCGGCTCGGTCACCGGCCTGCCGGACGGGAGCGCCTGGCTGTACGTCGAGCTGGACGGCGACGACGAGGCAGATGTCGCCGTCCGCGCCGGGGAGTTGCTCGACACGTTGAAGGCCCGCGGCCGCATGGTCGACGGCCGGGTGGCCGACAGCGAGGAGCGGCGTTCGCTGTGGCGGGTGCGCGAGGACGGGGCGGGCCTCGCCGCCCGGCTGGTCGACGGCGGCGAGTCGTGGCCGGGCTGGGAGGACGCGGCGGTCGCGCCCGAGAACCTGGCGGGCTACCTGCGCGACTTCCGCGCGCTGCTGGCCGCGCACCGGCTCACCGGAGTCCTCTACGGGCACTTCGGTGCCGGGTGCGTGCACGTGCGCATCGACTTCGACCTCGGCAGCGAGGAGGGCAGGGACGCCACCCGCCGGTTCCTGCACGAGGCGGCCGAGGTCGTCGTCCGCCACGGCGGCACGCTCTCCGGCGAGCACGGTGACGGACGGGCGCGCAGCGAACTGCTGGAGGTCATGTACAGCCCGGCGATCATCGGGGCGTTCGAGGCTTTCAAGCGGGTGTTCGACCCGGACGGCCTGCTGAACCCCGGCGTGATCGTGGCACCTGCCGCGGTCGATGCCGATCTCGCACTGGACGTCCCGCAGCCGCAGGGACGCACGACGCTCTTCACGTTCCCCCACGACGAGGACGGCTTCGCGGGCGCGGTCCGGCGCTGCGTCGGCGTCGGCCGCTGTCGTGGCAGCTCCGGCGGTGTGATGTGTCCGAGCTACCGCGCGACTGGGGAGGAGAACCACTCCACCCGCGGCCGTGCTCGGATGCTGCAGGAGATGCTGCGCGGCGACGTCGTCCGGGACGGCTGGCGCTCCACCGAGGTCAAGGACGCGCTGGACCTCTGCCTGTCGTGCAAGGCCTGTTCCAGCGACTGCCCCACCGGGGTGGACATGGCCACCTACAAGGCCGAGTTCCTGCACCAGCACTACCGCGGCCGGATCCGGCCGCGCTCGCACTACTCCCTGGGATGGCTGCCCGCGACCTCCAAGCTCGCCGGCCACGTCGCACGCCCGCTGAACGCGGTCCTGCGCGGCCCGCTGGGCAAGGTGGCCGCGTGGCTGGGCGGTGTCACCACCCGCCGGGCCATCCCTTCCTTCGCGTCCCGCCGTGCGCTGCGTTCAGTTCTGCGCACGGCGGTCGACAGACCGGCCGCGTTGCTGTTCGTGGACAGCTTCACGCGCGCCTTCCGTCCCCAGGTCGCCGGTGCCGCGGCCCGCGTGCTCGGCGCCGCGGGGGTGCCCTGCACACCGAGCAGCGGACTGTGCTGCGGCCTCACGTGGGTCAGCACCGGTCAGCTGTCGGTGGCGCGCCGGGTGATGGCCCGCACCGTCGCCAGGCTCGACCGCGGCCCGCACCGCGACCTGCCGATCGTCGTCGCCGAACCGAGCTGCGCGGCGGCGCTGAAGCGGGACGTGCCAGAACTGCTGGGCACCGACGCCGCCCGCCGCGTGGCGGCGCGCGTCCACACGCTCACGGCCGCGTTGACGGATCTGCCCACTTCGGACTGGAAGCCGGTCGTGCCGGACTCCGTGGTGCTGCAGACGCACTGCCACGAGTACTCCACGTTCGGCGGCCGGCGCCCGCGCGACCTGCTGCGCCGACTCGGCGTGCGCACCGTGACCGAGGCGGAGGGCTGCTGCGGGCTCGCGGGCAACTTCGGCTTCGAGGCGGAGCACTACGACACCTCGATGGCCGTGGCGGACCTCGCCCTGCGGCCGCGACTGGAAGAAAACCCCGATGCCGTCGTCGTGGCGGACGGCTTCAGCTGCGCCACCCAGGTCGACCACCTCGCGGGCGGTCGAGGCGTGCGCGCCGTGCACCTGGCAGAGCTGCTCGACCCAGGAGGAGACCCGTGATGGAAGTTCCAAAGCAGTTGTTCATCGGCGGCACGTGGGTGGACGCCGCGGACGGCGCCACGATGCCCGTCGACAACCCGGCGACCGGCGAGGTCGTCTGCCACGTCGCCGACGCGGGAGCCAAGGACGCGCAGCTCGCCGTGGACGCCGCGGTGCGCGTGCAGGTGGAGTGGGCCGCCACCGCGCCGAGGGCGCGCAGCGAGATCCTGCGCCGCGCCTACGACATCATCGTCTCGCGCACCGACGAGCTCGCGTTGCTGATGACCACGGAGATGGGCAAGCCGCTGGCGGAGGCCAGGGGCGAGGTCGCGTACGCGGCGGAGTTCTTCCGCTGGTTCTCCGAGGAGGCCGTGCGGATCGAGGGCGGGTTCGGAACCCTGCCGGACGGCCGCAACCGGATGTTGCTGATGCGCCGCCCGGTCGGGCCGTGCCTGCTGATCACGCCGTGGAACTTCCCGCTGGCCATGGGCACCCGCAAGATCGGCCCGGCGATCGCGGCCGGCTGCACGATGGTGCTCAAGCCCGCGCCGCAGACGCCGTTGTCGAGCCTCGTGCTGGCGGAGATCCTGCGCGAGGCAGGGCTGCCGGACGGCGTGCTGAACGTCGTCACGACGTCCAAGCCGGGGGAGGTCGTCGAGCCGCTGCTGCGCGGCGGCCGCATCCGCAAGCTGTCCTTCACCGGGTCCACCCAGGTCGGCAAGCTGCTGCTGGAGCAGTCCGCCGAGCAGGTCGTGCGCACGTCGATGGAGCTGGGCGGCAACGCGCCGTTCATCGTGTTCGACGACGCCGACCTGGACAAGGCCGTCGACGGCGCGATGGTCGCCAAGATGCGCAACATGGGTGAGGCCTGCACAGCGGCCAACCGGTTCTTCGTGCACCGCGACGTCGCGGAGGAGTTCGCCGTGCGGCTTGCCGCCCGCATGAGCGCGCTCACCGTCGGACCCGGTACCGAACCCGGAGTCGACGTCGGGCCGTTGATCGACCAGAACGGACGCCGCAAGGTGGAGCGCCTGGTCGAGGACGCCGTCCAGCGCGGCGCGCGCGTGCTCGCCGGCGGCAGGACGCCCACCGGTCCCGGCAGCTTCTACCCTCCGACCGTGCTGAGCCGGGTGTCACCGGACAGCGACCTGATGGGGACCGAGATCTTCGGCCCGGTCGCGGCGATCCTGACGTTCGACGACGAGGACGAGGTCGTGCGCCAGGCCAACGACACCGAGTGGGGACTCGTCGGCTACGTCTTCACCGAGTCGCTCGACCGGGCGCTGCGCGTGAGCGAACGGCTGGAGGCGGGCATGGTCGGCCTCAACACCGGGCTCGTGTCCAACCCCGCCGCGCCGTTCGGTGGCGTGAAGCAGTCCGGGCTGGGCCGCGAGGGCGGCCGCGTGGGCATCGACGAGTTCCTGGACTACAAGTACGTGGCGGTGCCGGTGTCGTGAGTGGTTTCCATTGCCATGGCGACGGAAACCACTCACGACCTCAGGAACCCAGTCTGCGGTTGGAGATCTCCTTGGCGGTGTCCGCGACCAGCCGGCCCAGCTCTGGCAGCCGGTCCGGCTCGAAGCGGGAGTCCGGCATGGAGATCGCCACCGCGGCCAGCGGGGTGCCGTCCTCATCCAGGATCGCTGAGGCGATCGCGCAGACGCCGGGCCGGAACTGGTTGCGGTTGAGCGCGTAGCCGTTCGCCCGTGCCTGCTCCAGCTCTGCCTTGAGCTGCTCCGGATCGGTGATGGTGGCCTCGCCGTAGCTCTCCAGCCGCCGGGCCAGTACTTCGTCCACATCGGACTTGCCTGTGTTGGACAGTATTGCCCGCCCTGTCGCCGTGGCGTGCAACGGAGAGATGTCACCGATCTCGTGGAACGTGCGCACGGCGTGTGACGAGTCGACGCGGTCGACCACCACCATGCAGTCCAGCGCGTCGGGTACAGACAGGTGGATGGTCTCGTTGACCTTGTCCCGCAACCGGATCATCGGGTCGCGGGCAGCCGCGAACAGGCTGGAACCCTGCAGGGCCGCCGGTCGCACCGCGAGCACGCGCGCACCGATCTCCCAACGCGTGGTGTCCTTGCGGTTCGCACGCAACCAGCCCGCCTCGTGCAGTGTGACGAGCGTGCGCTGAACAGTCGACTTGGGCAGCCCGAAGAGCTTGGTCAGTTCTCCCACCGTGACCGGCTGGTGATGCGCAACCGCCTCCAGGATGCGCAGCGACCTGGTCACGCTTTTCATCTCCACACGTTACCCCCGGTTGATCCTCTGCTCTGCCATGAGACACCTCTTGACCGCGCCTTGTACGGGGTGTCATTCTCGTGCCAGATTCTAGCACGGTATGCCACATAGTGGCACAGCTCAGCGGAACATCACCCCTCGGACACGTCAGCTTCACCGTCCGGTGAGCCGAAAGGAAGTCCAAGTGCCTGCCAGCAAGCGTGTCGCCGTCGTCGGCGTCGGAACGATCGGCAGTCAGGTTGCCTGGCGCCTCGCGGCCCGCGGGGCCGAGGTCGTCGGGTACGACCGGTTCGCCCCCGGCCACGACCGCAGTGCCGCCGGTGGCGAGACGCGGATCTTCCGCAGCGCCCACTTCGAGGACTCCCGCTACGTCCCGCTGCTCAAGCACGCCGACGCGCTGTGGGGCGAGCTCCAGCGGGAGACCGGGCGAGAGCTGCGCCGCCTGACCGGCTGCCTGCTCATGGGGCCGACCTCGCACCAGCAGATGGCCACCGTCCTGCAGTCCATCGCCGAGCACGGCCTCGACCACGAGGTTCTCGACGCGGACCTGCTCGCGCGGCGCTTTCCGCAGTACCGGATCGAGGACGGCGACGCGGCGGTGCTCGACCGGCACGCGGGCTTCATCCGGCCGGAGCTGACCGTCCAGAGCGCCGCACGCCGCGCGGAGGAGCTGGGTGCCCGGATCCACCGGTACACGCCGGTCCGCGAGATCACCAAGACGGGCGGCGGCGTGACGGTCCGCACCGACGAGGGCAGCGAGCACTTCGACGCCGTCGTGGTCACGGTCGGCCCGTGGGTCAACGACCTGCTGCCCGACCTGCCCTGGGAGGTGGAGATCCGCCGGCTGGTCAGCGCCTGGTACGTGCCCACCACCGGCGCGTGGTTCGGGGACGAGCGCCCGGCGTTCATCCGCACCGCGCCGACCCACTGCTACGGCCTGCCGTCGCCCGACGGCGTCTCGGTCAAGCTCGGCCTGTCCAGGACCCTGCACCGGCTGGTGGACGACCCGAACCGTCTCGACAGGACGGTGAAACCGTCCGAACTGGACATATTCCACGAGCTGATCGGCCGGTACCTGCCCGATCTGCACCCGAACCCCGTCCGGCTGTCCGTGTTCATGGAGGGCTACACCGAGAGCAGCCGCCCTCTGGTGGGCCCGTTGCCCGGCAACGAGAACGTCGTGCTGCTCGCCGGTTTCTCCGGACACGGCTTCAAGCTCTCGCCCGCCATGGGCGACATCGCCGCGGACCTCGCCCTCGACGGCACGTCGGCCCAGCCCATCGACTTCATCTCGACCACGAACCGCACGGAGGCGTGACGCAGCCATGACCAGCGACACCGCTACCACCCTCACCGTCGGCGCGCTGAGCGCCGGGCCGGGGACCAAGGTGCGCGGCAGCGTGCGCGCCGAGCTGGGCACGCTCACCACGGACGTCCCGGTGGCCCTGATCAACGGCAGCAGGCCGGGCCCGCGCGTGGTGATCACCGCCGGCGTGCGCGGCGGTGAGTTCACCGGCATCGACGCGCTCCACCGGCTCGCTGGCCGCCTCGACCCGGAGCAGGTGCGCGGGCAGGTGCTGCTCTGCCTCGTCGCCAACCCTCCCGCCGTCTACAACGGACGGCTCGGCACGTCCCCGCTCGACGGGATCAACATCAACCGCGTCTTCCCCGGCGATCCCGAGGGCAGCCCGACCGAGCGGCTGGCGGCGTGGCTCTTCGAGAACAACATCGAGGGCGCCGACGCGTTCGTCGACCTGCACGCCGGCCGCATCGACGAGTTCCTGCAGAACTTCGTCGGCTACCGCCTCACCGGCGATCCGGAAGTCGACGCGAAGGCCGCCACCATGGCCAACGCCATCGGTTACGACGACGTCATCCTCGGCCTGAACGCCGACGGCGGCAACAGCCACGCCGCGGCGGCACGTCGCGGCATCCCGGCCATCCTCGTCGAGACAGGGCAGCTCGGAGAGCGTGATCCCCAGGCGGCCGCAGATCTCGCCGCCGCGTTGCTGAGGGTGCTCGACCTCCTCAACGGCGAGCACATCGAGCCGCGGCCGGTCACCGAATGGGTCTGGGCCGGTTTCGTGGCCTCCGAGGCTATCGGCCTGTGGTACCCGGACTTCACCCCCGGCACCGACGTCACCGAGGGCCAGGTCATCGGACGCGTCGTCGACCCGGCCAACGTCCGCGAGCACGAGGTCCGCTCCACCGCGACCGGACGCGTCTTCTACGGAATGCGCGGCCTCACCGTGCTGCCCGGCACCGACCTCGCCGCGATCGCGGCACCCCGATGAACCCCGCCCTCAACGCTTCCTCTCCGCCCCCAGGAGGTCCATTGTGAAAGACAGCCGACTCTTCCTTCGAGGTCCAGGCGCGGTCGCCGCGACCTCGGCGCTCGCCGCGCGCGGCAGCGGCACGAGCCGCTCGTCCGGCAACAGCAGTGGCGCGAGCTCCAAGACGCTCGTGGTCCGCAACAGCGGCGGCGCCTACCGCGACGCCAACATGAAGGCGCTCTACGTGGCGGTGCCGGCGCGATGAGTGGACACTGTACCCCCGATGGACAACACCGCGGAGACACGCTCATGCACAACCCTCACCTCGGCCGGGAAGACTTCTGGGAGCGCGTTCGTGCGGCGTATCCGGAGCAACAGCCGTTGCTGAACCTGAACAACGCGGCGGTCAGCCCGCCGCCGCTGGTCGTCGAGCAGGCGGTGATCGACGCCTACCAGCTGATCAGTCGCAATCCCGACGTCAACATGTGGAGCAAGCTCGACACCGCGCTGCCCGCCGTGAAGGAGCAGCTCGCGGAACTGATCGACTGCGCACCCGGTGAGATCGCCCTGAACCGGAACTCCACGGAAGGTCTCTGCACGGCGATCTTCGGCATACCGCTGGCGGCGGGCGACGAAGTGCTGGTGTCGGCCTGGGAGTACCCGAGCATGCGCGCCGCGTGGTTCCAGCGGGAGCAACGTGAAGGCATCAAAGTAGTTCCCGTGGACTTCGACCTGATGGACAGCGACGCCGACATCGTGGCGGCGTACGAGACGGCGTTCACACCGCGCACGCGGGTGCTCCAGCTGACCCACATGTTCCACTGGACAGGGCGTGTCCTGCCGGCCCAGCGACTGTGCCGCCTCGCGCGGGCGAACGGCGTCGTCACCGTCGTCGACGGTGCGCAGACGTTCGCCCAGATGCCGGTGAGCTTCCGCGACCTCGGTTGCGACTACTTCGTCACCAGTCTGCACAAGTGGATGGGGGCGCCGGTGGGCAACGGGATGCTGGTCGTCAAGGAAGACCGGATCGACCGGACGTGGCCGTTGCTGGCGCCCTTCGACCCGCCCCCGCTGCGTGTCGACAAGTTCGACCACTGGAACCTCGGCACGTACAACTCGGCTTTGCAGGCCGGAATCGCGCCCGCCGCCCGGTTCCACCGGGAGATCGGCGTTCGAACGATCCACGAACGGTTGCGCGAGCTGACCCGGTACTGGGTCGGCCTGGCTCGCGAGATCCCCGGGTTCCGGTTGCACACCCCGGTGGAGACCGATGACGTCGGCGCGGTCAGCCTGTTCTCGATCGATCACCTGGACGCCAGGACCGTGGAGCGGGAGCTCAGGGAAAGCCACCAGGTGCACGTGAAGTACCGGGAGGTGCGGGATCTGCGAGGCCTTCGCGTCTCACCGCACATCTACACGCGCGAGAGCGAGCTCGACAGCTTCGTGGAGGCGCTCACCGAGGTGGTCGCGAAGGAGACTTCCGAACTCAGGAGCTGATCGCCCCTGCCCTGTCCGACCCGAGACGCGGCCATGACCGATGGGGCTCTGGCTCCAGCTGTCGCGGTACCAGCGCCCCATCGCGCCAGGTCGGTCAGGCGGCACCTGCCCGGCGGGCGGCGACTTCCGCCGCCGTGTCGGCCACCAGCCGTCCCCATTCGGGCAACCGGGCTCCGTCGTACCGGGAGTCCGGCATGGAGATGGCCACGGTGGCGAGCGGCGTGCCGTCCCCGTCCAGGACCGCCGCCGCGATCGCGCACACATCCGGCCGGTACTGGTTCCGGTTGACCGAGTAGCCGTCGGCGCGCACGCGTTCCAGTTCGGCACGCAGTTCCGCCGGGTCGATGAGTGTCGCCTCGGTGTACCGCTCCAGCCCGCCCGAGACGAACTCGTCCACGTCGGTCTCCGGCAGGTGGGCCAGTATCGCCCGCCCGGTCGCGGTGGCGTGCATCGGCGAGGTGTCGCCGATGTCGTGGAACGTGCGCACCGCGTGGCTGGAGTCGACCCGGTCGACCACCACGATGCAGTCGAGCGCATCCGGCACCGACAGGTGGATGGTCTCGTTCACCGCGTCCCGGAGCCGGATCATGGGCTCCCGTGCCGCGGCGAACAGGCTGGAGCCCTGGAGCGCCGCCGGTCGCACGGCGAGCACGCGGGCGCCGATCTCCCAGCGCGTGGTGTCCTTGCGGTTCGCTCGCAGCCAACCCGCCTCGTTGAGGGTGACCAGGGTTCGCTGCACGGTCGACTTCGGCAGCCCGAAGATCTTCGTCAGTTCCCCCACGGTGACCGGCTGGTGCTGCGCGACCGCTTCCAGGATGCGCAACGACCTGGTCACGCTCTTCATTTCCACTTGGTTACCCCCGGTTGATCCGTCGATTCGGATGCCGACACCTATTGACTCCGCTTGGACGAGACTGCATCCTCGTACCAGATACTAGCACGGCGTGCCACAATGTGGCATGTAAGATCCGAGAAGGTGCCCAGCAGCCCATCCGCAGCGGCCACCACCCGGATCTCCGACACCCCGTCGGCCCTCCTTGTCGAACGACCCCGCGTTGGGCGCGCAGCGTGACACGCCCGACGAGACGAAAGGAACCCTTCGTGCCTGCCAGGAAGCGAGTCGCCGTCGTCGGCGTCGGAACGATGGGCAGCCAGGCCGCCTGGCGCCTGGCGGCCCGTGGCGCCGAGGTGGTCGGGTACGACCGCTTCGCCCCCGGCCACGACCGCAGTGCCGCCGGCGGCGAGACCAGGATCTTCCGCAGCGCGCACTTCGAGGACTCCCGCTACGTCCCGCTGCTCAAGCACGCCGACGCGTTGTGGGAAGAGCTGCAACGCGAGACCGGCCGCGAGCTGCGCCGGTTGACGGGGTGCCTGCTGATGGGCCCTGCCGAGCACCACCAGATGCGCACGGTCCTGGAGTCCATCGCCGAGCACGGCCTCGACCACGAGGTGCTGGACGCCGAACTGTTGGCGAAGCGGTTCGGGCAGTTCCGCCTCGAAGAGGGCGACGCGGCGGTGCTGGACCGTCGTGCGGGGTTCATCCGCCCGGAGCTGACGATCCAGTCCGCCGTCCGCCACGCCGAGGAGTTGGGCGCCCGCATCCACCGCTACACCCCGGTCCGCACGATCACGCCATCGGGCAGCGGAGTGGAGGTGCACACGAACGCCGGCGCCGAGAAGTTCGACGCGGCCGTGGTCACCGTCGGTCCGTGGGTGAACGACCTGCTGCCCGATCTGCCGTGGGAGGTCGACATCCGCAGGCTGATCAACGCCTGGTACGTGCCCACCACCGACGCCTGGTTCGGTGACGAGCGCCCCGCCTTCATCCGCACCGCCCCCACCCACTGCTACGGACTGCCCTCTCCGGACGGCGTGTCGGTCAAGCTGGGCCTGTCCCGCGCAGTGCACCTGCCGGTGGACGACCCGAACCGTCTCAACAGGACGGTGGAGCCGCACGAGCTGGAGATCTTCACCCAGCTGATCGAGCAGTACATGCCCGACCTGCATCCCGACCCGATCCGGCTGTCGGTGTTCATGGAGGGCTACACCGAGAGCAGCCGCCCGCTCGTCGGTCCGTTGCCCGGTAACGACGCCGTCGTGCTGCTCGCCGGGTTCTCCGGCCACGGCTTCAAGCTGTCGCCCGCCATGGGTGACATCGCCGCCGACCTGGCCCTCGACGGCGCCACACCCCGGCCGATCGAGTTCCTGTCCACTGTGAACCGCACCGAGGCCTGACTTCCGATGACTGACATTGCGATGGACAACAGCAGGGCGACGACCCTGAGCATCAGCGCGCTGAGCGCCGAACCGGGCGCGAAGGTGCGCGGCAGCGTCCAGGCCGACCTCGGCACGCTCACCGTCGAAGTACCGCTGACCCTGGTCAACGGCACCCGTCCCGGCCCCCGCATCGTGGTCACCGCCGGCGTGCACGGTGGTGAGTTCACCGGAATCGACGCGGCCACGCGGCTCGCGGCCCGGCTGGAGCCGGACCAGGTGCGAGGGCAGGTCGTCCTGTGCCCGGTCGCCAACCCTCCCGCCGTCTACAACGGACGGCTGGGCACCTCCC
The DNA here is from genome assembly GCF_039537795.1 of Lentzea roselyniae. NCBI lineage: Bacteria > Bacillati > Actinomycetota > Actinomycetes > Pseudonocardiales > Pseudonocardiaceae > Lentzea > Lentzea roselyniae. The sequence goes on from NZ_BAABBE010000002.1 coordinate 408,523, forward strand.
CGCTCGACGGGGTCAACATCAACCGGGTGTTCCCCGGCGATCCCGGAGGAAGCCCGACGGAGAGGCTGGCGGCCTGGCTGTTCGCCACCCTGCTCGACGGGGCCGACGCGTACGTCGATCTGCACTCCGGCGGCATCGACGAAGTCCTGCGCGACTTCACGGGTTACCGCCTCACGGGCGACCCGGAGATCGACTGTAGGGCCGCGGACATGGCCCGCGCCATCGGGATCGACGACGTCATCCTCGGGCTGAACGCCGAGGGCGGCAACAGCCACGCGGCGGCCGCCCGCCACGGCATCCCTGCCGTCCTGGTCGAGAACGGCCAGCTCGGCGAGCGTGACCCGGACGCGGCCGAGCGCCTCGTCGACGGGCTGCTGCGCCTCCTCACGGGCACTGAGCACCAGCAGGCGCAGATCCGCGAATGGGTCTGGGTCGCAGGTATCACGGCCGAGGTGGGAGGTCTGTGGTACCCGCACTTCACCGCCGGGGACGACGTGACCGAAGGCGAGGTCATCGGACGCATCGTGAACCCCGCCGACGGCGCGGATCACGAGGTCCACGCGTCCGCCACCGGCCGCGTCTTCTACGGCATGCGCGGCCTCACCGTCGCACCCGGCTCCGAACTGGTCGCCATAGCGGCCCTTCGAGACACCACCCGCTGATCCTCTCCTCCCACTTCCCCCCCCGTTCTACGAGCTTCCGCTCCGCCACCAGGAGGCCCCGGTGAAAGACGTACGGATCGACCGCAGACTGTTCCTGCGAGGTATCGGCGCCGTCGCGGCAGGCGCTGCCGTGACCTCGCTGACCGCTTGCGGTACCGGCACCAGCCGCTCGGCAGGCACCAACAGTGGTGCCACCGGTTCCAAGACGATCGTCGTCCGCAACAGCGGCGGCGCTTACGGCGAAGCCAACCAGAAGGCGATCTACGAGCCGTTCTCCAAGGAGACCGGCATCGAGGTCAAGGTCGTCAACGTCGTCGGCGCGCAGATGCTCGCCCAGATGCAGCAGGGACGACCGCAGTTCGACGTGATCGACGGATCCATGCCGGACTTCGTGAAGTTCGCCGCGCAGGGCTTGACCGAGCAGCTCGACTACGACCGGCTGAAGAGCACCAAGGACGCGGGCATCGCCCCGAACCTCCTGGCGCCCAACATGGTCGGCAAGAACTACTGGGCGAGTGTCATGGCCTACCGCACGGACGCGTTCGGCGGGAAGAAGCCGAGCTCCTGGGCGGACTTCTGGGACGTCAAGGCCCTCCCCGGCAACCGCGCGCTCCAGCACGCGGACGCGGACATGCCCGAGCTGGAGTTCGCGCTGCTGGCCGACGGCGTGCCGCTGGACAAACTGTACCCGCCGGACGTCGACCGCGCGTTCCGGGTGATGGACCAGGTCAAGGGGTCGATCAAGAAGTACTGGGACACCGGCGCCCTGCCCGGTGTGCTGCTGGGCCGCAAGGAGGTCGACGCCACCAGCGTGTGGCACGGCCGCCTGGACGAACTGATCAGGCAGGGGCAGCCCCTGGCCTACCAGTGGAACGGCACACGCCGGCAGAGCAACGCCTGGGCGATTCCCAAGGGTTCCGGCAACCCGGACGCGGCCTACCAGCTCATCGACTTCTCCCTGCGGCCGGAGGTGCAGGCGGCCTTCGCCGAGATCTACCCGATGGGCCCGGTGGTGCCCGCCGCCTACCGGAAGCTGAGCGAGTCGGCCGCGGCGAACCTGGCCAGCTCACCCGAACACCTGAAGACCGGGTTCGACATGGACGTGCAGTGGTGGGTGCAGAACGAGACCGCAGTCCTCAAGCGTTGGCAGGAGTGGGCCCGTGCCTGAACTCGACGTCGTGTCCCAGCAGCAGTCCCATCCGCTCTCCGCACCGGCGGAGACCGCCATCGGCAAACCGCTCTCGGTCACCGCGGTGCGCAAGACCTACGGCGCCATGACCGCGGTCGACGAGGTCTCCATGGACATCGCCGCCGGCGAGTTCGTGACCTTCCTGGGCTCGTCCGGCTCGGGCAAGACGACCACGCTGATGATGATCGCCGGATTCGTCGAGCCGGACTCGGGATCCATTGTGGTCGGTGGTCGCGACGTGACCAGGCTGGCGCCGCAGAAGCGCGGACTGGGTTTCGTGTTCCAGCAGTACCTGCTCTTCCCGCACATGACTGTCGGCGAGAACATCGCCTTCCCGCTGCAGCTGCGCGGTGTGCCGAAGGCGGAGATCCGCCGCAGGGTGGGCGAGACGCTGGAGATGGCCGGACTGTCCGGCTTCGCCCGGCGCCGTCCCCGCGAGCTGTCCGGCGGGCAGCAGCAGCGGGTCGCCCTGTGCCGTGCCCTGGTGTACCGGCCGCCGGTGATTCTCATGGACGAGCCGCTCGGCGCGCTGGACAAGAAGCTGCGCGACCAGTTGCAGACCGAGATCAAGCGGATCCAGCGCGAGCTCGGCCTGACCGTCATCTACGTGACGCACGACCAGGAGGAGGCACTCGTGCTCTCCGACCGGATCGCCGTCATGCGCGACGGGCGCATCGACCAGTTCGACACGCCGCAGGAACTCTTCGAACGCCCCAAGACGCCCTTCGTCGCGGACTTCCTCGGCGCCGCCAACTTCCTGTCCGGAGTCGTCGAGGACACCGGTGACGCCACCGCGGTGCGCCTGGACACCGGCGGCCTGCTGCGCGCCCGGACTCAGCAGTTGCCGCGCGGTACGCGGGTGCGGGCAGCTGTTCAGCCGGGCAGGCTCGGCCTGTGTCCGGCCACCGACGGGTTCTGCGCGGGCATCGTCGAAACCGTCACCTACGTCGGCACCCTGGTCCGCGTCACCCTGCGCCCGGAAGGCTCCGCAGGCCCCGACGTGGTCCGCCTGGAGATCCCCGCGGGCCGGGCACCCCTGATCGGCGACCGCGTCGGCCTGACCGCCGACCCGGACGACGTCACGGTGTTCGAAGCCGGAACGGCGGGGTGAGCCATGACCGTACTCGCCCCACCACCGGACCGGGTGACTCCCGTCCGTTCCAGCCGCGGTCAGCGCCTGCGCCGCAGGCTGTCGGGCCGGCGTGCCCGCTTCGGGCTTCTCACCGCCGCCCCGGTCGTGGTCTACCTGCTCGTGCTGTTCGTCTACCCGATCTTCAGCACCCTGCTGCTCAGCCTCGAGGGTGAGGACGGCGGGTTCACCCTGCACTGGTACGCGGACGCGCTGAGCGGCTCCAACCTGGACATTCTGCTGACCACGCTGCGGATCTCCGCGGAGACGTCCTTGCTCAGCCTGGTCGTCGGCTTCCTGCTGGCGTTCTGGGTGACGCGGCTGCGACCGTTGTGGGCGGGGCTCGTCATGCTCGTCGTGGTCGTCCCGCACTTCATCAGCGCGCTGGTCCGCACCTACGGCTGGATCATCCTGCTCGGCGACCACGGCCTGGTGAACGACGCATTGTCCGCTCTGCACGTCCCTGGTGCGCCGTTCCAGTTGCTGTACAACGAGATCGGCGTTGTCATCGGCACCACTTCAGTCATGCTCCCGTACACGGTGCTGCTGCTGTACGCCGTGATGCGCGGCGTGGATCGCGGGCTCCTCGCCGCCGCGGCGAGCCTGGGTGCCGGTCGACTGGTCACGTTCCGCCGCGTCTACCTGCCGCTGGTGGCACCGGGACTGGTGAACGCCGGGTTGCTGAGCTTCATCCTGTGCCTGGGCTACTACCTGACGCCCGCTCTCATGGGCGGTCCCAAGCAGACGATGGTCGCCTCGCTCATCGACGAGCAGGTCATGCGCCAGAACCAGTGGAACGGCGCCTCGGCGCTCGGCGTGATCCTGCTGCTGCTCACCTTCGCCGGCCTGCTGCTCCTGCGGCTGGTCAAGACGGCGAGCGAGGCCGCGCGGAATCGAGGTGCGGCATGATCAGCTTGCGCGACAGCTTGGCGGGACGCCTTGTCCTGACCCTCTTCTCGGTACTGATCCTGCTGTTCCTGGCAATGCCGATCGTCCTGATCGTCGTCACCTCGTTCGGCAGCGACGCGCTGGGATCTTTCCCTCCCGACTCCTGGACGCTGGGCTGGTACCAGCAGATGTTCGCCGATGACAGCAAGTGGCCTGCCGCGCTCTCGCTGAGCGCGCTGGTCGCCGCGCTGACCACGGTGTTCTCCGTGGTGCTCGGGATGACGGCGGCGACCGCGCTCGTGCGCAGTGAGCTGCCGCTGCGATCGGCCGTCTACGGCCTGGTGCTCGCACCACTGGTGATCCCCCAGGTCGTGATCGCGCTCGGGCTCTTCCTGCTGTTCGAGCCCGCCGCGATGCTCGGCAGCCCGATCGCGATCGCCCTCGGGCACACCGTGCTGGCCTCGCCGATCGCCGTGATGATCCTCATGGCCACCTTGAAGGGCATCGACGAGCGCTTGGAGGACGCTGCTGCCAGCATGGGCGCCAGCCGTCTGACCATCGCGCGGCGCATCACGTTCCCCATGGCCGCACCGGGTGTGGTCGCCGCGGCGGTGTTCTCCTTCATCACCAGCTTCGACGAGTTCTTCATCTCCCAGTTCCTGTCCTCTGTGGACACCGTCACCCTGCCCGTGCAGGTGTTCAACGTCCTGCAGTACGACGTCGATCCCTCGGTCACCGCCATCAGCGCGGTCCTCATCGCCGTCGCCCTCGTGGCGCTGGCCCTGGTCGGCTTCGTGCGCAGGCTCGGGTCCGGCAAGCAGGGCGGACTGCTGCCCGTGGAGACCGGCGCGGGCATCACCAAAGGAGATGAGACCTCATGACCGCCAGGACGTTGTCCGACTCGGCGGCGCAGCACCTGCTGCTCAACATGACCCCCAACGGCTCGCTCGGCCGCGACGGTGTCTTCGTGGTGCGGCGGGGAGACGGCCCGTACGTCGACGACATCGACGGCAAGCGCTACATCGACGGGCTGTCCGGCCTGTACTGCTGCCAGCTCGGCTACTCCTACGCCGACGAGATCGCCGAAGCGGCGGGCAAGCAGCTGCGGGAGCTGTGCTTCAGTCCACTGTGGTCCGCCTCGGCGCACCCGACGGCCATCGAGCTGGCGGAGCGAATGGCCGGCCTTGCTCCCGCTGACCTCCGGCACACCTTCTTCTCCAGCGGTGGCGCGGAAGCCGTGGAGGCCGCGTGGAAGATCGCCCGCCGCTACCACGCGCTGCGCGGGGAACCCGGCCGCACCAAGGCACTGTCCCGGCGCGGGGCGTACCACGGGCTCACCCTCGGTGCTCTGTCGCTCACCGACGACCCCGGGCTCACCGAGCCCTACGGTCCACCGGCGATCGACACCCGCTTCGTCTCCAACACCAACCGCCATCTCCTGCCCGCCGAGATGGCGGACGACCGGGCCTTCACCGCCCACCTGCTCGCTGAGCTGGAGGAGACGGTCCTGGCCGAGGGGCCGGAGACCGTCGCGATGCTGATCGCCGAGCCGGTGCAGAACCGCGGCGGGTGCATCACCCCGCCACAGGGCTACTGGCAGGGGTTGCGCGCACTGGCCGACCGCTATGGCTTCCTCCTGGTCGCCGACGAGGTGATCACCGCTTTCGGTCGCCTGGGGGAGTGGTTCGGGGGTGACCGCTACGGCGCACGGCCCGACATCGTCACCGTCGCCAAGGGCATCACCGCCGGATACGCGCCGATGGGCGCCACGCTCGTCGGATCGCGGATCGCGGAGGTGATCAACCAGCCAGGAGCTGTGTTCAACCACGGGTACACCTTCGGCGGCCACCCGCTCAGCGCCGCGATCGCCCTGCGCGCCCTGGAGATCGTCGAACGCGACCAGGTTCTCGAGAACGTCCGCGACCTGCAGGACCACCTCGCCGGCCGCATGGCGGCGTTGGCCGGGTTGCCGATCGTCGGCGACGTCCGCGGAGCCGGGTTCTTCTACGCGGTGGAGCTGCTCGGTGACGCGCCGGACGGCGGATTCTCCGACGCCGCACGGACGGCGCTGATCGTCGATCTGATCCCGCGCAGGCTGCGCGAGGCCGGACTGCTCGCCAGGGTCTACAACCGCGCGGCGCCGCTGGTGCAGATCGCACCGCCGCTGATCAGCGACCGCCGGCTCCTCGACCGCATCACCGAGATCATCGCCGACACGCTCGACGAGGCGTCGCGAGCACTCGTCCGCACCGGAGGAGGGAAATGAGATGAGCACCTCCGCGCAAGCCCAGCGGGCACCGGAAACCTCCCGTCCCACCGAGCCCTGCAGCGTGGGGTGGAGCAAGGGCCACGCCTACGTGCTCGAGGGTTTCCGGGCCCGGTGGGTCGCGGTCGACGACCGTGGACGCCCGCACGCGCTCAGCCACGCGGACCTGCAGCGCCACGGCTGGACTCGCACACGTTTCGCCTGATCGTTCTTTTTCGGGTGCGTGCCCGATGACGCTCCCACGCCACACCACGAAAGGAAGTCTCATGTACTCGATCGGTCCGCTGACCGTCGCTCCCGGTGGGCGTGCCCAGGGCCTGATCCCGGTCGGCACCAGCACCTACGGCGTGGAGCTCGGCATTCCGCTGATTGTGGTCAACGGGGCCGAGCCAGGCCCCGTGCTGTGCGTGGACGCGGGCGTGCACGGTGACGAGTACGACGGGCAGCAGGCTGTGCGCCAGGTGCTCGCGGAAACCGACCCGGCCACTCTGCGCGGCACGCTCGTCGGCATCCCCTGCATGAACACCGCGGCCTTCGAGGCGGCGGCCCGCGCCAGCGGCCTCGACCACGCCAACCTGAACCGGATCTTCCCCGGCGACCCGGAGGGCTCGTACTCCTTCCGCCTCGCGGCCACGTTCGTCGAGCAGGTCGTGCCCGCCATCGACGCCCTGGTCGACCTGCACACCGGTGGCACGTTCGGTGAGATCGCCCCGCTGACGATCGTGCAGGGCGGCTACGAGGACCTCGCGACGGGCATCGGCCTCGCGGCCGGGCACGAGCTGGTGTGGAAGGGCGGCAAATGGGGCGGCACGGTGCGCCACCCCACGCTGGCCGCGGGGAAGCCGGCCGTCACGATCGAGGCGGGCGGCGGCACGTACCGCGAGGAGAACGTCGAGTTGCACGTCAGCTCCGTGCGCAACATCATGCGGCACCTCGGCATGGTCGACGGCGAGGTGGAGCTGCGTGACAGCTACACCGCCGTGACGGGCACCTTCGCCCGCTCCGCCTCGGGCGGCTTCTTCCTCGGCCACGCCGAGCCCGGTGACGCGTGCAAGGAAGGCGACCTGATCGGTCAGGTCGTCGACCACTACGGCACGACGCTCGAGGAGGTGCGGGCCGAGAAGGAGGGCATCGTGCTGTGGGTGCGCCGGATCCGCACCGTGCGTCCCGGCGACGAGGTCGTCATCTTCGGCGCCGTCGAAGGGGAGATCACACCATGACCGGCACGGCGGAGCTGCTGATCGACGGCAAGCGCGTCCCCGCCGCCGACGGCCGCACCTTCACCGTTCTCGACCCGGCGCAGGGCACCACGATCGCCGAGGTCTCCCTCGCCGGAAAGTCCGATGTGGACCAGGCGGTCGCGGCCGCGCGCGCCGCGTTCACCGCGCCCGCGTGGGCGCGGATGCGCGCGGCCGACCGAGGCCGGCTGCTGTACCGCATCGCCGAGGCGATCCGGCGCGACACCGACCGCCTGGCCCGGCTGGAAAGCCTCGACGTCGGAAAGCCGCTGCGGCAAGCAGAGGCCGACGTCGAGGCGGCCGCCCGGTACTTCGAGTTCTACGCCGGTGTCGCGGACAAGCTCGGCGGGTCCACGGTTCCGCTGGGACCAGGCCTGCTGGACTACACGGTCCGTGAGCCGATCGGTGTTTCCGGCCAGATCATCCCGTTCAACTATCCGATGCAGAACACGGCGCGGGGGAGTGCGCCCGCTCTGGCCGCGGGCTGCACGGTCGTGCTCAAGCCCTCGCCCGAAGCTCCGCTCACCCCGCTGGAGATCGGCAGGATCGCGTTGGAGTGCGGCCTGCCGCCGGGTGTGCTCAACGTCGTGCCGGGCGATGGCGAGACCGGAGCGGCACTGGCCGGTCATCCCGGCATCGACCAGGTCACCTTCACCGGCTCGGTCACCACCGGCATCAAGGTCGCGCAGGCCGCCGCGGCCAACGTGGTGCCTTCCGTCGTGGAGCTGGGCGGCAAGTCTCCGGTGGTCGTCTTCGCCGACGCCGACTTCGACCGGGCCCTGACCGCCGTCGCGGCCTCGGCGTTCGGCAACGCCGGGCAGACCTGCTCGGCGGGAACGAGGCTGCTGCTCCAGCGCGGTGCCGAGGAGTTCCTCGACAGGCTGGCGGCGCACGCGTCGTCGCTGCGCCTGGGCCCCGGCACGACCGACCCGGACGTCGGCCCGCTGGTGTCGGCACGGCAGCGCGACCGCGTCCTGGGCTACCTGGCGCTGGCGCGTGAGGAAGGCGCGACAGCGCTGGCCGGTGGCGGCAGTCCGGATGACCCCGAGCTGGCTCAGGGGTACTACGTCCAGCCGACCGTCCTGTGTGGACTGACCAATGAGGCCCGCGTCGCCCGTGAGGAGATCTTCGGGCCGGTTGTCACCGTCATCGCGTTCGACGACGCCGACCAGGCACTCGCCATCGCCAACGACAGCCCGTACGGCCTGTCCTCGTACGTCTGGACACGCGACTTGGACAAGGCCATGCGGATGGCCGAAGGAATCCGGGCCGGACAGGTGTACGTCAACGCCACCGGCGTCGGCACCGGCGTGGAGCTGCCCTTCGGCGGCTACAAGCACAGTGGCTGGGGCCGCGAGAAGGGCCTCGAGGCACTGGCGAGCTACACCCAGACGAAGAACGTCTGCATCGGATTCGGTGATCGTCCATGAGATACCGCACGCTCGGTGAACGCGGGCCCGTCGTTTCGGTGGTGGGCTTGGGCGGCAACAACTTCGGATCACGTCTGGACGAGGACGGCACGAACGTGGTCGTCCACGCCGCGCTGGACGCGGGCATCACCCTGTTCGACACCGCCGACATGTACGGCGGGTTCGGCGGGAACGGGTCGCGTGGCGACGGTGAGCGTCTGCTCGGCGCCGCGCTCAAGGGCCACCGGGACAACGTCGTCCTGGCCACCAAGTTCGGCATGGAGATGAGTCCGGAGGACGACCGCCACGGTGCGCGCGGTTCCCGCCGCTACGTCCGCCACGCCGTGGAAGCCTCGCTGCGCCGGCTCGGCACCGACCGGATCGATCTGTACCAGTACCACGAACCCGACGGTGTGACGCTGTTGGACGACACCGTCGCGGCCCTGCGGGAGCTGGTCGAGGAAGGCAAGATCCGCCACTTCGGCTGCTCGAACCTGCCCGCCGACCAGCTCACCGGCGACTTCGTCACCGTGCAGGCCCGCTACCACCTGCTGGACCGCGGCGTGGAGACGGAGCTGGCCCCGGCATGCGTGCGACTCGGCGTCGCGATCCTGCCGTACTACCCGCTGGCCAACGGACTGCTCAGCGGCAAGTACCGGCGCGGCGAGCAACCGCCGCCGGGCAGCAGGCTCTCGTGGCGGCAGGGCTGGCTCACCGACGCCGCCCTCGACCGCTTGGAAGCTCTCACCGCGTACGGGGCCGACCGCGGTCTGACCCTCCTGCAGGTGGCCGTCGGCGGACTCGCCGCGCTGCCTGCCGTGGGCTCGGTGATCTGCGGCGCCATGACACCGGAGCAGGTGACCGCCAACGCGGCGGCCGCCGACTGGACCCCCGATGAGGCCGACCTGGCCGCACTCGACGAGATCGTGACCCCCGGCGACCGGGTGGTCTGAGAAGAGGTTGGACACCATGCGTCAGATCGTCACTTTCGACGCCTACGGCACTCTGGTTGACTTCCAGCTCGGCCCGACCACCTTGAAGGTGCTGGCCGACCGGCTGGACCTGGACGGACTGGACGTCGACGAGTTCCTGGACGACTTCCGGGTCATGCGCTTTCAGGCGGTCCTGGAGGCCTACCGGCCCTACCACAAGGTTCTGCACTCCAGCCTGGAGATGGCCATGCGCCTGCACGGCCTGGAGTACCGCAAGTCCGACGGCGATGCCCTCGTCGAGGCCGTGCCGACGTTCGGCCCCTTCCCCGAGGTGCCGGACGCCCTGCGTGCGCTGAAGTCCAAGTACGAGATCGCGATCATCTCCAACACCGACGACGACCTGATCGCGCGGAACGTCGCCAACATCGGTGTGGACTTCGACCACGTCATCACCGCGCAGCAGGCCAAGGCGTACAAGCCGGACCGGCAGACGTTCGAGTACGCCTTCCAGACCATGGACGTCGACCCGAGCCAGGTGATCCACGTCGCGCAGGGCTGGGAGTACGACCACATCCCCACCAGGGACCTCGGTCTGAAGCGTCGTGTGTGGATCAACCGCTACGGCCGTCGCGGCAGCAGCGACTACCAGCCCTACGACGAGCTGCCCGACCTCTCCGGGCTGCCCGCCCTGCTCGGCTGCTGACCACAGGAGGAGCCGTCGCCATGAAACAGATCCCCTACTGGCTCGACACCGCCCCGCAACGGCCCGACCGCTCGGGCAAGCCACTTCCCGAGAGCGCGGACGTGGTGGTGATCGGCGGCGGTCTCACCGGCCTGTCGACCGCCTACCACGCGGCACGCAAGGGCGCGTCCGTGGTGCTGGTCGAGAAGGACCAGATCGGTTCCGGTGCATCGGGCCGCAACGGCAGCATGTGCACGCAGGGCATCACGATCCCGCCCGGCGAGGCACGCAAGCGGTACGGCGACGAGCGTGCCGTCGAGCTGTACAACGCGTTCCGTGAGGCCGTGGACCTCGTGGAGGAGCTGACGCTCAAGGAGCAGATCGACTGCGACTTCACCCGCTCCGGGCGTCTAGGCCTGGCCTGCAAGGCCAGTCACGTCAAGGGCCTGCAGGCCAAGCAGCGCGAGCTGGCCGAGAACTTCGGTCACGAGACGGTCGTGCTGGGCAAGAGCGACCTGCGGGCCGAGATCGGCTCGGACTACTACCACGGCGCTCTGCTCGACCCGCTCAGCGCGGGCCTGCACGTGGGCAAGTTCGTCGGCGGCCTGGCGGACGCCGCCGAGAGGGCGGGCGCCCAGATCCACGAGCGCAACGCCGCCACCGGCCTCACCCGCCTTCCCGGCGGCGGCTTCGTGGTGGAGACGATGCACGGCACCATCCGTGCCAAGCAGGTCATGGCGGCGACGGACGCGTACAGCGACAAGTCGATGCCGTGGTTCCGGAAGCGGCTGATCAACGTCGGCAGCTTCATCATCGTCACCGAGCCGCTGGGGGAGGCGCGCGCCAAGGAGCTCATCCCGAACGGCCGCCTGCTGGTCGCCCACAAGAACGTCGGCCACTACGTCCGCCTCACCCCGGACAACCGTCTCGCCTTCGGCGGCCGGGCCCGCTTCGCCCCCTCCAACCCGGCTTCCGACATCAAGAGCGGCGACATCCTCAAGCGGGAGATGACGGAGATCTTCCCGCAGCTCGCGGGGACGCGGATCGACTACGTGTGGGGAGGCATGGTCGGCTTCTCCTGGGACCGCATCCCGCACGCGGGTGAGATCGACGGCCTGTACTACTCCATGGGTTACTGCGGCCACGGCGTCCAGATGGCCACGTACATGGGGCGGGCGATGGCCGAGGTGATGGACGGCAGGCCGGAGGCGAACCCGTTGCGGGGCCTCGGCTTCCCGAAGGTGCCCGTGCCGTTCTACAACGGCACCGCGTGGTTCCTGCCGTTCGGCGGCGCCTACTACAAGGCCAAGGACCGCTGGAGCTGACGTTGCCGGCCTTCCGCGACAGCCCTCCCGTCGCGGAAGGCCTTCCACTCCTTCCCGAGAGAGCAGCACAGCCATGACCGCCGCAGACTCCCGAAGAGAGCACGACCTGCTCGGCGACCGCGACGTGCCCGCCGACGCCTACTGGGGCGTGCACACCCTGCGCGCCACGGAGAACTTCCCGATCACCGGCATGCCGATCTCGGTCTACCCGCACCTCGTCGAAGCCCTCGCCGCGGTCAAGGAGGCGGCCGCGCTCGCCAACGAGGAGCTCGGGCTGCTGGACCCGGCGAAGGCCGCCGCGATCACCGAGGCCTGCCGGGAGATCCGGGCGGGCAAGCTGCTCGACCAGTTCGTCGTGGACGTCGTCCAGGGCGGTGCCGGCACCTCGACCAACATGAACGCCAACGAGGTCGTGGCGAACCGCGCGCTGGAGCTGCTCGGCCACGAGAAGGGCGAGTACTCCCACCTGCACCCCAACGAGGACGTGAACCTCGGCCAGTCCACGAACGACGTCTACCCGACGGCCGTGCGGATCGCCACGATCTTCGCCGTGCGCGGCCTGCTGGACGCCATGGCCGTGCTGCAGGACGCGTTCGCCCGCAAGGCGGTCGAGTTCCGCGACGTGCTGAAGATGGGCCGCACGCAGCTGCAGGACGCCGTGCCGATGACGCTCGGGCAGGAGTTCTCCACCTACGCCGTGATGCTCGACGAGGATCGTCTTCGGCTGGCAGAGGCGGTCTCGTTGATCCACGAGATCAACCTGGGCGCCACCGCGATCGGCACCGGTCTCAACGCGGCACCCGGCTACGCAGAGGCCGCCCGCCGCCACCTCACCGCGATCACCGGGCTGCCCCTCGTGACCGCGGCGAACCTGGTCGAGGCGACGCAGGACTGCGGAGCGTTCGTGCAGATGTCCGGCGTGTTGAAGCGAATCGCCGTCAAGCTCTCCAAGACCTGCAACGACCTGCGCCTGTTGTCGTCCGGCCCGCGCGCGGGCTTCGGTGAGATCAACCTGCCGCCCGTGCAGGCCGGTTCGTCGATCATGCCGGGCAAGGTCAACCCGGTGATCCCCGAGGTGGTCAACCAGGTCGCCTTCGAGGTGATCGGCAACGACGTCACCATCACCATGGCGGCCGAGGCGGGTCAGTTGCAGCTCAACGCCTTCGAGCCGATCATCCTGCACTCGTTGTCGGAGTCGATCACGCACCTGAGCGCGGCCTGCGTGACGCTGGCCGAGCGCTGCGTCGCCGGCATCACCGCCAACACCGAGGTGCTGCGGGCGGCTGTCGAGAACTCCATCGGACTGGTCACCGCGCTCAACCCGTACATCGGCTACACCGCCGCGACCGCCATCGCGAAGGAAGCGCTCGCCACCGGCAGGGGAGTGGCGGAACTGGTGCTGGAGAAGGGTTTGCTGCCCGCGCAGACGCTGACGGACCTGCTGCGGCCGGAGGTGGTGGCCGGCACGGCCGCCTGGGTGGTCTCCGTCGCCGCGGCGACGGAGACCACCCACGATCAACCTAGAGCCGCTGGAGCAGGAAACGCTGGTTGAGGCCGCTGCCCGCGGTCCACTGCGAGATGCGGGCACCGTCGGCGGTCGACTGCTCCCACACGTCCATGGCGAGACCGCTCTGCCGGTTCACCAGGCTGACCACGCCGAGACCCTGGTCGACCACCTGCCACTGCTGGCTGGGTGAGTTGGTGTCGGACTGCTGGGTGATGTCGGCGCCGGTGCTGTTGCTCGCGACCTGCAACACGAGACCGCTGTGCCGCGCCCGGATCCGGTAGTAGCCGCCGCCGGAGTCGATGAAGTCGAACACCTGGTTCAGCCCGCCCGTCGCGGTCCACTGGATCGCGGCGGCACCCGCCGCGGTGGAGGCGGCGTTGATGTCGACCATCTTGTTGCTGTGCTGGGCGACGAGGCGGTAGTCCACGCCCGGCTGCACCGGGCCGGTGCCGCCGCCCGCAGCGCCGACCGGCTTGCGGGACAGCGCCAGCGCCTGGGCGAGGTCGGGCAACGGCTTCAACCGGTACGTGTAGCTGTAGTCCCGGTTGGGGAACAGCTTGTAGGTGGGTTCATCCGAGTTCTCCGGCGTTGAGGCACGCCGGCCGTGCGCCCGTGTGCCGGCGGCGGCGCGGCAGCCAGGGCGGTCCTCAGTGGACAGTCAAGGTCTTCGCGCTCGCGGGCGCGGTGTGGTGGCCGGCGGCGCCGGGGTGGATCCGGGCGTGCTCACGGCGTCACGCACGTGCGTTCGGCGGCGGACATGAGTCCCTCCCTCGATGCGTTATGGCATCGGGCGTAGTGCGATACATCACACTGAACACCGGGAAGGTTGTAGCACGCATCCAGAAGAGCGGTCCAGGTCAGCCGAAGACGCGGCGCTGGATCTCCCTGCGGTAGTCCTCGAGCGTCCTGTCGACGTGCACGGCGGCGGCAGCGGCGGCCGCGTCCTCGTCGCCGTCGCGGATGGCCCGGTAGATCGCGGCGTGCTCCTGCACCGCCTCCGCGGCGTGGTCGCCGACGGCGCCGTGCAGGCCGATGATGTTGGACTGGCGCTGCAGGCGACGGGCTTCGCGCACCGCCGCGACCAGGAACTGGTTGTGCGAGGCGGCCGCGATGGCCAGGTGGAAGTCGTCGTCGCCGCGGTCGAACAGCGCCGCCTGCCCCGTGACGTGCCCCTGCTTGCACAGTTCCGCGGCGACCTCGATCGCACGCAGCTCGGCGGGGGTCGCGCGGGTCGCGGCGTGCCTGGCCGCCGCGGTCTCCTGGACCCGGCGGAACTCGAAGAGCATGTAGACGTGGTCGAGGTCGGTGGGCATGAAGAAGCCGCCCCACCTCGAAGAACCGAGCATGCCCTCGTCGTCGGCGACGTAGAGCCCGCGCCCCTTGTGCGCGCGCACCCTGCCGAGCGCGGAGAGGATCTTCACCGCCTCGCGGACGACGGTCCGGCTGGTCCCCATCCGGCCGGCCAGCTCGTTCTCGGTCGGCATGCGGTCGCCCGGCCGCAGTTCGAGCTCGGCGATGAGCTGCAGGATCCGCTCGGCGACGAGCTCGTAGCCCGGCCGGTAGGAGGCGGGCGGCGCGTACGCGGCTTCTGCATCCACCGAAACGGCTCCTTCATGAGTATGACTTTTTCGTTCGTCGAACCAGAATACATGCGCGTCGAACGAGCAGGACAGGCCATCGAACATGGAATCGAACCTGACCAGCGCGGTGATCAGCCTCGTGGACGAAGCTCCGGATAAGCATGCTCATCCGCTTGACGCCCGCTTCGTCAGGCTGCTCTCATGAACCCGCCGGGCACGGCCCGCATTCGACCGATCGCAATGAGCGACACACTGTAGTGGAGCAGCCGATGAGTCGTCGATGGAAAGCGCTTACCGCGCTACTGGCCCCGGTGTTGCTACTCGGGCTGCTGACCGCCGTGCAGAGCCCGGCCCAGGCCTCCACCGCGCAGTTCAGGGGCGTGAACTGGGCCGACCAACGGGACAACTTCGTCAACGGAGTGCTGTACCCGTCAGGTCTCACCGCTTCGGACACCTACTCCTCGGCCGCCGCCGTCGCCGACCGCGTGGTGGGCCAGCTGTACTCGATCACCGGCGCCAACACGGTGCGGATCCCGATCAACGAGCCGACCGTGGCGAACTACTGGGGCACCTACACCGGCGCCATCGACACGGCTCTGACCAAGGGCAACGTGATCTTCGCGTACTGGGCGCACACCGGCGGCCGTCCGCCGAACATGACCGCGTTCAACCAGATGTGGGACAAGGTCGTGGCCAAGTACGGCGGCAACCCGAACGCCTACTTCGAGGTCATCAACGAGCCGCACGGCTACAGCACCACCGACCTCAACAACATGTACTACGGCTGGCTGAACAGGTACTCGAGCCTCCCGCGCGGCAGGGTGATCCTGGACGGCGCCGGCCTCGCCCAGAACGTGCCCGCCGTCGGCAACGACAGCAGGCTCAACGGCACCCTGCTCGCGGTGCACGACTACTCGTTCTTCGCCGGCTACGAGAGCGAAACCCAGTGGGCCGACCACATCGCGAGCTACATCGGCAACCACGCCGCCCGCACCATCGCCACCGAGTGGGGCGGCGCGATGTCCCCCGGCACCAAGAACAACGTGTACTTCGACGCCATCGACTACAACATCCCCAGCGGGTCGTACATGTCCGACTACGTCCGGGGCGTCAGCGCGAAACTGCGCAGCCTCGGCATGGGCAGCGTGTACTGGCCGGGCCTGCGTGACGGCGACTGGTACAGCCTGACCAGCAGAAGCGGCCAGACCCTGTCGCTGACCAACCCGTCGGGACTGCAACGGCTGCGCTACGCCTGGGGCCTGGGCGACGGCGGCAGCACCGAGGTCGAGATCCGCAACATCGGCACCGGCTGGTACGTCGACGGCCTGGGCAGGACCAGCGCTTCCACGGCCGGTCAGGGCACCGGCGGCACCAGCACGAGCCAGCGGTGGATCGTCGAGAACACCGGCTCGTACGTGCGGTTCCGCAACGTGGTCAGCGGGCTGTACCTCGACGGGCTGGGGAGTTCGTCCAACGGTGCGGATGCGGGGCAGCGTGGTGGTAGTTCGGCCACTAGTCAGCAGTGGACCGTGGTCACCGGGAAGAGCCGGGGCAACGATGTGCGCATCAGGAACCGGGCCACCGGGCTCTATCTGGACGGGATGGGGAGGGCTTCGGGGGCGCCGAACCTCGGGCAGTGGGGAGACAGCAACAGCCTGAACCAGCAGTGGCGGATTATCGCGGCGGGTTGATGGGGCTGGGCTCGGCGGAGTGGATCGGCCGGGCTGCTGCGGGCTGACAGCGCCGGCCGTGCTGACGGGGCTGACGGGGCTGAGCGGGCTGGCCGAGCTGACCCGTTACCTCTGCCGGCCCGCGGCAGTACGTTCATCCGTCCGCCCGGTCAACCCCGCCAGGCCCCTTAGCCCGGTCAACACCGTCGGCCCCGCCGGCCGGGGCTGACCGGGCTGCCGCGATCCCGCCAACGGCGCCAGACCAAATCCAAAACCAGCGGCCTCACCCGCCGCGGGTCGCCACTCTCTCCGCCACCCCACCCCGCGCATCCGCCACCTGACACAATCCCGGCGTGCTGCTGGAGGCGAGGCTCCTCGCGACGGTCAACCGTCTCGCCGGTCCGGTCCGCGGTGCCGGTGTCTTCCTGATCAGCGTGTTCGGCGCGTTGTCGGTGAACTCGCCGTTGGGCTGGGCGTTGTTCGCGTTCGTCGTGCTCACCTCGATCGCGGACTTCCGCGTGCCGAGGGTGGCGCTGCCGGTGGCGTTTCTGCGCGTGGTGGTGTTGTCGGTGGCGCTGGGGGATCAGCAGTGGACCCTCACCGTGCTCACCACGACGCTGATCACCTGGCAGTGGCAATGGCCGCCGCGGGTCACCGTGCCCGCCACGGCCTTGCTGCTCGCGGTGCAGGTGGCGGTGGCCGGGCCTGGCGTGCTGGTTCGGGCGGTGCTGGAGTCGGTGCTCGCGCGGGTCGCCTACGAGCTGCTGCGGCGGTCCAGCCGGCGGGTCGACGCGTTGCGCGAGCGGGCGGCGGAGCAGCAGCGGGCGGCGGCGGTGGCGCTGGAACGCGGTAGGCGGGAGCGGGAGTTTCTGGCGTTGTTGCACGACACTGCTGCGGCTACGTTCCTGATGGCCGCGTACGGGGGTGATGCGTCGGCCGTTGCGGTGCAGGCCCGGCGTGACCTCGCGGTGCTGGCCGAGCGGGACAACGCCCAGGGTGCGGTGGACCTCGGGGCCGCGCTCACGGCGGTGGCTCGGGGCAGTGCTGTCACGGTGTCCGTGGAGCCGGCGCCGGTGCCCGCTGCCGTCGCGCTGGCGTTCGTGCGGGCCGTGGGGGAGCTGCTCAAGAACGTTGAGCGGCACGCGGGTGCCGCCACCGTGGAACTGGAAGTGAGCAGAACCGACGAAGGCGTGCTCGTGGTCGTTGCGGACGATGGCCGCGGGTTCGTGCCCGGCGACGTGCCGGAGCATCGGCGGGGGTTGCGCGGGTCGGTGGTGGAACGGCTGCGGGCTGCGGGTGGTGAGGCCAGGATCGACTCGGTGCCGGGACGAGGTACCAGCGTGCGACTGGTCTGGCCCGCCGATGACTGACCACGCCGTTTTCGCCACCACGCGGCGTGTTCTGCTGGTCGTGGTCGTCGTCATCCAGCTCGGGCTGACGCTGCCCGTGCTCGTGACGTACTCCCGTGAGGCGTCGTGGGTGGCGTTCGTGCTGCTGAGCTCCGTGCTGGTGGCCGGGTTCATCGCGGAGTTGCCCGCCGTCATCGCGCTGCCCGGTACAGCTCTGGTGCTCGTGGCGTCCATCCTCGCGACGACTGCCCTGCCGCACGCGGCGTCGTTCGGTCCCGCCGACTGGGCGTTCGGGCTGGTCGGCTGGTACGTGCTGCTTCTGCTGATCGAGCGGCCGAAGGTGGCGATGGCCGCACTCGCGGCACACATCGCGTTTTCCGTCGCGTGGTTCCTGCACGACGGCAACGGCGACATCGGTACTGCCGGCGTCGTGATCCTCAGCGGCACGAGCCTGCAGATCGGGGTTCTGGTGATGACGCGTGTGCTGGTGCGCGATGCCCGCCTCGCCGCGGAAGCCGCCGCCGAGCACGACGCCGCCCGTACGCGGGAAGAGCTTGCCAGGCAACGGGAACAGGACCTCCGCACCGGGTTCGCCGGTCAGCTGGGCGCGGTGCTGCCGCTGCTCGCCGATCTCGCCGACGAGGTGGTGAGCGCGGCCGACGAATCCACCAGGCTGCGCTGCTCGGTCGCGGCGGTGCAGCTGCGCAGGTTGTTCGCGGAGAACGACGAGGTGCCGGACCCGTTGCTGCACGAGCTGACCGCGTGCGTGGACGTGGCCGAGCGGCGCGGAGTCGTGGTGTCGCTCGCGGTGAGCGGCACGGCGACACCGGTGCCGACGGAGGTGCGCCGGGAACTGGTGGCACCGATGGCCCAGGCGCTTGCCGCCGCTGACGGACGTGCGAAGGTGAGCCTGCTGCGCACCGCCGACGAGGTGCGGGTGGCGGTGGTCGCGGATGCGCCGGGAGTGTTGCCGGACGGCGGCTCGCCGGCGTTGGTCACCGTGGAGACCAGCGTCCACAGCGGACTGGTGAGGAGCGAGGCGAGATGGCGGACGACGTGACGGCGGTCGTGGTCGACGATCATCCCGTCGTGCGCGCGGGCGTGGCGCACTGGCTGTCCACCGCGCAGCCGCCGATCGCGCTCGTGGCGAGCGGCGAGGACCCCGAGGTCGCCTGGACCGCGCCCGCCGAGTCGGTGGTCGTGCTCGACCTGCACCTCGGCGGTGCCGCACCGGCGATGCCCGCACTGCGCAGGCTCGTCGAAGCCGGCCGCAAGGTCGTCGTCTATTCGATGCGCGCGGACGACGACACCGCGTTGCAATGCCTGGAGATCGGCGCGCTCAGCTACCTGACGAAGTCCGAAGGTGCGGATCACCTCGTGCAGGCGGTGCGTGCGGCGGCGGCAGGCCAGTCCTACACGCCACCCGCGCTCGCGGGCGCGCTGGCGGGCGACAGGTCCGAGACCCGGCCCGCGCTGTCACCGCGCGAGACCGAGGTCCTGGTCGAGTGGTTCCAGTCGGAGTCCAAGGAGTTCGTGGCCCAGCGCCTGAACATCACGCTCAGCACGGTGAACTCGCATCTGGAACGGATCAGGGTCAAGTACGCGGCGATCGGCAGGCAGGCACCCACCAAGGCGGCGCTGGTGGCCAGGGCGATCCAGGACGGGCTGATCGGGCTCGACGACCTCTGACCCGTGTGGTGTGAACGACCGATACCGCCGCCACCAGCCGCGACCTAGCCTCCTCGGCGACCCCAGGTTCCGCCCAGAGGAGTTCCGCAGTGACGCACGCCCGTGGCCCCCTGATCATCGCCGCCGCCGCAGGACTGCTCCTGTCGGCGTGCGGCTCCGCGACCACCGGTGCACCGGCTCCCGTGGAGACGACCAGCGCGACCCCGACGACCAGCGCGAGCCCTACGTCCGCCGCCGCACCGGTCTCCGCCCCCGGTGACGTCACCGCGCCCGGCACCAAGCTCAAGGTCGGCGCTCGCGCGGTGATCCCGTACGCCTCGTCGGACAAGAACGGCACCGTGGCGGTCACGCTCACCGCCATCGAACAGGGCGCGAAGGAGGATCTCGCGAAGTTCGGTGACAAGGCGAAGCACATCACGCCGTTCTACCTGCGGGTGCGAGTCGAGAACCTGAGCGGCACCGACCTCAGGTACGTCTCGGTGTCGCTGCGCGGCCTCGGTGTGGACGGCAAGGGCACCGGCGTGATCATCAGCGGTGAGACGCCGAAGTGCGAGTCCACCAGCGCGCCGAAGACGTTCACGACGGCAGGTGCGACCTACGAGACGTGCGTGCTGAGCGGGGCGCCGGACGGGTCGAAGGTCGCGGCAGCCGAGTACAGCCGCGGTGACGGCTACGACAAGTCGCCGGTGACCTGGGAGAGCTGACACCTGGGTATGCTCAACGCTAGTCAGGTGTAGGCTTCCCGCATGCCCATGCAGATGAGCGGGCCGCTGGCCGCGCTGGACAAGTGGCAGCCGGACCGGTGTTCCATGGCCATGGCGCTGGACGTCGTCGGCACCAAGTCGGCGATGCTCCTGCTGCGGGAGGCGTTCTACGGGACAACGCGGTTCGACGGTTTCGTGCGCCGCGTCGGCATCACCGAGGCGGTGGCGGCCAAGCGGCTCAAGGAACTGGTGGAGCACGGCCTGCTGGAGAAGCGGCCCTACCGGGAGCCCGGATCGCGGACCCGGTACGAGTACGTCCTGACCGAGATGGGCAACGCGTTGCTGCCGGTGGTCGTAGCCCTCATGCAGTGGGGCGACACCTACCTGCGTGACGACGGCGGGCCGCTGCGGGTCGTGGCGGCGGAGACCGGAGAGCCCGTCAGCGTGCGGGTCGCCCCGTCCGGCGCCGAGTCGCTCGGGCCGGAGGGGCTGGCCGTCCGGATCAACCGGAAGGGATGATCAAGCACGTCGTCACGGCGTGGGCGATCACCCTGCCCGAGCTGTCGGTGATGCGGGCCTGCGCGGTGGCGGTGCGGCGGCCGATCGTGATCACCGTTCCCTCGCAGGTGAGCACGCCACTGTCCACTGTGGCCACTCGGGTGAACTTGATCGTCAGGTCCAGTGACGTGTAGCCGGTGCCGGCCGGCAGTTTCGTGTGGATGGCGCAGCCGAGCGCGGTGTCGGCGAGCGTCGACAGGATGCCGCCGTGCACCGATCCGATCACGTTGTAGTGCCACTCGGCGGGCTCGAGCTCGAAACGCGCCCACCCGTCACCGACCTCCACGGGAACGATGCCGGTGGTCTGACCGGCCGGAGGGGTGGCAGGTCGCCGGTGCCGATCCGTTTGAGGAACTCGATCCCGTCCATCTCGGTGGCGGCCTGCGCGAGGATCCGCGGGTCGCTCCAGTCGTAGCTGCGCTGCCGCGGGGGCATGTCAGATCCTCTCGACGATGGTCGCGTTGGCGAGTCCGCCCGCCTCGCACATGACCTGGAGCCCGTAGCGGCCACCGGTCTGCTCCAGGTTGTGGAGCAGCGTGGTCATCAGGCGGGCGCCCGAACCTCCGAGCGGGTGACCGATGGCGATGGCGCCGCCGGTCGGGTTGACCTTGGCCGGGTCGGCACCGGTTTCCGCCTGCCACGCCAGCACGACGGACGCGAACGCCTCGTTGACCTCGAAGACGTCGATGTCGTTGATGGTCAGGCCGGCGCGGGTGAGCACCTTCCGGGTGGCCGGGATGATGCCGGTGAGCATCAGCACCGGGTCGTCGCCGACGACGGCGAAGGAATGGACGCGGGCACGCGGGCGGAGGCCGAGGCGGGTGGCCGCCTCCTCGCTCGTCACCAGCACGGCGGCGGCGCCGTCGTTGACCGGTGAGCTGTTGCCGGCGGTGACGCGCCAGTCCAGGTCCGGATACCGCTGCTCCCAGTGTTCGCTGCGGAACGCGGGACGGAGCCCGGAGAGGACCTCGGCCGTCGTGTCCGGACGGATCGTCTCGTCGGTGCGCAGGTCGTTGACGTACGTCACCTGCGCGTCGAAGAACCCGTTCTTCCACGCAGTGGCGGCGCGGTCGTGGGACTCGGCGGAGAACTCGTCGAGCTGGGCGCGGGAGAGGTTCCAGCGGTCCGCGATGAGTTCGGCACTGATGCCTTGGGGAATGAGCTCGTAGCGCTCGGAGACCTTGGTACCGGCGAAGTTCTTGCCCAGGGTCTGCGAGCCGATCGGGATGCGGCTCATGGACTCGACACCGGAGGCGATGACGACGTCGTAGGCGCCGGCGATCACGCCCTGCGCGGCGAAGTGCAGGGCCTGCTGGCTGGAACCGCACTGGCGGTCGACGGTCACACCCGGCACCGACTCCGGAAAACCGGCGGCGAGCGCGGCCCAGCGGGCGGTGTTGCCGGACTGCTCGCCGACCTGGCCCACGGCTCCGCTGATCACGTCGTCGACCGCGGCCGGGTCGATACCGGTGCGCTCCACGAGGGCGGCGAGGACCGTGCTGTGCAGGTCGACGGGATGGATCTCGGCGTAGGCGCCGCCGGGCTTGCCCTTGGCGAGCGGAGTGCGGACGGCGTCGACGATGACGGCAGTCTGACTAGTGGTAGCCATAGCCAGCACAGTAGCTACTGGCTATGGAAAAGCAAAGTTAGACCTGGGTCACAGCGCCTTGTGGAACACGAGGAAGTCGCACGGACAGGCGAGCCGCGGCACCAGCGCCGGGTAGTCCTCACCGAGGTCGCCCGTGCGCACCACGCGGTAGCCGATGCGCGTGTACCAGGCCCGCAGGAAGTCCTTGACCGGATGGTTCCAGGTCCGCGGCACCAGCAGCTCCAGCTGCATGCGGGAGAGACCGCGCTCGCGGCCCCACCGTTCGGCGAAGGACACGAGGTCCCTGCCGAGGCCGGTGCCGCGCTCCTCCTGGGCGGCGACCAGCATCCCGAACTCGCCCAGGCCGTCGCCGAGCTGCTGGACGCGCACCGCGCCCACGACGCGCTCGCCCGCTCGGACCACCGCGATCTGTCCAGCGTGGATGAGGTCCGCCACCTCGGCTTCGCTCGTCCGGGCGGCGCCGTCGAGCCAGAGTCCCGCCTCGGCTTCGGCGTACACCCGGTTCACCAGCTCGGCGATCTCCGCGGCGAGCCCGGCGTCGTCGGTGAACGTCACCATGGCGACGGCTGGGTGGTCTCGGCGAGCTTGTGCGCGTGCTGAAGCACGCCCAGTTCGCGCAGCATCCGGTCGCATTGTACTGGGTCGTGTGCGACGTGCGAGGCGTGCAGAGCCTTGCGCAGGCGCCTCGTCCGGAACGGCGTCCACCGACTCGCCAGCGCCAGCTTGGCTGCACGCAGCGCCGCCCGGTCGCGGGTGCGCGCCACCGCGTCGCGGTGGTCGTCTCCCAAGCCCAGCAACGACAACAGGCGTTCCCGGAGCTCACGGCCCACTCGGGCCCAGGTGGTCGTGCGCTGACGCGTCGCGCGGATCTCGATGCCGAGCGCGAGGTGCAGCATCACGAGGCCCAGCACCGGTCCGAGCAGGACGCGGGCGGTACCCGCGACCGGACCGGACAGGCTGAGAGCGGCGAACGCGGCGAACGCCGTGAGCGCCCACGCCACCAGGCGGGCAGGGCCAGGACGGCCGTTCCCGCGCACGCCCGCGCGCATGGCCCAGCCGCACGCGATCAGCGCCGCCTCCATCACGGAGAACAGCACGACCCGCTCGACGACGTCGGTGATTCCCAGGCGCTGCTCGAAAAACCTCCACGAGGTGTCCACGCTGACGCCGATGCTCAGCACCGCGACCGCGTAGAAACCCTTGGCACCGGCGGGTTTCGCCGGTTCGGCGGGCGTGCCGCCGTCCGCCTCGTCCAGCTGTGCGATCAGCTCGGGCGTCAGCGGCACGTGTCCGCTCGTGTCCGTCACACCGTTGCGGGCGCGCCATTCGTTGACGATCGGCGCGGTGTACGGCCGGCTGGGCGCCGGTTGCCCGTGCTCGCCCAGCCAGGCGCGTACTTCCTCGACGGTGCTCCCGCGCGGCATGTGCTCCAGCGCGTACTGGATCTGCAGTTTCTTGGTTTTGAGCCGGCCCAGCTCGGCCCTGTGGTCGTTGCTGTGCAGGGTGTTGTGGCCGACCTTGTCCGTGGTCACCCGCGGCACCCTACCGGGTCACCCGGCGTGAACCTCAGCAGGTTTTCGGCGTGGTCCCCAGCACGGCTTTCGGGGTGGCGGTGGCCAGTCCGGACAGCGTGATCGGGATGCGGACGCAGTTGTTGCCCTCGCCGGTCTCGCGGATCTTGTCGTTCGGGTCGACGTGGGTGACCAGCGTGTAGGTGCCATCCGCGAGCGCGCTGACCTCGATCATCTGGTCGGGCAGTGCCCACCAGTACTCGTCGGCCCACCCGCGTGAGATGCCGTTCTTGAACGCGTCGACACCGGGTGGCGACGACGGCTCCGGGTCCAGGCAGCGCGGCGCCGGATAGCTCTGCGGCGCGTTGCCCTTGCGCGCCCACCAGGGCATCTCGGTGTCGGCCATGCAGAAGCCGTTCTTCTTCCCGGTGGCGACGACGGCACCGGCCGAGTTCTCCAGCCTGGAGACCGAGAAGTCCTCGAAGTGATAGTGGTGGTGGATCTCGTGATAGTGCATGACCCCGACGGACGGCACGTCGCGATACGTCCCGTCAGCGCGATAAATGCGTTGTGAGCCCGGGACTTCGTGCGGGCGCTGGCCGGCCGGGGTCGAGTACCGCACGTCGACGGGACCCTCACCGACGTTCGACATCGCCTGGCCGAAGCGCAGGCACTTGCGGGCGTTCTGCTCCTCCACCTCGCTGCGGAAGCACGACGAGCCGGGCGCCGCGACGTCGTCGAAGAACGGCGGTGGCGTCTCGAACGTCGCGTACCGCTGGGGGAGTGCCTCGAGATCCGGCAGGAGCTCGCGCGGAGACGGCCTGGGCGAGTTCTCGTTCTCCAGCAGGCCTTCGTACCGGACGACGTCCGACCCCAGCTCGGGTACGAACGGGTTGTAGAAGACGTAAACGGTGTAGCGCGCGGTGGTTTTCGGCAGCCACACCGATCGAGCCGGGCCGATCTGCGCGTCGGCGAGTGCCACGCGCCGCGACCCCTGGTAGACGGCGAACCCGAGACTGTCGTCCGGAGTGGCGCCGACCGCCTGGATCGCGAGCTCGACGCCGCCGGCCTTCGCCCGCAGACCGGCGGGCAGCCGGACGGAGACGAACGCGCGGTCGCACCCGTTGGTCCGGCATTCGGGCACATCGCGCAGCCGCGGATCGGACTTGCGCACCTCGCCCTTCCAGAAGACCGGGCGGTGGGAGTCCACGACCACCGCTGCCGCAGCGGCTGCGGACGGGGATAAGAGCAGCAGGAGTGCTGCCAGGATTGCCAAGCCTCTCATTCCGTGCCCCCTCATGCAGGTTTGGTCACGCTCAGCAACTCGTGAGGTTACTCCGGGCTGCAACGTTGACACTGTAACGATTGCAGTGTCAGTATCGGGGTGTGTGGACGCTCGACGAGTTGCTGGAACGTGTCTCCGCCGCGCTCACGGCGGAGTACTCGGGCGCGCCCAACGGCAGGGTGCGGGACGTGCCCGATCGGCGGGCAGTCCGCTGGTACGCGACGACCGGGCTGGTCGACCGGCCGTCCGCGATGCGCGGCCGGACGGCGTTGTACGAGAAGCGCCACCTGCTTCAGCTCGTGGCCGTGAAGAGACTGCAGTCGCAGGGCAGGACGCTGGCCGAGGTCCAGGCCGAGCTCGCGGGCGCCACCGACACCACGCTGGCGGCCATCGCCCGCGTGCCGGAAGGACTGCTCGAACCCGGTGAACCGCCACCGGCGGAGGCCGTCCGCCCGCGGTTCTGGGCCGAACCCGTCGCCACCCCCGCCCCAGCGCCGCCGGCGGCTCCGCTGAACGGTGTCGCGCTCGGTGGAGGTGCCGTTCTCCTGGTGCCGGGTGTGCCGGCCGCCGCCGACTGCGCGGACATCGCGGCCGCCGCCCGGCCGTTGCTCGACCTGCTCGCCGCCCGTGGCCTGCTCACGAACGAAAGGGAATCGTCATGACCTTCTCCGTCGCCCCGATGAAGGCTCCCGAACTGGACCGCGTCGGCGGGACGAGTGAGGACGCGGGTGTCGGTGCGCTGCACACCGAACGCGGCAACCTGCCGCTGGAACGCCTCGACGTGCGCGCGACGATCACCGGCCTGGTCGGCCGCGTCGTGCTGACGACCGGTTTCGTGAACTCCCACGACACGGCTCTCGAAGCGACGTACGTGTTCCCGCTCCCGGATCGCGCCGCCGTGATCGGCATGAAGATGACCGCCGGGGACCGCACGGTCGAGGCCGAGCTGCAGGAACGCGGTGCCGCGCGGGAGGCTTACGACGAAGCGATAGCTGCCGGCCGAAGAGCGTCCATCGTCGAGGAGGAACGGCCCGACGTCTTCACCATGCGGGTCGGCAACATCCCGGCGGGTGAGCGGGTGACCGTCGAGCTGAGCCTGGTCGGGCCGCTGGTGTTCGAGGACGGCGCTGCCACGTTCCGGTTCCCGCTGGTGGTCGCACCCCGGTACGTGCCGGGCACGCCGCTGCCGGGGCCGTCGGTGGGCGACGGGTACGCGGACGACACGGACGTGGTGCCGGACGCCTCCCGGATCACTCCGCCGGTGCTGCTGCCGGGATTCCCGAACCCCGTGCGGCTGGGCATCGGCGTGCGGATCGACCCGGCCGGTCTGGAGCTCGGCGAGGTGCGGTCGAGCCTGCACACCGTCGTGGCCGAGGGTGACACCGTCACGGTCGTGCCGGGGGAGCGCGTCGACCGGGACTTCGTGCTGCGCCTGGAGTACGCGGGCAACAGCTCCGCGGCCGTGTGCGTGCCCGACGACGACGGCGGTACCTACCAGCTGACGGTCCTGCCACCGGACCCGGCTACCCCGGTCCGCCCTCGTGACGTGGTGCTGCTGCTCGACCGCTCCGGCAGCATGTCGGGCTGGAAGATGGTCGCGGCCAGGCGCGCGGCCGCCCGCATCGTCGACACGCTCACCGCCGACGACACCTTCGCCGTGATCACCTTCGACGACCGCGTGGAACGGCCTGCCGAGCTCGGCACGGGACTCGTCGCGGCCACCGACCGCCACCGCTTCCGCGCCGTCGAGCACCTGGCCGGCGTGCAGGCCCGCGGCGGGACCGAGCTGTTCGAGCCGTTGCGGCAGGGGCTCGGGCTGCTGGCCGATGCGAGCTCCGAGCGCGACCCCGTCCTGGTGCTCGTCACGGACGGGCAGGTCGGCAACGAGGACCAGATCCTGCGCGACATGGCACCGGTGATCAACCGGACGAGGGTGCACGCCGTCGGCATCGACACGGCCGTCAACGCGGGCTTCCTCGGCAGGCTGGCCGCCAGGGGTGCCGGCCGGTGCGAGCTCGTCGAGAGCGAGGACCGCCTGGACGAGGCGATGACGCACATCCAGCGCCGGATCGGTGCGCCGGTGATCACCGACGTGGTGGTGACACCATCGTCCTCGCTGCCCAAGCCGCCCTCGGCCATCTATCCCGGTGTACCGCTGGTGGTCCTCGGCCGCTACACCGCGCAGGCCCCGGAGTCGTTCACCGTGCGCGGCCGGACCAGGGACGGCGCGGACTGGCAGGAGACGGTCGCCGTGCAGCACCACACCGAGCCCGCGGTCCGCGCGCAGTGGGCCCGCGCCGCGCTGCGTGACCTCGAAGACCGGTACGCGAGCGGGGAGAGGGCGGTGGAGGCGCCGATCGTGGAGACTTCGCTGCGGTTCGGTGTGTTGTGCCGCTTCACCGCGTTCGTCGCGGTGGACGAGCGAGTGGTGTCCGACGGCACGGTGCACCGCGTGGTGCAGCCGGTCGAGCAGCCCGCGGGCTGGGAGACGCCGCGGTTCGCCGCGCCGATGCCCGCCTTCCCCGTCGCGATGGCCGCGCCGGCCGGGTTCGGCGCGCCGCCGCCCGCCGCTCCTGCAGGGTTCCCCGCCGCGCCGCAGGCTCGTCTCCTCCGGGCGGCGGGGCCGAAGCTGGTTCCTGGGGGTGGTGGTGCCGCACCGGTGCCCGACGACCCGGCGGAACTGCGCGAGATCGCGGCGCTGGAGGTTCAGCGCCTCGAGAAGGACGCTGGCCGGCCCGGCTGGGAACGCCGGGAGCTGCTGGCGGATCTGGCCAGCCGGCTCGGCATGCTCGTCGGCTCCAGGCAGGGGTCCGCGTACGAGCCGCTGCGCCGCCTGGTTGCGGAGCTCACGGCCGCCGGTGACGTGGACCAGTTGTGGGCACGGGCACTGCAGGTGTTGCGGGAGTTCGCCGGGCAGACGGGAGAGCGTCGGCGGAGGTTCTGGCGCTGAGTGGCTCGGGGCCGTCAGTTTGTGGGAGTTGGGCGCGGTGACGGGAGTCCGTTGGCGGGGGTTGTGGCGCTGAGTGGGGCGGGCCCGCCGGTGTTGTGGGTTGCGTGCGCGGACGGGACTCCGTTGGCGGGGTTGTGGCGTTGATCGGGTCCCGCTCGCTCGTGTTGCGGGAGTTGGGCGGGTGAGCGTCGGCCGAGGTTGTGGCGCTCAACGGATCCGGCCCGCCCCTGCTGCGGGAGTTGGTCGGGCACAGGGGAGACCGGTTGCGAGGTTCTGGCGCTGAACGGACCTAGCCCGCCCCTGCGTTCTGCCGCAACGCTTCACAGGTGAGCGTGTTCGGGGTGTGGACGACGGCCGAGGGCCTGCCCGCGTTCGAGTACCGGGCGGGCCCTCAGCCCTGGGATCCGATCATCGACCCGCCGTCGTCGGCGCATCGGGTTCACGTGGGCAACCGCCGGATCACCCTGGTGGCCGACAGCGACGGGCTCACCGGGGTGTGGGACGAGCACCTCGGGTGCCGCTGGATCGCCGAGCGCACCGGTGTCGGGCGGTTCGGTGCGCTGTCCACGGACAAAGCCGGGACCAAGCTGTTCGGGCCGACCTTCTTCCGGGTGGCGGTCGCCGACGAGGAGGCCGAGGTCGAGCGCACGGTGCTGTGCCCGGAAGGTGCGGTGCCGTGGGTGCTGATCCGGGTTGACGTGGTCAACCGGGGTGCGGTTGCGCTGCGCCGGCCGTTGACCGAGAAGTGGGTGGTGCGGCCGCGCTTGGTGGACCTGGAGTTCGGGCCGTCGCGCGAGGTTGCTCCGGCGGACGCACCCGTGGTGGCGCTGGAGGAGTTCGGTGGTGAGCGGGTGGAGACCGTGGACGGGCCGTTGACGGTCGCCGTCGAGGTCTCGTTGCCACCGGGCGGGCGGACGACGGTGTGGTTCCGGTTCGGGCTGTTCGACGGATTCGAGGATCCCGCGGCCCGGTACGCCTCCAGTCTGGCGGGCCTGCGCGACCGGCTCCCCTCGGCGACGGCCCCACGGGCACCGGAGGCGGCCATCGAGATCCCCTGGCACGCGGCGCTGCTCACCGGCGGCGCCTGTGCGGACGGCGTGCTCGGCGGCCACACGCTCGACCAGGGGTCCGCGTACTCGTTCCGGCACGGTTTCAACGGCGCGGCAAGGGATCCGCTGCAGCACGCGCTCCCGCTCGTCCACCTCGAACCGGACCTCGCGCTGTCGGTCCTTCGCAACACCTGCGCCTGGGGCAGCCCGGACGGTGACCTGCCGTACGCGCTCGACGGCCGCAAGCAGCCGTGGACCCGGCTGTTCCGGCCGTCCGACCAGAACCTGTGGGCGCTCTGGCTGGCCGCCGAGTACGCGGCGGCCACCGGGGACCTCGCGGCGTTCGACCGGCCGGTGCCGTACCACCCGTGCCACGGGGCCGAGCCGGTTGCGCTGGCAGAGAACCTGCGGCGCCAGTTCCGCTTCTTCGTCGACGAGGTCGGCGTGGGGGAGCACGGGCACGTCCGCATCCTGAACGCCGACTGGAACGACCTCGCGATCAGCGAGTCCGAAGTGGACCGTGAGCTGATGATCGAGCGCGGCGAGTCGGTGCTCAACTCGGCGATGGCGGCCTGGGTGCTGCCCGTGTACGCGGGGCTGGCGGAACGGCTCGGCGACCGGGCCACTGCCGCCGAGGCGCGGCAGCGTGCCGCCGATCTCCGTGAGCGGGTCGCGAACGAGTGGAACGGCCGGTGGTTCCGGCGTGCGCACGCCCCTGGTGGCGGGCCTGTTGGGGAGAACGACCTGTGGCTCGAGGTGCAGCCGTGGGCGATCCTGTGCGGCGCGGCCACACCCGAGCAGGCGCGGGCGTTGCTGCGCACGATCGACGAGACGTGCCGCGCCGGATCACCGCTCGGCGCGCGGTCGCGGTGGCCCGTTCCCGAAGGCAGGCCCGGCCAGGTGTGGTTCTCGGTCAACATGACGCTGATCTGGGCGGCTGCCCGCTACGACCCCGACCTGGCGTGGGACGAGTGGCGGCGGATGACCCTGCACGCGCACTCCGCCGCCTACCCCGGCACGTGGACCGGCACGCTGTCCGGACCCGACTGCTACCTCGCGCCGGAGAGCGACCGGCCCGGCGAGACGTGGGCACTGCCGGAGCTCGGCGTCGCGATGCAGGCCTATCCCGTGGCCAACCTGCACAGCCACGCGCAGCCGTTGCTCGCCTACCTGCGGCTGCTCGGCGTGGAACCCAACGCCGGCGGAGCCCCCAGCGATGTGCTCACCGGCGTTGATGCACCCACGCTGCGAGCCGGGTGCGGGAGGTCATCCCGAGCTTGACCAGCACGCGTTCGACGTGACCTTCCGCGGTGCGCTGGGAGATCACCAGCCTGGCCGCGATCTCCTTGTTGGACAGCCCCTTGGCGACGAGCGCGGCGACCTCCTGCTCGCGCCGGGTGAGCGGCGCCCACGACTTCTCGTCCTGCCGGGACGGGCGAGGCGCGGTGTCGCCGCACGGGAGGTTCTCCAGCGCCTGCAACGGATGGGACGCGGTGTGCCCGGCCGCCTCGGCGTACGCGGTGCCGCCCAGCGCGGCGCGGGCCGTGGCCACGCTCTGCTCGTGGAACTCGACCAGCTGCGCGAGTCCCATCAGCGGCATGCCCACCGTCGGCCACAGCTGCTCCAGCACGCCGAACAGCCGGGCGGCCTCGCGGTGCCGTCCGGTGGTGGTGAGCGCCCACGCCAGGTACTCGCCGCCCATGCCGAGCCCGAACAGGTCGTTGAGCTCCAGCTTGACCCTGATGCTCTCGCGCAGCGGCCCGATCGCCTGCTCGGCGTCGCCGCGCCGCCACAGCGCGAGGCCCAGCAGCACCAGGCCCCACGAGTAGACCCACCGGGCGTCGTGCCGCCTGCTGAGGTCCACGCACTCTTCGGCGTAGGCGACGGCCCGGTCGACGTCTCCCGTCATCGACGCCACCAGGCTGAGCTTCGTCAGGACCTTCAGCGCCGGGCTGGTGAGCTCGCCCAGCGCGACGTGCCGCTCCCAGGACCGCGCGCAGAGCTCGTGCGACTGCTCCAGATTTCCCTTCAGCAACGCTCCCAGCCCGGCGACCTGCAGGCCGTAGGCCTCCAGCCGCGCGTCGCCCAGTTGCGCGGCGAGCTGCCGGCACTGCTCGGCCCTGGCCTCCGCGGCGACGAGGTCGCCGGCGTGGGAGGCCGCCCAGCCGGACACCCACAACACCACCCCGAGTGCCCGGCTCGGCTCGGTTGCCGCAGCCACCAGGCGATCGAGCCACTGTTGTCCCTCGACCAGCAGACCGCCGGGCACCCAGTAGCACCACAGCGCTCCGCCGATCCGCAGACCCGCCTCGAGACTGCCGGGATCGGACAGGCAGAACTCCAGCGCCGCGCGCGCGTTGTCGTGCTCACTGCGCAGCCGGTCCATCCACGCCCGCTCGTCGGGGCCGAACCAGCCGGCCGCGGCCTCCTCCGCAAGGCGCAGGAACCAGTCGCGGTGCCTGACCGTCATCGCGTGGTCCTCGCCGGCCGCACGCAGCTTCTCCAGGCCGTACCGCCGCAGGACGTCGAGCATGCGGTAGCGGGGCTCCTGCCCGCGCTGCTCCTCGCACCGCGTCAGGATCGACTTGTCCACCAGGCCCGTCGCGAGATCGACGACCTCTGCGGGCTCGATCCCGGCACCGCCGCAGACCTCCTCGGCCGCGCGGAGGTCGAAACCGCCGGCGAACACCGACGCCCGAGCCCACAGCAGCCGCTCCCGCGGCGAGCACAGCTCGTGGCTCCCGTCGATCGCGGCGCACAGCGTCTGGTGGCGTCCGGTGAGCATCTGGAACCGGTCGTCCAGCCGCTCCAGCACCTGGAGCACCGACAACGCGCGCAGCCGCACCGCCGCCAGTTCGATCGCGAGCGGAATGCCGTCGAGCCGCCGGCAGAGCTGCAGCACCGCGGCCGCGTTCTCGGGCGTGACGGCGAACGCCGGGTGGACCGCCCTGGCGCGTTCGGTCAGGAGGGTGATCGCCTCGTACCGGCAGAGCTCGTCCGGCGGCGGTGTCCGGTCGCGGTCCGGCAGCGACAACGGCGGCACGGTGAGCAGGTGCTCGCCGGCGACTCCGAGGGGCTGGCGGCTGGTGGTGATGATCCGCAGCCCGGGAGCGCACGCCAGCAACGAGGCGATGAGCCCGGCGCACGCCACGGCCAGGTGCTCGCAGCTGTCCAGCACCAGCAACGCCTGCTTGTCCCGCAGGTGGTCCAGCACGACGTCCGGGTGCGAGCGCGGTGCCCAGCCGAAGCCGACGGTGTTGTCCTCCAGCCCGAACGCCGCCGCCACCGCGTGCGGCACCAGCTCCGGCTCCCGCAACGTCTCCAGCTCCACCAGCCACACGCCGTCGCGGAACGCCCGCCGCACCTCGGTTGCCACCCGCAGCGCGAGCCGCGTCTTGCCGACCCCGCCGGCACCGGTCAGCGTCAGCAGACGGGTCCTGGTCAGCAGGTCACGCGCGGCGCTGATCTCCTGCCCGCGCCCCACGAAACTGGAGACGTCGGCCGGCAGGTTGCCCCGCGCCGCGCGCCTGCTCGGGAGGATCACGTCGCTCGTCTCACCTCGCGGGTCGCAGGGCAGTGACAACCGATTATGGCAACCGTGCCGCCGCAGGGCCACGGCCAGGCGGGTTGTCGCCAGCGCCGTGACCCCTGGACTGTCCAAAGTGGACCTGGGTGTCCTCAGGCAGCGACGTCCAGGATCCAGGTGACGCCGTACCGGTCGGTGAGCATGCCGAAAGCGGGTGACCACGGCGCGGGACCGAAGTCCTCGATGACCGTCGCGCCGTCGGCGAGGCCCTTCCAGTGCGCGGCGACCTCCTCGACGGTCTCGCCGCGCACGGACAGGAAGAAGGGCTCCTCGGTGATCGTGGTGCCGTTCTCCCGGCGCGTGGTGGGCCCGCCCTGCGGCCGTGGCGTGTGCTCGCCCGGCACGTCGTAGGCCATGACCCGGAATCCGTTGTCGGCGACGACCTGGCCGAACACCACGTGCCGGGCGCCGGGCAGCTCCGCGGGCAGGCCGAAGTCGCCGTAGGTGGCGATGGTGGCCTCGCCTCCGAACACCGACTGGTAGAACTCCAGGGCCTCCCTGGCCTGGCCGCGGAAGTTCAGGTGGGCGACAGCGTTGATCGACATCGTGTCCGGTCCTTCGGAAGTGGTTGTCGTCGCCGGAGGTTTCCGGCGGCGAGAACGACGATGTCAGCAGTAGAGGACAGGGAACGTCCGCTACTCGTGCGAGGCTGGGAACATGCCGATCGCCTCCTCCACGGCCACGTCCGGCCGGCTGCTCGCGTTGCTGTCGATGCTGCAGGTCCGCCGCGACTGGCCGGGAGGTCTGCTCGCCGAGCGGCTGGGCGTAAGCGAACGGACGGTGCGCCGTGACGTCGACCGGCTGCGCGAGCTCGGCTACGTCGTCCACGCGGTCAAGGGGCCGGACGGTGGCTATCGGCTCGAGGCGGGCAGCGAGGTGCCGCCCCTGCTGTTCGACGAGGAGCAGGCGATCGCGCTCGCCGTGGCGCTGCGGATCGCCGTGGGCAGCGGGGCGGGCATCGAGGAATCCGCCGCCCGCGCCCTGGTCACCGTGCGCCAGGTGCTGCCGGCCCGCCTGCGCCGGCGCGTCGACGCCCTGGAGATCACCGCGGTCGGATCAACTGGTCCTCAGGTGGACACCGACGTGGTGCTCGCCCTGAGCGGTGCCGTCCGCGCCCGTGAGGAGGTGCGCTTCGACTACCGCTCACCGGGCCGCCCGGACGACACCGGACCGCGGCCGCCCCGCCGCGTGCAGCCGCACCACCTCGTGGTCAGGGCCGGCCGCTGGTACCTCGTCGGATGGAGCCCCGAACACGAGGACTGGCGCACCTACCGCGCCGACCGGATGACCCCGCGGACTCCCAACGGCCCCCGCTTCACACCGAGGGAGGTGCCCGGCGGGGACGTCGCGGCGGATCGCGTACTCGGCCGTGGTGCCCTGCCCCAGTCCGAACACCCGGTCGCCGATCTCGACACCGCTGACGCCCTCACCGACCTCGTCGACGATCCCTGTCGCGTCGCTGCCGACGGTCGCCGGGAACGTGGTCGGGATGAGGCGGCCCCGCCGCGTTCCGCCGTGAGGCACAACCAAGTTCGGACGCGTGCCTCCCCTGCTGCTACTGCTATCGGAGCAGTTCGAGCACCTGTTACGCAGCGTGATCACCGCTGCGACCGGGATCTTGTAACGTCCCGTGCGGCCGGTTGGATCAACCAGCCGTGGCCGGCCTCTGCCGCGCCACGAACGCTCGCGCGGAAGGCGGTTTGAGTGGCGAACGGTCTGATCCGCATGACCGGCGACCACGTGGGGTTCACCGAGTCGGTGTCCCGCATCGCGGAGTCGCTCAAACCGCTGGGTCCCGCCGGCCGGCACGTCGCCGAGTCCTATGCCCTGGACGCCGAGATGCGCAGGGTGAGGCTCGAGGAGAACCTGGCGGCCGACGCCAAGGAGATCACCCTGAAGCTGCTGGACCAGCGCAGGAAGGAGTCCAGCGCCTCACTGCGGCAGATGCGGAAGGAACTCGGGAGGGCCGACGACAGCGCGCGGGCGCTGCGCGAGTGCATGGTCAACATGCAGCGCGAGACCGTCAAGCCGGGGCTGCCGCTGGCGGAGCGCCGCGCCTACATCGAGCTGACCCAGCACTTCACCACGATGCTGGTCCAGCACCACACCGGTCTCACCGGCGGGGTGGCCGAGGTCATCGACAAGGTGCTCAACGGATCCGGCGCGACGGCGCTGGCGCCCCAGCGGCGCAGTCCTGGACGGGCACCGGGCAAGCGCGGAACCCGCCGATGAAGGCGGGGTGCTGAGCTGTGGCGCGCGGGCGTAGCGGCCGCGGTGGTTGTGCCATCCTGCTCTTCCTGCTGTTCTTCGGCCTGCCGCTGCTCATGCTGCTGGTGTCGCCCGCGATCGCGGCGCACGTGGCGGCCGGTGGCTCTCCCGTCCAGGCGCCGTACCTGTCGGAATGGCTGTGGGCCTCGGCGGGCTCGGTGCCGGTGGCGCTGGTGCTGGTCCGGTGGCGCTGAGGCGCGACGGACGGCTGCGTGGCCGGGGCACGCCGGTGATCAAGCGGTGGCTGGGGCTGCTGGCGCGGTCCGGGGTGCTGCTCGGCGCGATGAACGTGGTCGCCTTCCTGAAGCTGAGGTCCGGTGAGCACGTCATCGAGGACGGCATGGGCCCGCTCGCCCTCACGGCGCTGGCCGGTGTGGGCGCGCTCGTCGCGATCAGGCTGTGGGACCGCCGACCCCAGCGGGTCACGGTCCAGGAGGTGCGCTCCGCGGCCGCGGAGGCGGACCGCGCGTTGCGTCGCGTCCGCGCGGAGAACGAGCGGGTGCGCCGGCAGGCAGCACAGGTGCAGGCGCGCCTGACGAAGATCCGCGCGCGGGGCACCGGCCCGGCCGGCCGTCCGAGCGCGGGGTCGAGCGGACCGGGACGGCCGGGACAACGCCCGGACACCGACTTTTACGCCCTGCGCACGTTCCACCGCGAGTCGTACCAGTGCGCTGACACCGCCCACCTGACGTACCAGTCCGCGCAGACGTCGCTGCACACGATGTCGTACCTGGTGCGCCGCGCGCGGTTCGCCCCGCATCGGGTCGTGGCGAGGCGGGCACGCGCCGAGATGTACGCCGCCGCGGACGCCCTGGCTCGTTCGCACGGCGAGCTGCGTGTCCAGGTCGATCAGGGACTGGAGATGGTCCGCACGCTCAACGCCAACACGTCCGAGCTCAAGTGCGAGATCCGCGACAGCTGCGGCGAGCAGGGGCAGGAGTGGTTCGAGGCGCTGGAGGAGCGCATCGAAAAGGCGCGCGAGGAACGCAGCGCCGACCAGAGGTGAGTCACCGCGCGGCGACTGCACGACCACGGCGCCGGTGGCTGCGGCGGGCCGGCCTCGTCGTCACCGAACTGGAGGACAGCGCGGTCCTGGCGGCCGCGGTCGTGGACGACATCGCGTCACGGCGGGTGATCTGTCCACACTGGATCGGGTGGAAGTTCTCGTCGATGCTCAGCGATCACCACGACGGAAACCGGGTGACTCGCCCGTGTCCGCAACGCGACGTCATTGTTGCTGGACTCCAAAGTGGAGCATGAGTTCACCATCACTTGATGCGGTTGATCCTGGCCCCGCGCCGTGCTTTTCGTGATCTCGCGGGTACCGGGGATTGACCGATCGGCTCCAAGTCCCAGGAGGACGACATGAAGGCCAGGACTACCGCGTTCGCCGCCTTGTGTGCGGCGATTCCGTTGGTGCTCGCTCCCACCGCGGCGAACGCGCTCGCCTGCCTCGGCAACTTCAGCGACACCGTCGGCGCACTGACGAAGATCACGCGCGAGGAGTTCATGTCCCGCGTCTGCGCCGCCCAGCTCCAACCGGGAACAGACCGCAGGGACGTCCAGGAGCTCAAGGACGTCGTGCTGCCCAAGGCCGTGCAGGGGCTCGGCGGCCTGGAGCTGGTCTACGCCCGCGGCAAGCCGGTCCTGGACGGCGCCGTCGAGAAGTGCTACTCGCCGGACGACTACTGCAACCCCGATGCCGTCGGGCGGGCGACCCGCTGCCTGAAGAGCGAGCTGCCGGACCTGGCCCTGTCCACCTTGGGTCCGGACGCGCTCGCTGCCAGCTGCGAGGAGATCAAGGCCGCCGCGGCGACGGATCCGCAGGCGCTGCGGGAGAGGGCGCGCGCCGCCGCGGAGTCGTACATCAGCTTCCTGAAGTCCAGGCAGAACTGACCTGATCACGTGCAAGGCGCGCCGGGAGCGGTGGCCGGCGCGCTCACGTGTCTCCGAGGTCGTACCGGACCCGGGGTGACCGCGCGAGCCGGCCCCGGTCAGTCGCCGCGAGTCACGGTGTCGAGCAGGTTCTTCGCGACGTCGCGGAGCTTGACGTTCTCGTGCTGCGAACGCTGCACGAGCATGGCGAACGCCTCGTCCGCCGTGCAGCTGTGGACCGCCATCAGCACGCCCTTCGCCTGGTCGATGGCGGCACGGGACACGAGCGCCTGCTCCAGCTGGGTGATGTGCTCGCGGGAGCGCTGCCACCGGTGAGCGCCGCTGATCGCCGCCGACGCGGCCGTGGTGAACAGCCGCATCAGGCCTTCGTCGAACGGGTCGAAGGCCTCCGCGGTGTGGCTGTAGATGTTGAGCGAGCCGATGAGCTGTGCGGTGGCCTCGTCCGCCGAGGGCAGCAGGACGGGCACCGACAGGTAGGCGCGGATCCCGTGCCCGGCCGCCGCCGCCTCGAACTCCGGCCACTCGTCGACGTGCTCGCCCACGACCGCGCGCACGACCTGCCGGGTTCTCACGGACTCGAGACACGGCCCGCGGTTGGCGCGGTACTGCTCCTCGTCGACGCCGACCAGTCCGGTGTCGGTCGTGGCCGCCGTCTGCGGCTGCTCCGCCGTCACCAGGGAAATGGTCACCGCGTCGGCGTCCGGCACCGCCCTGGCCGCGGTGTCGGCCAGCCGCTGCAGCGCGTTGTCGAGCGGTTCCTCGCCGGTCAGAGCGTCGCGCAGCACCACAAGGGCTTCGGCCGTCTCGTCCAGGCGCTCGAGCGGATCGGGGCGATCCCCGTTGGTGGAGGGCGTGGATGCGGAGTGGGTCGCCTCGTAAGCCATGCCGTGGTACCTCTTCCTCCGTCAAGTGGAGTCCACGACGCCGACTGCTTGACGCGCTCAAGGCATGGTACGGCCACGGGCCGGAACCGGACCGGCGCCGGGTCGCTGCAGTGCTCAACTTCCCGGGCCGGAACCGGCCGGTCCACCCGGAGGCAGGCCTACCGCGCTGACATGCACGTGCACGGCTTCCTCCCATTACCCGTTTGCCACCGATCTCACTCCTGCACGTTCAGGCGTGGCCGTGGATCACGGCCAGGGCGTGCTCGCGCGCCGGTGCGCTCAGCGTGGTGTTGAGCTGCTCGAACAGCGCTTCCGCGGTGACGCCGTTCCAGCCGGGCGGAAGCAGCGACAGGGGCAGCCCCGGGTCGCTGTAGGGCAGGCGCCGCCACTGGGTCAGCATCGGCACGTAGAGCTGAAAAGCCTGCTCCGGGGTCGTGACGCGGTCCGCGACGGCGTCGAGAACGGGGCGGTGGCGGCGCACGAAGTCCGCGTACAGGTCGGCCAGCTCGTCCAGGTCCCACCACGCCCGCACCTTCGACCGCAGGTCCCCGAACGCGAAGTGGTGGCCGGTGAAGATGTCGACGTACTCGGCCAGCCCGCGGCGTTCCAGGGTCCGGCGGGTCTCGGTGGCGAGGTTGCCCGGCGCCACCCACACCCCCGGTGCCGCGGTGCCGAAGCCGAGCTGGGTCAGGCTGGTGCGCAGCGCGTGGCGCTTCTCGCGTTCGGACTCTGGCACGGAGAACACGACGACGAGCCATCCGTCCCCGGCGGTCGCCCGCCTGCGTTCGAAGATCCGGGCGTCGCCCTCCGCGAGCGTTTCGAGGGTCGGTTCGGCCAGCGCGTACCCGGCGGCGCCGTCGCGGCGCTCGCTGCGGACCACGCCACGGCGTTTCAGGCGGGAGATCGAGGACCGCACGGCCTGGCCTTCGACGCCGAGATCGGCCATGAGCTGCACGACGGACGCCACCGAGAGCCAGTTGTGCTCGCCGCGCGCGTACAGGCCGAAGATCGTGATGATGAGCGGGCCGAGCCGGTCGCGCCCGGCGGGGGCGGCCGTGTCCACCTCGGCGCCGCTGTTCAGCGCGACGTTCAGTGCCGTCTCCTCGTCCATGCCCGTGATCAACCGCGGGTGAGTTTAACGGTGTTGCGCAGCTCGCCCAGCCCGCTGACCCGCGTGACCACCACGTCGCCGTCCTGCAGGAAGATCTGCGGCTCACGGGCGCTCCCGATGCCGCTGGGCGTGCCGGTGAGGATGACGTCGCCCGCGCGCAGCGTCATGCCCTGGCTGAGCTCGGCGATGATCCGGGCGAAGGAGAACGCCATCTGCCCGCTGGAGGCGTTCTGCAGCAGGCGGCCGTTGACCTCGCACTGCACCTGCAGGTTCGCGAGGTCGTCCACCTCGTCGGCCGTCGTCAGCCACGGGCCGAGCGGCATGGTGGCGTCGACGCTCTTGCCCTTGAGCCACTGTCCGCCGTGCGCGCGCTGGAGATCGCGCAGGGAGACGTCGTTGGCGACGAGGAAGCCGAACACGTGGTCCATGGCCTTCTCCTCGGGGATCGACCGGCCGTCGCGGCCGATGACCATCGCGATCTCGGCCTCGTAGTCCCACTTCGTGGAGAGGCCCGGGTCGTAGGCGATGTCGTCGGCCGGGCCGATGACGGTGTCCGGGCCCTTGGTGAAGAACGTCGGGCGCTCGGGCAGGGAAGCGGGATCCTGCCCCTCGCGCTTGCCCTTCGACTCCTCGAAGTGGTCCAGGTAGTTCCAGCCGGTGCACAGGATGTCGCGGTTGAAGCGGTGCAGCGGCGACTCCAGGCGGACCTCGGCCAGCGGCAGGACATCGCCGCGGGCACCGGCCGGCCTGCCCCGGACGATGTCGTCGACGGTGGCCGGCAGCAGGGCGATCGACTGCTCCGCCTCGTCCACGACACCGGCACGGCGGACGCCGTCGACGGTCACAGCAGCGAGTTTCACTATCGCGTCCCCATTTCGCTGATCATGAAACCGCTATGGATTGCGCAGGCGGTGGTCGGGGATCACGGCCACGCCGAGGATCTCGATGAGGGCCTCCGGCTGCCACAGGGCGGTGCAGCCGATGCCCGCCATGGCGGGGTAGACGGGGCCGGCGAGCTCGCGCCACACCTTGCCGATCTCTTTGCCGTGGGCCTGGTAGTCCGGGATGTCTGTGAGGTAGATCGTGATGCTGACCAGGTCTTCCGGCTCGCCTCCCGCTTCGCGCAGCGTGGTCAGCACGTTGCCGAACGCCTGGCGGAACTGCTCGACGATGCCGCCGGGGACGATCTTCATGTCCGCGTCGAGGGCGGTCTGCCCGCCCAGGTGGAGCGTGTTGCCCGCGAGCGTGCCGTGTGAGTAGCCGCTCGGGACGGGAAGGCTCGGCGGGTTCACTGCTACTGGCCTCATGCGTATTGACAATATCTGACGGCGGTGAAGAATGCGATATATGGAGCCCGACCTGAGCAAGTACCAGCTCGAAGGCGACAACTCGATGTACCGGCTGCCCAGCGGTCTGGTCGCCCCGGTGGTGACGCGTGGCGGCATGGAGAACCCGGACACCGCGAACTCCGGCGGCGCGATCCGGATCTCCGGCGTGAGCATCCAGCACACCCCGGCGACGAAGCTGTGGTTCGGCAAGGTCACCAACGAACCCGGCTACCGCTCGGTCACCCACCACCACGGTGAGGCGGAGACCGGCGGTTACGTCCTCTCCGGGCGGGCGCGGATCTACTTCGGCGAGAAGTTCGAGGACTACGTCGACATGGAGGAGGGCGACTGGGTCTTCGTGCCGCCGTTCATGCCGCACATCGAGTGCAACCTCTCGCGCAACAAGCCCCTGACGTGGATGACGACGCGGACGCCGGAGAACATCGTCGTCAACCTCGACGACGTCCCGGACGAGGAGCTGCGCGATTGGCTGACCCGATGACCGCCGGGACCCTCGCGACGTCGGCGGTGTTCACGTCGGCCATCACCCTGGACGAGGCCGAGCCGCAGCACTTCGACCTGGCTTTCACCGCCGTCACCCAGCCCTGCCCGTGGCCCAAGGCGTACGGCGGTGACCTGGTCGCCGCCGCGGCTGCCGCCGCCATGCGATCGGTGACCGACGGCAAGACGCTGCACTCGATGCACAGCTACTTCCTGCGCCCGGCCGACATCGGCGCCCGGGTGCGCTACGAGGTGGAGCTGCTGCGCGACGGCCGTGGCTACAGCACCCGTCAGGTGCGCGGCTACCAGAACGGCAAGCCCCTCTACGTCTGCCTGGCGAACTTCGCGGCCGGCGAGGCCGGCGGCAGCTTCCAGGCCGAGTTCGCCGGCGGTGTGCCCGGACCGGAGGAGCTGCCCGGTTCGGCGGACTACCTCGCCGGGCGCAGCGGCGGCTCGATGACCGACGTGTCGAAGGCGTACTGGTCCGGTGGCCGGAGTTTCGACATGCGGCACGTGCCCGGCCCCGTCTATCTCGCGGTCGAGGGCGAGCGCGTCCCGCACCAGGCGGTATGGGTCAGGCCGTTCGACCCGCTGCGCCCGGTCGAGGGACTGACCGACGCGCAACGGGACCTCGCCGCGCTGGCGTACGTCTGCGACTACACGATCCTGGAGCCCGTCCTGCGGGTGCTCGACCTGCCGTGGGCGCAGCCGGGACTGGTCACCGCGAGCCTCGACCACGCCATGTGGTTCCACCGCCAGGGGCCGGTCGGCGACTGGCTGCTCTACACCCAGGAAGCGGTCGCCGCGGACGGGGGACGCGGCCTCGGGTACGGCCGCTTCTTCACCCGCGATCACCGTCATCTCGCCACCGTTGCCCAGGAGGGCATGATCCGCGCCGCTTGACCTGCCGCCGGAAGGACTCAGCATGGACACCTTCGCTCGTGACCACCTCCCGCCCGCGGAGTTGTGGCCGACGATCGAGTTCACGACACCGGAGCTGAACTACCCGGAGCGGCTGAACGCCGCCACCGAGCTCATCGATGTCCCGGTGGCGAAGTTCGGACCCGACCGGCCCGCGCTGCGCACGCCCGCCGGGGAGGTGTGGTCCTACGGCGAGCTGCGGACCCGTGCCAACCAGGTCGCTCACGTGCTCACCGAGGACCTCGGACTCGTGCCGGGACAACGGGTGATGCTGCGGTCGCCCAACAACCCGTGGACGGTGGCCGCGTGGCTCGGCGTGCTCAAGGCCGGCGGTGTCGTCGTGACCACGATGGTGGCGTTGCGAGGCCGTGAACTGACGCCGGTCCTGGAGCGGACACGCCCGTCGATCGCGTTGGTGGACAACAGGTTCACCGAGGACGTGCGCACCATGCTGTCGTCGCTGGAGGTCGTGGAGTACGACGACCTCGCGGCACGTGCGGGAACCAAGCCGGGGGAGTTCACCGCCGTGGACACCGCCGCCGACGACGTGGCGCTGCTGGCGCCGACGTCCGGCAGCACCGGGGCGCCCAAGATCACCGCGCACTTCCACCGCGACGTCCTGTCGATCGACAACACGTTCGGCCGGCACGTGTTGCGGTTGAACGAGAACGACCTCGTCGCCTGCACGGCGCCGTTCGCCTTCACCTTCGGCCTGGGCATGCTCGTGGTCTTCCCGTTGCGAGCTGGCGCCTGCGCGCTGCTGACCGAGGCCGCCACTCCGGCGCAGATCGCGGATCTGGTGGCAGAGCACGGGGTCACGGTGCTCGCGACGGCACCGACGGCGTACAAGGCGATTCTGCGGGACGGCGCGGAGCAGAAGCTCGCGGGCCTGCGCGGCGCGGTGTCGGCCGGTGAGCACATCCCGCGGGAGACCTGGGAACGGCTGCGCGAGCGGCTCGGGCTCCGGGTGATCGACGGCATCGGCGCCACCGAGCTGCTGCACATCTTCATCTCGGCCGCCGGCGACGACATCCGGCCCGGCGCCACCGGGAAGCCGGTGCCCGGTTACCGCGCGACCGTGCTCGGCCCCGAGGGCGAGGAGCTCGGCCCCGGTGAGCCGGGGCGGCTGGGGGTCATCGGCCCGGTCGGCTGCCGCTACCTCGACGACGCGCGGCAGAGGGACTACGTGGTGAACGGCTGGAACGTCACCGGTGACGTGTTCCACCGCGACGAGGACGGCTACTTCCACTACCACGCCCGCAGCGACCACATGATCGTGTCCTCCGGGTACAACATCGGCGGGCCGGAGGTCGAGGAGGCCATCGACACCCATCCCGACGTGGTGGAGTCCGCCGTCGTGGCCAAGCCCGACGACGAACGCGGCTCGGTCGTGTGCGCCTTCGTGGTGTTGCGGGAGGGCGTGCCGGCCGACGCCGAGAAGGCCAGGGAGATCCAGGACCACGTGAAGCGGACCATCGCCCCCTACAAGTACCCGCGCGACGTGCGGTTCCGCGACTCGCTGCCGCGCAACGCGAGCGGCAAGCTGCAGCGCTTCGCACTCCGCAAGATCGTCGAGGACGAGGTGCTCACGTGAAGATCGCTGTCGTCGGCGGTGGCCCCGGTGGCCTGTACTTCGCCGCGCTGATGAAGCAGCTCGACCCGCGCCACGAGATCACCGTCTGGGAACGCAACGCCCCGGACGACACGTTCGGCTTCGGCGTGGTGTTCTCCGACGAGACCCTGGGCGGGATCGAGAACGCCGACCCCGAGTTCGCCGACGCCATGGCGCGCAGGTTCGCCAGGTGGACGGACATCGACATCCACTACCGGGGCGAGAGCCACACCGTGGGTGGTCAGGGCTTCGCGGCGATGGGGCGCAAGGAGCTGCTCGGCCTGCTGCAGCGGCGATGCCGTGATCTCGGTGTGGTGGTGCACTTCTCGACACCCGCCCCCGCCGCGGACCGGCTGCGCGAGTCGCACGATCTGGTGGTCGGGGCGGACGGCGTCAACTCGCTGGTGCGACAGTCCTTTCCGGACAGCTTCCGCACCACCCTGGACCGCCGCCACAACAGGTACATGTGGCTCGGCACCGATCGGGTCTTCGAGGCGTTCCAGTTCTTCATCAGGGACACCGAGTGGGGCACGATGCAGGTCCACGGCTATCCGTACTCCGGCACCGGTTCCACGTTCATCGTCGAGATGCACGAGGACGTCTGGCGCCGCGCCGGATTCGACACCGCCGAGGAGTTTCCTCCCGGCGTCTCCGACATGTCCGCTGTCGAGCGGATCCGCGAGCTGTTCGCCGAGGAACTGGCGGGCCACCAGGTGTTCGCGAACAACTCGAAGTGGCTGAGCTTCACCACCGTGCGCAACGAGCGCTGGCACGACGGCAACCTCGTCCTCGTCGGCGACGCCGCGCACACCGCGCACTTCTCGATCGGCTCCGGCACCAAGCTCGCGATGGAGGACTCGCTCGCTCTCGCCGCGTGCCTGCACGAGCACCCGGACGTCGAGACGGCGCTGACGGCGTACGAGACCGAGCGGCGTCCCGTCGTGGAGTCCACGCAACGAGCCGCGCAGGCGTCGCTGGAATGGTTCGAGAACATCGGCATGTACGTGGGGCAGGAGCCGACCCGGTTCTGCTTCAACCTGCTGACGCGGTCCCGCCGGATCACCTACGACAACCTCCGCACCCGCGACTCGGACTTCGCCGACCGCGTCGATGCCGCTTTCGCCGCCTCGCAGGGGCTGGAGAGCACCGCGCCGGCGATGTTCCAGCCGTTCCGCCTGGGACAGCTGGAGCTGAAGAACCGGGTGATCGTCTCGCCGATGGACATGTACTCGGCCGTCGACGGCGTTCCGGGCGACTTCCACCTCGTCCACCTCGGGTCC
Organism: Lentzea roselyniae; assembly: GCF_039537795.1. NCBI lineage: Bacteria > Bacillati > Actinomycetota > Actinomycetes > Pseudonocardiales > Pseudonocardiaceae > Lentzea > Lentzea roselyniae. The sequence goes on from NZ_BAABBE010000002.1 coordinate 453,091, forward strand.
AAGGCGATGGGCGGGGCGGGGCTGGTGATGACGGAGATGGTCTGCGTCTCGCCGGAGGGCCGCATCACGCCCGGCTGCACCGGCCTGTGGAACGACGAGCAGCGCGACTCCTGGGCGCGGATCGTGTCGTTCGTCCACGAGCGCAGCACCGCCCGGATCGGTCTGCAGCTGGGGCATTCCGGCCGCAAGGGCTCGACGCGCCTGATGTGGGAGGGCATGGACGACCCGCTGCCGGAGGGCAACTGGGAGACCGTCGGTCCGTCGCCACTGCCGTACGGGCCGGGATCGCCTGTGCCGCGCGAGATCGGCCGCGACGAGATGGACCGGATCACCGCCGAGTTCGCCGCCGCCGCCCGGCGTGGTGCCGAAGCGGGTTTCGACCTGGTCGAACTGCACTGTGCGCACGGCTACCTGCTGTCGTCGTTCCTCTCGCCGATCGCGAACCAGCGCGCCGACTCCTACGGCGGCTCGTTGGAGAACCGGCTGCGGTACCCCTTGGAGGTGTTCGACGCGGTTCGCGCGGCGTGGCCGGCCGAACGGCCGATGATCGTGCGCGTCTCCGCGACCGACTGGATCAGCGGCGGCAACACCGAGCACGACGCGGTAGAGATCGCCCGTGCCTTCATCTCGCACGGGGCGGACGGGATCGACGTGTCGTCGGGGCAGGTCGCCAGGGAGGAGCGGCCGGCGTACGGCCGCTCGTACCAGACCCCGTTCGCCGACCGGATCCGGCACGAGGTCGCCGCCGCCACCGGCACGGCGGTCATCGCGGTCGGTGCCATCGCGTCCTACGACGACGTGAACTCCATCCTGCTGGCGGGCCGCGCCGACCTGTGCGCGATCGGCCGCACGCACCTGTACGACCCGCACTGGACCCTGCACGCGGCGGCCGAACAGGACTACCGCGGCGCCGGGGCGCAGTGGCCCGTCCAGTTCCAGGCCGGCAGCCGCAAGCCGCCGACGTCGCGCACCGACGCCGTCCGGCCGCGGCTGTCGCTGTTGCGGGCGGACGCTCCCGACCGGAACGTCCACCTGCGCTGGACCCCGCACCGGGAACCGGCGGCGCTCTCCTGAGAACGGGTCGCGGCGCCGTGCCGCGACCCGTGCTCGGATCAGGAGTGCGGGCAGGTGTCGCGGTACTCCTCGATCAGGGTGCCGGGACGTGGGGCGGGGCAGAGGAACTGCTCGTAGCGGGTGTCGTTGTCGATGAACCGCTTGAGCCACGAGATGCTGTACTTGGCGATCGTCGTGTTGGACGTGTTCGGTGCCAGGTGCGAGGCGTTGTTGAGCTCCAGGTACGCCTTGTCCAAAGTGGACGGCAGTGACGTGTAGAACGGCTCGGAGTGCTGTGCGACCGGCGCGATGGAGTCGTTCTCGGCGCCGATCACCATGGTCGGCACCCGCACCGTCGACCAGTTCTTCGTGGTGTGCCAGCCGGTCAGCGGGATCGCCGCCTGCAGTGCCGGGCGCTGGGCGGCGGCGCGCAGGCTGCCGCCACCGCCCATCGAGTGACCCATGACGCCGAGCCGGGTGGCGTCGACCCGCGACCGCACGTCGCTGCGCTGGGTCAGGTAGTCCAGCGCCGCGAGCAGTTGCGTCGCGCGGCTGTCGGGCTGGTCGAAGACCGTGGTCGTGTCGATGGTGAACACCACGAAGCCCTGGGACGCGATGCGCGGGCCGAGCCACGCGATGGTGGCCTGCGTGCCGGTGAAACCGGGCGAGATGGCCACCGCGCCGAACGTGCCGGACGCGGTGCTGGTCGGGTAGTAGATCGTGCCGCCGCCGAAGCCGCCGACGAGCGACGACACCGAGGTCTGCGAGATGGCGAACGGGCCGCGTGCCGCCTCGATGCTCGCGGTGGTGGGGGCGGGGCCGCGCTCGTACGGGTTGTCGGCGGCGTGCGCGGTGCCGCCGACCAGCAGCAGTGAGAGCGCGATCGGGATCAGTGAACGGAGTTGCACGGCGTTGTACTCCTCATTCGGCAGGGAACTGAGAGGACGTTCTCGACCCTGCAACCCCTGTCGTGCGGTCCGCATCGGTGCAACCACCGGTCTTGACCGAGAAACTTCGGGCACAAAACTAACAGCGGTAGGTGAATTTCGCCGTGACCCCTTCCGCGGGCCGTCCGGGGGCCGTAAGACTGGCCCGATGCTGCGTGGTCGTGACCGGCAGCGCGTCGCCGTCGACGCGTTGATCAGCCGTGCGCGCGTCGGGTGCGGCGGGGTGCTGGTGCTGCGCGGTGAGGCCGGTTCGGGCAAGACCGCGCTGCTGAACGCCGTACGGGACAGCTACGACGCGTTGCTGTGCCTGGACGTCCTCGCTCTCGACGACGACCTCCTGCGGCTCGCTCGCGACGTCACCGGCACACGGGCCGCGCTGCTCATCGCCAGCGAGGGCGAGCCGCGCGGGCTGCCGAGCGTGACCCTCGACCCGCTGGACCGCTCGACGAGCCTGCGCGTGCTGCACGACCTGGTGCCGGGTGTGCCCGCCACCCTCGCCGTGGACCTCGCCGACCTGGCCTGCGGGAACCCGCTGGCGCTGGTCGAGCTGGCGGAGTCCCTCACGCCCGCCCAGCTCGGGGGCACCGCGCCGCCGCCAGAGGTGCTGCCGGCGAACAGCTCGCTGCGGATCCGGTGGCGTGCCCGGTTCGACGCGCTGTCGCGTCGCGCACGGCACGTCGTCGCGCTGGCCGCGGTGGACGAGGAGCTCGACGCCGAGGCTCTGGCCGCGCTGGACCTCGATGCCGTGGTGGAAGCGGGTTCGTTGCTCGATCCGCGCAGGCTCGTCCGGTCGGTGCTGCGCGCGGAAGTGCCGCTGGAGCTGCGCCGCGAGGCACACGCAGAGCTGGCGGCGATCCTGCCACCGGGACCTCGCCGCACCTGGCACGAGGCGGTCACGAGCCAGGACACCGCGCTCGCGGAGGTGCTCACCGCGCACGCCGAACGCGCTCGCCGGTGCGGTGACTTCGCCACCGCGGCCCGCGACCACGACCGCGCGGCCCAGCTCACCGCCGATCCCGAGGTGAAGGCGCGGCGCCTGCTGAACGCCGCCTCGGACCACTGGTCGCACGGTGCGCCGCACCGGTCGCGGGCCGTCCTGCGCACCGCCGTCCGGCTGACCGACAACCCGGAGCTGACGGCGCTCACGGACCTGCTGGCCGGCGGCATCGAACTGGGTGAGGGACTGCCGGACGTGGCCGCCGACCGCCTGGTCCGGGCCGCGAAGAGCCTGGCGGGCACCCGGCGCTCGCTCGCGGTGGCCGCGCTGGGGTTCGCCGGCGAGGCCGCGAACATCGCGGGTGACCAGCGCCGGCACGCCGAGGCGGCGGAGTTCGCGAGGGAGATCCTCCGCGACGACGAGTCGCCCGCCACCCGTCTCACGCTCGACCACCTGATCGGGATGTCCGCGACGTTCGCCGGACGGCACGACGAGGCCCTGCCCGTGCTGCGCGAGGTGGTCGAGCTCGCCGGCCAGGTCCCGGGACCGCAGGCGCGGATCTGGGCGAGCCAGGCCGCGTACGTGCTGGGCGACGCCGCCCGTGCGCACGAGATGGCGACCAGCGCGGTCACGTCGGCGCGGGAGTGCGGACTGATCGCGCTGGTGCCGTGGGCGCTGGTGTACCGGGCGCTGTCGGCGTTGCTGCTGGACCAGCACGACGCGGCGCTCACGGCGGCCACCGAGGGCGTGCACGCGGCGACCGCGATCGGCCAGCACAACGCGGTGGTCGACCACCTGACGATCCTCGCGCTGCTCGCGGCGTTGCGCGGGGACGCGGACAGCGCGCTGGAACGCATCGGCACCGCCACCGAGCACATCACCCAGCGCGGGCTGATCCGGCCCGGCACACTGCGCGCGTGGGCTTTCGCGTGCGTCGACCTGACACGGGACCGGCCGGCCGACGCACTGGGCCGGTTGCGGCTGCACTCCGGTCACGTCGGCATCAAGGTGATGGCCGCACCGCACGTCGTGGAGGCCGCCGTCGCGTGCGGCGAACCGTCCACAGGGGACAGAGCGCTCCGCAGGTACGAGAAGTGGGCCGGTGCCACCGGCAGCGCGGCCCGGCTGGCGCTCTCGCACCGCTGCCACGCGCTGCTGGCTCACGGCACGGCCGACGAGCACTTCGAGGAAGCGATCCGGCTGCACCGCGCAAGCGGCACCGCGATGGAGCTCGCGAAGACCGAGCTGCTGTACGGCAACCGGCTGCGGCGCGGGCGCAAACCCAAGGTGGCGCGCGAACACCTGCGCGACGCCATGCGCATCTTCCAGTCCTACCAGGCAGACCACTGGGTGACCCGTGCTCGCGCCGAGCTGCGCGCGGCGGGGGAGCCGACCGGCGCGCCGCTGCCCCGGTCCGAGCTGACGCCGCAGCAGGCGCAGATCGCCCGCCTGGTCGCGGAAGGCGCGACGAACCGCGAGATCGCCGCGCAGCTGTTCCTGAGCCACCGCACGGTCGAGCACCACCTGCGCAACATCTTCGCGCGGCTCGGCGTGCGGTCGAGGGTCGAGCTCACCAGGAGACTCGGTTGAGACTGGAGGTCGTGTGCGCGACGGTTACCGGCACTGGCAGAGGATTCCGACCCGGTGGGCGGACAACGACGTGTACGGGCACGTGAACAACGTCGTCCACTACGCGTTCATGGACACCGTGATCAACACGTGGCTGATCGGCGCGGGCCTGGACATCCACGACGGCACCGTGATCGGCCTGTGCGTGGAGTCCCACTGCAACTACCGCGCCTCGGTCTCGTTCCCAGACGCGCTGGACGGCGGGCTGCGGATCGGGCACCTCGGCCGGTCGAGCGTGCGCTACGAGGTCGGGTTCTACTTCGAGGGACGTGACGACGTCGTGGCGGAAGGCCACTTCGTGCACGTGTTCGTCGACCGGACGACCCGCAAGCCGGTGGAGATCCCCGCGCAGCTGCGCACGGCGATGGAAGGCCTGGTGGTCGCGTGAAGACGCGGGGCGCGGTGCTGACCGCTGTCGGCGGGCCGCTGGAGATCACCGACCTCGAGCTCGACCCGCCCGGTCCCGGCGAACTGCTGGTGCGCGTGCACGCCACCGGCCTGTGCCACTCCGACCTGTCCGTGATCGACGGCTCGCGGATCCGGCCGCTGCCCATGGTGCTCGGGCACGAGGCGGCGGGCGAGGTCGTCGAGGCGGGCCCGAACGCGGAGTTCGCGCCGGGCGACCACGTCGTGCTGTCGTTCGTCCCGGCGTGCGGCGCCTGCCGCCGGTGCGCGTCCGGCCGCCAGGCGTTGTGCGAACCGGGCGCCGTCGCGAACCGCGACGGCACGCTGCTGGGCGGGCACCGCCGGTGGACGCTCCCGGACGGCACCCGGCCACACCACCATCTCGGCGTCTCCGGTTTCGCCGAGCACACCGTGATCTCCGGCCGTTCCGCCACGCTCGTGCCGCCGGACCTGCCGCTCGACATCGCCGCGCTGTTCGGGTGCGCCGTGCTGACCGGTGCGGGCGCGGCGTTCTACAGCGCGCAGGTCGTGCCGGGGGACCGGGTCGCGGTGTTCGGCCTGGGCGGCGTCGGGCTGGCCGCCGTGCTCGCGGCGGCGACGGCGGGCGCGACGCAGATCGTGGCGGTGGACGTCGTCGACCACAAGCGCACTCTGGCCCTCACCCTCGGCGCGACGCACGAGGCCGCCGGCGGCTCCGAGGTGGTGAGCCACGTGCGGGACCTGACCGGCGGCGGCGCGGACAAGGTCATCGACACCACGGGCGTCGCGGCGGTGCTCGAACAGGCGTACGCCGCCACGGCCGTCGGCGGCACCACCGTCACGGTCGGACTGCCGCACCCGGACCGCACGATCACGTTGCCCGCGCTGAACCTCGTCGCGGAGGAACGCACGCTCAAGGGCAGCTACCTGGGTTCCTGCGTGCCGCGCCGGGACGTGCCGCGCTTCGTCGACCTGTACCGGGCGGGCCGGTTGCCGGTCGACGGGCTGCTGTCCGGGCGGCTGGGGCTCAGCGAGATCAACGAGGGGTTCGCGAGGCTCGCGTCCGGGGAGGCCGTGCGTCAGGTCGTCGTCATGGCGTGAGCGTCGGCGCGCCGCCGGTCAGTTGCGGCGCAACGGCACGACCACCTCGGTGAGGTAGTCGTCGGGAACCGTGGTGTGTCTGGTCCCGTGAGGTACAGCACTCGCGCCGGCGCCGCCTGTTCGCGGCCGTGTTCGCGTGGATGCGCGAACCCGGCCTCGTACGCGGCGCCGATTTCGTCCTACCGGCCGTGGTGGAACGTCAGCGCGACCGGCCCTTCCGGCAGAACGACGACGTCGATGTCGCCGCTCTTCTCGGGTCTGCCGGAGATCGGCAGACAGAGGTCGAGGTCGAGCTCCCGGCCGGGCGCCGGGTCCGGGAAGCTGAGCTGCGGTGGTCCGGCGGGTGTCACCGCGGCGCGCGCGGCGAACTCGTAGAGGTCCTGCAGTCCTCGGCCGACGGCACTGGCGATGCCGGCCGCCGTCGTGTGCACCCGCTGATGGCAGGTGCCGGTGGAGGCCAGCTCGGTGAGTGTCACGTCGTATGTCATGTGCCTGAGGATCCGCAGCTTCCGGAGTGTGGGGCAGAGTCCGACGACATGTGCGGCCAGGCCGCTCGACGGAGTGAGGAGAGCGTTCATCAACCTCGGGCCGGTGAACGCTCCGCTCATCACGGGTCAGGCCGGGTGCCGGTTCGACGGCGGTCCCCCGGTCAGAAGATGATCTCGCAGCCGGACAGCGACTCGAACCGCGAGTCGCAGCGGTCGGCCGGTCCCGCGCCGCCGTCGCCGACGTCCAGGCCGGACGGATCGGTCAGCGTGTCGTTCCCCGCGCCACCGTTGACGATGTCGTTGCCGGCACCGCCGTCGAGGTCGTCAACGCCCGCGCCACCGTTGATGCGGTCGTTGCCGTTTCCGCCTTCAATGCGGTCGGCGCCGTTCTGGCCGTTGAGGGTGTCAGCGCCCTCACCGCCGTTCACGGAGTCCGCGCCCGCTCCCGCGTTGACCGTGTCGTCGCCGGCGCCGCCCTCGATGGTGTCGGCGGCCGCGCCGCCGTTGAGGATGTCGCTGCCGGCCGCGCCGTCCAGGCGGTCCGGGCCGTCGCCGCCCAGGAGGGTGTCGTTGCCCGCCTCGCCGTTGAGGGTGTCGGCGCCGGCTTCACCGGAGGCCCAGTCGTTGCCCGCACCGCCGAAGAACTCGTCCGCGCCGGCCCCGAGACAGACGGTGTCGTTGCCAGCGAGGCCGAACACCACGTCGTCTCCGCCGAGCGTCACGATGACGTCCGGCCCGTTGGTGCCGAACACGACGTCCGGTCCGTTGGTGCCGACGTGCGTGGCGGTCAGGCCGTTGCACGTCTGCGGCTGCGCTGCCGCCGTGCCCGTGGGCCAGAGCACCAGGCCCGCGGTCACCAGGAGCACTGGTACCACTGATCTTCGATAGTCGCTCATGTCAGCAGTTTCTTGCTGCGGCACGAGAAGACATAAGGGGCCAAATCAACGATGGCGGCGCAACCACGTGCTCACCAGGCTGGTGGCGAGCAGCACGGCACCCGCCACCAGGAGCAGGACGCCTCCGCCGACGGCACCATCGGTCAGGTCCCACACCACCTCCGGCACGACGATGGTCGTGGCCACCACGCCCGCCACGAGCAACACCGTCGAATGCACACCGAGATAGGCCGCGAAGCAGGCCACGGCGAGCCCGGCGGTGAGCGCGTAGGTCACCCATGCGTTGCTGCCCAACGGTTGCTGGGCGCCGAACAACGCGGTCGCGGCACTGACCGCCAGCGCGAGCGGCACCGGTCGCAGAACGTCCACAAGGGACAACAGAGCGCCGATCAGCCCGAGCGCGAACAACGCCACACCGACCACGAGCGGGACGTCCGCGGCGTACTCGGTGGTCCACGCGATGACCGTGGCGATCGCCGCCGCGGCGAGGGTGAGGCAGGCCAGCGCCGTGGGCACCAGCAGGTACGCGGCGACCGCGACGACGAAACCCGTTGTGGCACCCACGACGAACTCGCGAGACGACACCGCGGTTCCCGCAGTGACGCCGCCGTCACGACGGCGAGCGAGAACAACGTGCTGACGACGCGCCGGCGGACACCGGTGACAGCGCGCACCGAACGGCCGCCCACCGCCACGGCCGCGACCAACAGCAGAACAGTGGCCGCCCCGAGCACCCCGACCCTGGTGAGGCGGGACATGTCTTCCCAGGACAGCCCGAGCAGCAGCGCGGCCCCGCCGAGGACGAGCCCGCCGCCGACGTACGCGGCCAGCTCGGTGACCCGATCGGCGACCCGCGGCGGCGCACCGGTCTCCTCGAGTGCGTCGCGTACGGCGCTTTCCTGGTCGGCCGACAGCACTCCCCGCGTGGTGAGGTCGTGCAGCGCCTGGCTCTGCCTCGCGGTGATCGCCATGGTCATCATCCTCCCGAGGCCAGATCTCCCGCACGGCCGGAACCGCCGGTCACCCTCCGGCGACCACGACGGTCATCGGGTGCAGCCTCACCATTCTGCCAGCAGGAACCGTTGTGGCACGTCGCTTTCCAGCTCCCGCACCGCGAGCCGGCGCGTGCGCCTCCGAAGTCCGAAAAGGACGATCATGGGCGGGGTGAACGGCAGGCCATCAGGCACCTGCCGGGGCGTGACCAAGGGCCCTTGAAGTGGGATCCTGGTCAGGAGAAACCTTGCTCGCGGAGGTGGACGATGGGCTCGAAGCTGCTCTCGCGAGTCGTACGGCAGGCGTTCCCCGGCCGCAACAAGCTCGCGACCGCCGGCGATCGCCTCGAAGGCGCGGCGCTGGTCGCCGCCGTGATCGTCGCGCTGCTCGCCGTGCCGGTCGCGGGTGCGGCCGGCTCCGAACTCCACGCGAGCCGGCAGACGCGGGTGGAGACCGAGCAGACGACGCGCCAGCGCGCCGAGGCCGTGCTCGCCGAGAACGCCCCGCCCGCCATGCGGGTGGATGACCGCGGCACGGTGCTGGAGACCACGCCCGTGCGCGCGACGTGGCTCGCACCGGACGGGAAGGAGCGGCAAGGCGAGGTGCAGGCGCACCACGGCGCGATGGCGGGTGCCACCGTGCCGATCTGGATCGACCGGAACGGTGACCTGACCGAGCCGCCGTTGTCCGCCGCGGGGGCCGCGATCACCGCGATCGTGGTCGCCCTGCTGGTGTGGGGCTCGGCGACGGCCGCGGCGGCGCTGCTGTACCTCCTGACCCGGTTCACGCACACGCGGTTGCGGCTGCGGCGGTGGGAGCTGGAGTGGCGGCAGGTCTCAGCCGACTGGACCTCCCGCTGAAGCCTCGTGCCGCCGTTCGAGCGTGGTCTGTACGTCGTGGAGAACCGCCGGCGAGATGAAGTCGGCGCCGCCGTGCACCAGGCGGTGCCCGGCGGCGTCGATCACGAGTGCCCCGGCGAGGATGTCGCACAATCCGAAGGGCTAGCCCGCCTGCCTCAGCTCGTAAGCGCGCACGATGGTCTGTTGCACGGAGTTGTCACCGGCGTCGGTCGCGGTGGCGCGCAACGACACCGTGCGTGCGTTCGGCGGATGGTGCAGCACCGCGTCCCACCCGGTCGCGGTGGGGATGGGGTGCACGGGATGCCACGTGGTTCCTTCGTCGTAGGAAGCGAACACGGAGATGCCCATCACGAGCGACGGCGGTGCGCCCGTGACCCGTTGCACGGTCACCGGCACGCGGAACTCCTGCCCGGCCGGTGCCGTGTTGTGCTCGTCGACCGGCGGCGCGAACCGGACCACCTGCAGCGGCAACGGGATCTGCGTGGTGTCGTCGACGCGGCCGGAGTGGAACGTCCACTCGGCGCTGATGCGCGGTGACAGCGGGGTGCCCGCCGAGGACTGCTGCGCGTCGGCGACCAGGCGGTAGCGTCCCGGTTCCGCCGGGACCTGGGCCCATGCGCTGACGTTGCCGAACGGGATCGAGCCCGGCCCGATCAGGTCGTGGCCGCGGAACAGCGACACGGTGCCGGTCATGCCGGGCAGGTAGCCCGAGTGGTCCGGTGACTGGTCGCCGTACAGCGGGATCTGGAAGAGCACGGTGTTGCCGAAGCGGTGGGCCGTGCTGTCGACGGGGGCGAGGCTCGGTCCGAACACCGCGGCGTTCCACCGTTCGACGCGCGGGCCCGCTGCCGGATACGTGGTGTGGGCGACCTGCTGTGACAGGAACGTCTCGTTGTTGTCCGTGTAGGTGCTGAAGTAGGTGTACCAGGTCCACGGCCCGGGGGAGCGGTACTCCGTGCGCACACCGGGAAGTGGTGTGACGAGCGAGTTCCACGGGACGACGAACCACCCGTCCGAGATCGGTGAGACGGTCTTGACGGCGTGCTGCGGCACGGCTCCTTGTGTGGCGCCGCGGGCTTCGACGACCGCGAGCTGGTCGTCGTGCGCCTGCCACACCGGTGCGGGGATGTCGCCGGTCGACGGGAAGATCAGGTGGTAGGTCCACGGGCTCGACGCGGTGTCCTTTTCGGACACCAGCACCGTGCCAAACGTGCTGCGGCAACCGGCTTCGGCCTCGTCGGTGGCCGGTGCCACGCGCAGATCCGCGAGCCGTGCCGCCGAGGCGCTGAACATCGCCTTGCCCGCCGGCGTGTCGCAGGCGACGGTGAGCATGGCGCCGAGGTCGGTGCTCGGCCGGTCCACGGCGACCCTGGACGGGATCGCGTTGCGCGCGTCGAGGACGAACGTGCTGTCCTGACTGACCCAAACCGGCCGCACGATCGCCGACACCTGCCAGGTGTCCGGCCTGGGGCCGGGTTCGAAGACGTTCGTGGCGAGCAGGTGGCGACCGGCCGGCACCCGCGCGGACAGGCGGCCGTCACCGCGTTCGACGGTGCGGCAGCGTTCACCCGTGTCCAGGCTGACGCAGATCGGGTAGCCGGTGACCGGCTTGCCCGCGGTGTCGAGCGTGACCAGGTCGATGTCGTGATGTGGCACGGCTTCCTTGGTCAACGCGATCGGGACGCGGACGGCGTCGCTCCCGTCGGCGGACGATCCGGCCAGCCATCCGCCGTAGTCGCCCGGTGGCGCGTGGGCGCCGGCCCGCGAGTGCACGGTGACCTGGACGGTGCCCGCGGCCGGTACGTCGACGCGGTTCACGTCGGTGCCGAACATTCCGCTCGGAGCGGAGTTTCCGGCGCTGTCACGCACGTCCAGGGTGAGGCCGAGGCTGACCGGTGACCGCCCGGTGTTGTGCACGGTCACGACCTGGCTCAGTGCCTTGTCGTAGACCCGGCCGAAACTCACGCCGCCGGGGCTCGCGTGGACGTTCTGACGGACGAGCCTGGCCACGTCGACCCGCCCGGCGCCCTGCGCGTACACGGTCTCGCCCGCCACCGTCCTCGCCGTGCTCATGAGCGCCGCCTTGAGCTCCGGCGCCTGCCAGCCGGGACGGCTCCCGGCCAGCACCGCGGCCGCCGCGGCGACGTGCGGCGCCGCCATGGACGTGCCCGACGTCGTGGTGTAGCGGTCGTCCACGGGCACGCCCATCTCGGTGTCCTTCGCCCGTGCCGCGGTGATGTCGACGCCTGGCGCGGTGATCTCGGGCTTGAGCAGGCTGTCGATCGCGCGCGGGCCCCGTGCGGAGAACCCGGCGACGGCGTCCTGCTTGGTCACCGCGCCGACCGTGAGCGCTTCCCGTGCGGCGGCGGGCGAACCCAGCACGGCGGGGTTGTTCCCGGCGGAGACGACGAACAACGCGCCGGTCTGCTGGGTGAGCCGGTCGACGGCGACCGACATGACGTCGTCACCGGCACTGGGCACACCGGTGCCCAGACTGAGGTTGACGATCCTGGCGCCGTTCGCGGTCGCCCACTCCATGCCCGCGACGACCCACGACAGGAAGCCGGACCCCCAGTCGTCGAGAACTTTGCCGGACAGCAGGGACGTGTCGGACGCACCACCGCGATAACGGTCGGCAGTGCCGCGGATGATCGAGGACACGTGGGTGCCGTGGCCGTACCGATCGGCGGTGCCGCTGGTGCTGCCGGTGAAGTCGCGGGCGGCCACCACGGCACCCTCGAGGTCGGGGTGGCCGTCGTCCACGCCGGTGTCGAGCACCGCGACCTTGACGCCCTTGCCGGTGTACCCGGCCGACCAGGCCGCGGGCATGCCGATCTGCGGCATGCTCTCGTGCAGCGAAGCCCGGACCTTGCGGTCGAGCCACACCTTGCTGACGCCGCGAGCGGTCAGCTTGGGCCACGCCGCGGCCGCGTCGGCTTTCCGCACGCGCAGGGCGGAACCGGGCAGGCTCGCGAGCGTCCGCGTGTCACCGGCCGCCGCGAGGGACGTGACTTCCTCGCCGTGCTGCACAACAACTCGCAGGTGCTCGTCGTCCTGCGCGAACAGCTGCGCCACGTCGAACAGTTGCTCGTCCACCTTTCCAGCCGCCACGAGCTCGGCGGCGTCGGCGGGGACGACGTAGTGGTGACCTGGAATCTCGTACTGGACGAACTGGACCTGCTCCCGTCCGCGCGCCGCTCGCGGCACGTAAGTACGCGTGCCACCTGGAATTCGGTGCTCCACCACCTGATCCCCGGTGATCAGGGTGATCGTTCTGCCCGGCCCGGGCGTCGGCGGATCGGCTGAGGAGGGTGGCGCAACGGCGAGTGACACGCACAGTCCGCACGTGACCGCCCAAGCTCGGAGTCGCATGTCAATTGGTCTACGCCAATTTGGCGCGGAGCACAGGGGCCGGCGCGAACTGGCCCCTTACCGCGGGGAGGATTATTGGTGTAGACCAATTGTCATGCCGAAGTTCGCCCACTTCAGCCTGGACGGTGTCCGGAGGCTGAGCAGCGTCGCGGAGTTCCGCGTGACGGATCCGTCCGTCACGCTGGTTCGCGTCGATCGCCTGGGGGTGGTCCACCAGGCGAGGTCGCCCGCCGAGAAACGCGCCATGCTCGTCGCCGCGTCGGACGGCGACCTCGTGCTGGCCGGCGGGCGCGAGGTCGTGGCGGTCGACGACATCCCGGCCGCGCGTGCTCAGGCCTGCATCCGATAGTCACGCCGCCAGGTGACCGTCCGGGCGCACGAGCCCTTCGCCGGTCGCGACGTGCTCGCCGGTTCGCAGGCGCTCGAAGAGCGTGCTCCCGTCCGGCATCCGCAGGTTCCTCACGCGCCTGCCGGTCGCGTAGGTGACGCCGAGCCCCGACAACCGCTCGGCGAGCTCCCGCGACATGTCCGGCGCCTTCGAGATCAGCCCGCCCATGACCGCCCGCAACGCCTGGCCCTCCGGCGAGAACGTGGTCATCAACGCGGTCTGCGCCCTCGTGTGTTCGAGCAGCTCCGCGCCGACGGGGTGTCTCTCCTCGTGGTACGTGTCGAGCAACGTCTCGTCCGCGCGCCCGGTGGCGGCCGCGGCGAGCTTCCACCCGAGGTTGTGCGCGTCCTGGATGCCCACGTTCATACCGACCCCGCCGGTCGGGAAGTGCATGTGGGCGGCGTCCCCGGCGAGCAGCACGTTGCCCTTGCGGTAGTTCACGGCCTGCCGCGTCGCGTTGCTGAACCGCGACAGCCACACGGGATCGCGCAGGCCGAAGTCCGTGCCCGCGATGCGCGTGACCGTCGCCCGCAGCTCGTCGAGGGTGAGCTCACCGGGCCACGCCTCCTGGTTCGCGCCGGGATCACCGCCGACGATCCGGTGCAGTCCGCCGGGCAGCGGCACGACCATCAGCCCGCCGTCCGGCCCCGTGATGTTGGCGAAGCCGCGCTCGGGCGGAGCGTCGAGGGCGACGTCACCGAGCCAGCCCCACGTCGTGGGGCCCGTGCCGGGAAAGTCGATGCCCGCAGCGGCACGCACGGTGCTGCGCGTGCCGTCACAACCGGCCACATAGCGGGCCCGCACGACTTCTCCGTCCGCCAGCACCACACCGTCCTCGGCCAGTCCGGTGACCTCGCACCCCCGCCGGATCGTCGCGCCCATCCGCCGCGCGCGGTCTTCGAGGAGTTCCTCCGTGCGCGCCTGCACCAGCACGAGCGTGAACGGGAAAGGGGTGTCCAGCACCGAGAAGTCGAGCCGCTGGGTCAGACCCGCGAAGTGCCCGTCCGGAATCCGGATGCCCTCGTCGAGGAACGGCTCCGCGACACCGCGGCTGTCGAGAACCTCCAGCGTCCGAGGGTGGATCGTGAGCGCCTTCGAGTTCGGATCCCGCTCCACTCTGGACTCCAGCACCGTGACCGATGCCCCGCCCAGCCTCAGTTCTGCGGCGAGCCACAACCCGGTCGGTCCGGCTCCCACGACGGCAACGTCCTGCATGTGACACCTCTCTTGGTCACTGACCAACGCTCCTTTCGAGTAGACTTGGTCAGTGACCAAGAGTCAAGCCGAGGTGGTACGGGCCGCACTGGAGCTCCTCGACGAGGAAGGCACCGGCGCCGTCACGCTGCGCGCCATCGCCAGACGTCTGGACGTGCACATGAACTCCGTTGTGTGGCACGCGAGGAGCAAGGCCCGGCTGAGCGAGCTGATGGCGGACGCGATCGTCGCCGGCGTCTCCCTGACCGGCCTGCCGCGGGACTGGCACGCCCGCGCCACCGAGATCGCCCGCCGCTACCGCCGCGCCCTGCTGGCCCACCGTGACGGCGCGGCCGTCGTCGCGGGCACCTATGCGAACGAGCCCGCGACTCTCGACGTCGCCGAGGCGTTCGTCGGCGCGTTGCTCGAAGGTGGCCTGTCCGAGCGGGAGGCGGCCTGGACCTGTTGGAGCGTCATCTACTTCATCCTGGGCCTGTGTCAGGAAGAACAGGCGTTGCCGCACCGCTCGTCCGATGACCTCACGCCGGGGCGGCGGCCCGCGCTGGAGAAGGTGCTGCCGTTCCTCGCCGGGGAGTCCTTCGACGAGCGGTTCGAGTTCGGTGTGGCCAAGCTCCTCGCTCGCTGAACTTCAACCGCGTCAGGCGTTCGCCCACCGGACGACGTCGGCGACAGTCGCGTTCCCGCCGCACAGCACGATCCCGAGCCGGGCGCCGGGCCCGACCCGGTCGAGCACCCTGCGTGCCGCCGGCACCAGGCAGCCCGCGGCGGGCTCCGCCCACACCTTCTGCGTCTCGGCCAGCGTGATCGTGCCCCGTACGGCATCGGCGTCGGACACCACCAGGACGTCCTCGAGAAGCGCGACGGCGTGGTCGTAGGTCAGCTGCGACACGTGGGGTGCGGAGAGAGTCGAGACGATCGACGTCGGCGTGATCTCCACGGGGCCGCCCGCGTCCAGTGCGCGGTGCATCGCGTCGGCGCCCTCGACCTCGACGCCCCACACGCGGACGCCGGGCACGAGCGCGTGGAACGCGGTCGCGACGCCCGCGGCCAGTCCTCCGCCGCCGATGCTCACCAGCACGTCGGTGAGGTGTGGGGCGTCGCTCGCGAACTCCAGCCCGACCGTGCCCTGGCCGGCGATCACGACCTGGTCGTCGTAGGGGTGCACGAGGGTCGCGCCCGCCGCCACCAGTTCGTTCAGCAGCACGAAGGCTGACGGCAGGTCGCCGGTCAGCCGCACGTCGGCACCAGAAGCACGAGCGAGGTCCACCGAGCGAGCGGGTGCCGTGGAGGGCATCACGACGGTGGCGGCGACGCCCAGTTCGTTCGCGGCGTCGGCCAGCGCGATCCCGTGGTTGCCTCCGCTGACGCCGGCCACGCCCGCCGCCCGCGCCGCGCCGGACAGCGAGAGGATCTTCGCGAAGGCGCCGCGCGTCTTGAACGAACCGCTGCGCTGCAACAGTTCCAGCTTCACAGTCGTCGGCACGCCCAGCAGCGTGGACAACCCCGCCGAGGGGAGCGTGGGTGTCCGCAGCACCCGCCCGTCGAGCACCTCGGCCGCGGCCCGAACGTCGGCGATGGTCAGCAGCTCAGCCATGTCACCACCCTATGACATTTGCAGGACGGGCAACCGGGAATGTTGCCCATTTTCTTCTCCTATAGCGTGACGATTCGATTTTGGAGCGCTCTTGGAGATTTCTTGGAGTGTGCGGGCAAACTCTCTCGATGTCGGTATCGCAGCAAGAGGAGGTGCACTCATGGAGAAGACCAAGAAAATGAAGCGGATCACCATTCGCAAGGTGGGCCCGGTTCGCCTCACGGCGGCCGCCTGTTCGCAGTACAACGTCAAGCCGGTCTAAGGCGCGGCGGGGATGCGCTGGGCCTCGCCGCCCAGCGCATCTGGCCTCACGCGGGGAGGAACGTGGTGACCGAGTTCGATCTGGACCGGCCGGTGGCGCTGCATCCGCTGGTGTTCCTGGAGGACGGTGACGAGGTGACGATCGGGCGTGCCGACGTCGACTCGTACGGCATCTTCCCCGCTGAGGGCGCCGAGCTCGTGCGCAGACTGGAAGCGGGGGACACGCCGCGCCAGGCGGCTGAATGGTTCGAGCGGGCCTACGGGGAAAGCGTTGACATCGAGGACGTCGTCGCGGGACTCGACGAGCTGGGCCTCATTCGGAAGTCCGGCGAATTCGTCACCGTGACGGAACCGGTGCGCTTCGCCAAACTCGGTGCCGCGCTGTTCTCGCCGTGGGCGTGGGTCGTCTACGCGGGACTGGCCGGCTGGGCGCTGTACGCCATGGTGCGCACGCCGGACCTGCGGCCGACCTATCACAACATCTTCTTCTCCGACTACTACATGGTCATCCAGGTCGGGCTTTTCCTCGCCGCCGTTCCGCTCATTCTCCTGCACGAGTCGTTTCACGCGCTGGCCGGGCGCAGGCTCGGCGTCAAGTCGCGGCTGAGAATCGGGCGGCGGCTCTACTTCATCGTGCTGGAGACGTCGCTCGACGGGCTCGTGGCCGTGCCGCGGCGGAAGCGGTACCTGCCGATCGTCGCCGGGCTGCTGGCCGACGTCATCGGGATCGCCGCGTGCACCATCGCCGCCGACCTGACGCGGCACGCGGACGGCTCGCTGTCGGGTGCGGGGCGTTTCCTGCTCGCCGTCGCGTTCGCCGCGCTGCTTCGGGTGATCTGGCAGTTCTTCTTCTACCTGCGCACGGACATCTACGTGCTCGTGAGCACGGTGCTCGGTTGCGTCGACCTGCACGGGGCCGCACGGCAGATGGTCCGCAACCGGTTCAGGCGGCTGTTCGGGCGGCTCGAAACCGACGAGTCGATGCTGCACCCGGTCGACCGCCGGGTGGCGCGCTGGTACTCGTGGCTCGTCGTGGTCGGGTACACCGCGAGCCTCACGACGTTCGTGCTCGCCGGCGCTCCCGTGGTCTACCGGTTCACCGTCGGCGTGTTCGGCCGGCTCACGGGTGACGCGGTGCCCACGCCCCTGCTGCTCGACTCGATCGTCTTCGGCGGCGTGGCGATCGCGCAGTTCGCAGTGCTCGGCTGGCTCATGGTCCGCGAACGCGTGCAGACGCGCCGGGACCGCCGCCTGCACCACGTCATTCACTGAAAGGACGCACCCCATGGACAGCCGCTACTGGATCCGCGCCGACCGGCGGCGTGACCGGGCACTCGCGCTCGCCGACCTGGACCTGCCGCCGATCTGGGCGGCGGTCGACGCCCACCGGCGGTTGCGCGGGCCGTACACCGCGGCGGGATCGTTGCTGCGCCTGATCGCCGACGACCTGCTGGACCGCTGCCCCGAGCTGGGGGAGCGGCACAACATCGAGCTCCTCACGAGCACGCCGGAGCTGGCCGGCCGGGTGCCCAGCGCGTGGCACACGCTGGAGTGGGCCGTGCAGAACGACGAACGCACCCGGTACTACTCGCGGCTGCACACCCGCAACATCGGCAACGGCCTGGCCGAGGTGCTGCGCGACCACCTGGCGGCGCTGGGCGGCGGTCCGCGCACCCTCGTGTTCGAGAACGCGCACGAGGCCGACCCGTCGGACCAGGAGTTCATCGCGATCCTGCTGCGCCGCCAGGACATCCCCGGCCTCACCGTGGTGGTGGGCACGAGCCGCGCACCGCTCGCCGACCCCCGCGGCGAGATCGACGTGTCGCTGGCGCGGACGATCGCCGCACACGCGCGGGTGGTCGAAGCTCAACCTGCCGCGGAGGACCCGCTGCCGGACCACCCCGCACAGGCCTATGTGGACAGTGACGGCACGGCCGACGACCCGCGTCTGCTCGCCGCCTACCTCGCTCTGCCGAACGAAGCCAGAGCCGCACTCCACGACGCCCGAGCCGAGCAGCTCGCTCAGTCCACGGAGTTCTCGTTGCACCTCGGCGCCATCCCGTACCACCTGGAGCACGGCAGCGACCCCGCGGGCGCCGGCGCGAAAGCACTGCGCGCCGCCATGGACCACTGCCAGAAGACCGGCCTCTACCAGGCCGCGGCGGACCTCGGCCTGCGCGGCCGCGCGGTCGCCGACCGGGAAACCGATGCCGAGACGTGGTGGCAGCTCACGTTCCAGACGGGCATCGCGCTGGCGGCGGTCGGACGTGCGCACGAGGCAGAAGCTCTTTACGTCGAGGGCCGGGCAGCGTCAACGGATCCGGCCGTGCACCTTGAACTGGCGTATTCGACGGCGATGCTGCACGCGCGGCACTACCCGGACGCCGAGCGGGACTACGTTCGCGCACGGGCGTGGATGAACCAGGCGATCGCGATGGCGTCGCTGCTGACCGACCCGAAGAAGGAAGCCTTCCAGTCGGTGTTCACCCGCAACGGCCTCGCACTGGTGGAGGTGCGCGAGCAGAAGCCGGAGGTGGCGCTCGCGCTGCTCAACGACGGCATGGCCAGGCTGGACCGCGACCTGGAACCGCACGAGCACGCGCTGCACCGCCTGGTGCTGCGCTACAACCGGGCACAGGTCTACGGCGGCATGGGCAGGCTGGAAGACGCGCTCGCCGACTACAGCCACGTCGTCGAACGGGACCCGAACTTCCCCGAGCACCACTTCAACGTCGGCAACATCCTGCGCAGACTCGGCCGCGACGAGGAAGCGATCGCCGCCTACCGCGAGGCACTGCGGCTCTCCCCGCCGTTCCCGGAGGCCTACTACAACATCGCCGACGCACGCCTCGCGCTCGGCGACATCGAAGGCGCCATCGCCGACTTCGGCTACGTCGTCGAACTCGACCCGAGGCACGTCGACGCCAGGATCAACCGCGCGGGACTCCTGCTCGCCAACGGTGAGGTCGAGGCGGCGTGGCGCGATGTCACCGCCGCCCTGGAGCTGGCACCGGACAACGCACACCTGTTGTGCCTCAAGGGACAGCTGCTCGTCGAACGAGAGCAGTACGACGAGGCGTCCGAAGCACTGGCGCAGGCGGTGCAACGCAACGACAGCCTGGCCGAGGCCTGGGCGATCCGCGGCACGATCGCGGCGGCGTCCGGCGACCTGACCGACGCGATCAGCTACCTCAGCCGGGCGATCAAGCTCGACGACAACCCGGAGGCGAGGTTCAACCGCGCGGTCGCGTACGAGGAGTCCGGCGAGTGGGCCGCCGCGATCGCCGACTACGACGCGGTTCTCGCCGTCGCCGATGACGAGGACGCGCGGCACCGCAGGGAACTCTGCGCCGCCGCGACGGTTTAGGAGGATCGCGGTGACAGCAACGGAGAACGTGGCCGCCGCACTGCCGGTGGCCACGTTCACCGACGCCATGAGCAGACTGGTCTCGGGCCTCGCCGTGGTCACCACCCGGCAGGCGACCGGCCGGCCGTGCGGCCTGCTCGTCTCGTCGATCTGTTCGTACAGCGTGCATCCGCCGTCGGTGCTGCTGGTCGTCGACCACGCCTCACGGTGCCGCGATCCCTTGACCCACTGCGCGGAGTTCGGTGTGCATCTGCTCGGCAGCGCTCAGGAACGGACCGCGCGGACCTTCGCGAGCCGGGGCGCGGACAAGTTCGCCGATGTCGCCTGGGCGTGGGACGGCACCGTGCCCCGCCTGGGCGCGGCGCCGATCTACCTGCGCTGCACCGCGACCGCCGTGTTCGACCA
Source organism: Lentzea roselyniae (assembly GCF_039537795.1). Classification (NCBI taxonomy): domain Bacteria; kingdom Bacillati; phylum Actinomycetota; class Actinomycetes; order Pseudonocardiales; family Pseudonocardiaceae; genus Lentzea; species Lentzea roselyniae. The sequence goes on from NZ_BAABBE010000002.1 coordinate 472,981, forward strand.
CGGCGACCACACCGTGCTGATCGGCGAGGTCACCCACACCGAGGTGGCGGAAGGCGAACCGCTCGTCTGCTACCAGCGGCAGTTCGACTGGCGCCTAAAGAGAAACGGAGTGCGCCACCCGTAGCCCGGCGTGCCGGTGGTCGTGCCAGTGCCGGGGGTCGTCCCCGCTGAGGACGACCTGGTGCATGGCCCGCAACCGCGGCCCCGGTTCGATCCCGGCGGCGCTGGAGAGCACCCGATACGCCCTGGCGTAGGCGTTGAGCGCGTCGGCCCGCCGCTCGGCCTGGCACAGCGCGAGCATCAGCTGCTCGTGGAACCTCTCCCACAACGGGTACTTCGCGCACAGCTCCTCGAGCTCGAACACCGCCAGGTGCCCGTCGCCCTGGCAGAGCATGACGTCGAACCGGCTGCGCAACAGCTCCAGGTATTCCTTTTCCAGCCGCGAGATGTCGTGGTCGAACATGCCCGTCTCCCGCAGGTCCGCCAACGGCGACCCGCGCCACAACCCGAGCGCCGCGGTGAACATCTCCCGTGCCTGCCCGCAGTCGCCGGCCGCGATCTCGGCCTGAGCCTGTTTCACCAGCTGGCGGAACCTGGTCAGGTCCAGCTGATGCGGCTCGAGGCAGAGCATGTAGCCCGAGGGCCGGGTGTTCAGAACGGGATGCGACGTCCTGGCACTCGTCAAGCCCGGCGTGAGCACCCGCCGCACCGCGGTCACGTAGCCGTGCAGTGCGGCGATGGCCGAACGCGGCGCGCCACGCGACCACAACTGGTCGACGATGCGACTCGTCGCCACGAACTCGTTGGCGTGCAAGGCGAGCAAGGCGAGCAACGCCCGCTGCTTGGAGGCCGTCGGCGTGCATCTTCGACTGCCGCGCGTGACCTCGAACGTCCCCAGAACCCGGAACTGCAGTGGTTCGTCCCCCGTTGCCAAATGCTCGTCACCTCTCCCCTCACCGACCGGGACAGTGTCCAGCAGCCGGTGGGTTTCGAGGTAGAGCCGGGCGTGAAACTGCCGGTTGCGGCGGGGTGTGGTTTTCCACAGTGCAGGTGTGCGGCCGACCGCAGTGGATCAGCTGCCCGGTGCTGGCTACGCTGCGGAGGTGCGGTTCGAACGTGGTGGTCTGCTGCGCCGTGCCACGCGTCTTACGGCAGGGCTGGCGATCGGGGGTGCCGGCGCGTTCGCCGAGCTCGCCTTCCTCATCTGCGCCGTGCCCGTGCTGCTGGTGCCGTCCGCCCGGCCCGTGGTCTTCGCGGCGGCCAGGGGGATCGCGGAGTTCGAGCGCAGGAGGATCGAGCGCTACCACGGGCCGTGCACCGCCGAGGACTACTCGGGCAAGCGCGCGTTGCAGTACCTGGGCATCCGCTGGCTGATCGGCGGGCTCGGCGCCGGTGTGCTGGTGCTGATCCTCCTCGGTGCGGCGACCGGGGCGGTCATGGTGTGGCAGATGGTGACCGGGGGAGAGGTCATCGGTTCCGGTGACGGTGAGATGAGCTGGTACGACCCGATCACCTTCACGCTGTTCGGCACGTTGCTGGTGTTCATCACGCTGCAGGGGCTGCTCGGGGTGGAGAGCCTCGACCGCAGGCTGGCGAGCCACTTCCTCGGCCCGACCGCGCAGGAGGTGTTGCGGCGCCGCGTCTCCGAGCTCACCGTCAGCCGCGCCGAGGTGGTCGAGGCGATCAACGAGGAGCGCCGGCGGATCGAACGCGACCTGCACGACGGCGTGCAGCAGCGGATGGTCGCGCTGGGCATGCTGCTCGGCCGCGCGAGCCGCCGTCCCGACCAGGCCGCGGAACTGCTGGAGCAGGCCCGCCAGGAGGCGGGGCGGGTGCTGCTCGACCTGCGTGAGGTGACCTGGCGCGTGTACCCGGTCGGACTGGACAGCGACGGCCTGCACGCCGCCCTCGAGTCGCTGGCGGAACGCTGCGGCGTACCGGTCCGGCTGCGCTACGAGCTCACCGAACGCCACCCGGGCACCATCGAGATCCCCGCGTACTTCGTCGCCTCCGAAGCCGTGACGAACGTCAGCAAGCACGCCAGGGCCACCCGGATCGACCTCTCGGTCACCCGTGCGGGCACCATGGTCGTCGTGCGGATCGAGGACGACGGAATCGGCGGCGCGGACCCGGCCGGCAGCGGCCTGTCCGGCCTGGCCCGGCGAGTGGCCGCGGTGGACGGAGCGTTCACAGTGGACAGCCCGCGCGGCGGCCCCACCGTGATCACCGCGGAGCTGCCGTGCGCCTGGTGATCGCCGAGGACTCGACCCTGCTGCGCGAGGGCCTGATCCGGTTGCTGGTCGAGGAGGGGCACGAGGTGGTGGCCGCTGTGGGCGACGGCGCGGCACTGCTCGAGGAGACCGCGAAGCACCGCCCGGACCTCGTGCTCACCGACGTCCGGATGCCGCCCACGCACACCGACGAAGGCCTGCGGGCGGCGCTGGAGATCCGCCGCCGCTGGCCGGAGACCGGCGTGCTGGTGCTGTCGCAGTACGTCGAGAAGCGTTATGCCACCGAGCTGATCTCAACGGAGGGTGGCCGCGTCGGCTACCTGCTCAAGGACCGGGTGATGGAGGTCGGCGAGTTCCTCGACGCGCTGGAGCGCGTGGCCGCGGGTGGCGAGGCCTTCGACCCGGACGTGGTCCGCGCGCTGATCGCCCGCAGCGCGCACGCCGATCCACTGGCGCTGCTCACCCCGCGGGAACGCGACGTGCTGGAGAAGATGGCACAGGGGCACAGCAATTCCGGCATCGGCCAGGCGCTCAGCATCTCGCGCAGCGCCGTGGAGAAGCACATCAACGCGATCTTCGACAAGCTGGACCTCACCGACAGCGCGGCCTACAGCAGGCGGGTGCTCGCGATCGTGCGCTACCTGCAGGGCTGAGGCCTCACTCGGCGGTGCGGCGTTCCAGGAACACGGTGTCGCGCCACACGCCGTGGTGCTGTGCGATGCGTTCGCGGACACCGAGGGTGCGGAAGCCCGCGGCGTGGTGAAGGGCGAGGCTCACGCGGTTCTCGGGGAAGATCGAGGTCTGCAACGTCCACAGCCCACCCTCGTCGGCGGCGGTGACCTGCTTGTTCAGCAACGCTTTGCCGACCCCTCGGCCGCGTGAGCCCGCGCCGACGTAGACGGAGGTCTCGGCGACGCCCGCGTAGCAGTCGCGGGCGGACACCGGCGTCGCGGCGGCCCAGCCGGCGACCTCGCCGTCCACCTCGGCGACCCAGCGGTGGTCCGGGAGCCACTTGGCGTCCAGGGTCTTCCTGCTCGGCACCTCGGTCTCGAAGGTGGCGTCACCGGTGGCGATGCCCTCGCCGTAGATCCGCCGGACCGCGCTCCAGTCACCCGGTTCGAGCGGGCGCACGGTCACGTCGGCGGGCACGTCGAGCGGGCAGCACGGGCGGGTTTCGAGCACACCCATCACCACGTCGGCGGCGTGCGGCAGGCCGGTGCAGCAGTTGGGGTTCACGGCGACGCGGGTGGCCGTGCCCTCCTTGTGCAGAAGGAGGAACCCGACGTCGCCGAGCTTGCGGACGTGGTGCGAGCACGTCGACTGGCTGATGCCGAGCAGCTCGGTGAGCTCGCCGACCGTCATCGACCGGCCTGCCGTCGCCACGGCGTGCAGGAGTCGTACGCGGGTCGGTTCGGCGAGACTCGCGAACCACTCCGAGTACGTCGCGGCGTCCTGCGCGGTGAGCAGGCGTGGACCGGGCACGGTGACCGTCATGCGGCAAGTATCGACGGAAGTCGATGGTTGCGTCAATCGACCCGCGTCGATAGAGTCCCTGACGTTGATTCGAAGTTCATCAATTCAAGGGGTGTGCGGTGAGCGAGTTGCCAGTCGTGGTGGTGGGTGCCGGTCCCGCGGGTCTGTCCGCGGCGGCGCACCTGGTCGAGCGGGGCGAGCGGCCGATCGTGCTGGAGGCCGGCGACCGCGCGGGTGCGGCGGTGTCGCAGTGGCACCACGTGCGGTTGTTCTCCAGATGGAGCGAGCTGGTGGACCCGGCGGCGGTCCGCCTGCTCGAACGACGCGGCTGGGTGCGGCCGGAAGGGTACCCGACCGGTGCGGAGTGGGCCGAGCTCTACCTCGTGCCGCTCGCGGAGGCGCTCGGCGACCGGGTGCGGTTCGGTGCGCGAGTCGTGGGGGTCACGCGGCGTGGCCGGGACCTCGTCGTCGACGCCGGGCGTGACGACGAGCCGTTGACGGTGCACGTGCTGACCGACGCGGGCGAAGAGCGGATCACGGCCCGGGCGGTGATCGACGCTTCCGGCACGTGGGGGTCGCCGAACCCGCTGGGAGGTGACGGTCTGCCCGCGGTGGGAGAGCGGGCGGCTGCCGCGCAGATCAGCTACCGCGTGCCGGATCTCGCCACCTCCAGCGCGCGGTACGCGGGCAAGCGGATCGCGGTCGCGGGAAGCGGGCACTCGGCGTTGACCGCGTTGGTCGCGCTGGCCGACCTCGCCCAGCGGGAACCGGGCACGAAGATCGTGTGGCTGCTGCGCCGCGGCGCGGTGGGCAACGCCTTCGGCGGGGGAGAGTCCGACCAGCTGCCCGCGCGAGGCGCGTTGGGCCTGCGGGCGAGGAAAGCCGCGGAGGCAGGGCGCATCGAGACCGTCACCGGGTTCCGCACCGCCGCGGTCGAGCGGACGGCGGACGGCAGGCTGACGCTGGAGTCGTTCGACGGTCACCGCGTGGAGGACATCGACGAGGTCGTGGTGCTGACCGGGTTCCGCCCGGACCTGTCGTGGCTGTCGGAGATCCGGCTCGATCTCGACCCGGTGCTGCAGGCCCCGGTGAAGCTCGCGCCGCTGATCGACCCGAACGTCCACTCGTGCGGCACCGTCTACCCGCACGGCGAGGCAGAGCTGCGCCACCCCGAGCCGAACGTGTACCTGGTGGGCATGAAGAGCTACGGCCGGGCGCCGACGTTCCTGTCGCTCACGGGCTACGAGCAGGTGCGGTCCGTGGTGGCCGCGATCGCCGGTGACCACGAGTCGGCCGGACGGGTCGAGCTCGTGCTGCCGGAGACCGGGGTGTGCGGCGGGGCCGGCGTGTTCGACGCGCCGGAGGAGGGCAAGGGCGGCGGTTGCGGCACCGAGCCGGCAGGCCTCGTCACCAGTGCACGCTGAGACGGCGAGGTCTCGCGCGGGCCTGCGCCGTGTGCTGATCGTCCTGTGCGTCACCGAGATCACCAGCTGGGGCGTGCTCTACTACGCGTTCCCGGTGCTCGCGACGTCGATCAGCGCGCAGACGGGGTGGTCGCTGGCGTGGGTGACGGCGGGGTTCTCGGTGAGCCAGGTGGTCGCGGCGCTCGTCGGCGTACCGGCCGGGCGGCTGCTGGACCGGCACGGCCCGCGGCCGGTCATGACCGCGGGATCGCTGCTCGCGGTGCCCGCGGTCGTGGCCATCGCGACCGCGCAGTCACCGGCCTGGTTCATCGGCGCGTGGGCGGTTGCGGGCGTGGCGATGGCCGGTGTGCTGTACCCGCCGGCGTTCGCGGCGCTGACCCGCTGGCACGGGCCGGACCGGGTGCCGGCCCTGACGACGCTCACCCTCGTCGCCGGACTCGCGAGCACCGTGTTCGCGCCGCTGACCGCCTGGCTCGGCACCCACCTCGACTGGCGGGAGACCTACCTGGCGCTGGCGGTGATCCTCGGCGTCATCACGATTCCCGCGCACCTGTGGGGACTGCGGCTGCCGTGGCCGTCGATCGAGCACGAGCACGAGGAGCACCACCCGTCCGCGATCGCACGCAGCGCACCGTTCCTCGCGCTCACGGTGGCGATGAGTCTGGCCGCGTTGAGCGTGTACGCGGGCGTGGTGAACTTGGTGCCGCTGCTGACCGAACGCGGACTGTCCACTTCGGTCGCGGCCGTCGCGCTCGGGCTCGGCGGCGCGGGACAGGTGCTCGGGCGGCTCGGCTACGGACGCCTGGCCGCGGCGACGTCGGTCCGCGCGCGCACCGCGGTGGTGCTGCTGGCGAGCGCGGTGGTGACGGTGCTGCTCGGGGTGGTGCCCGGACCGGCGCTGCTGCTGATCGCGGGCGCGGTGCTCGCCGGGGTGACGCGCGGAATCCTCACGCTGGTGCAGGCGACCGCGATCACCGACCGGTGGGGAGCGGTCCACTACGGACGGCTCAGCGGCCTGCTGATGGGCCCGGTGATGCTGACCGCCGCGGTCGCACCGTGGGCGGGCAGTGCGATGGCGTCCTGGCTCGGCGGCTACCCGGCGGTGTTCGTCGCGCTGGGCGTGATCGGTGTGCTGGCGGCCGCGCTGTCGACCGCGAGCTACCGCACCCCGGCGGGCTGACCACTGGCGGCGAGCACGGCGGCCAGCCGGTCGGTGGTCTCGGGCCGTAGCCGGTAGTAGACCCACGTGCCGCGCCGCTCGGAGTCGACCAGCCCGGCCTGGCGCAGCACCTTGAGGTGGTGGGAGATCGTGGGCTGGGACAGCTCGAACGCCGGGGTGAGCTCGCAGACGCAGACCTCGCCGGGCTGTGACGCGATCATCGACAGCAACCGCAGGCGCACCGGATCGCCGAGCGCCTTGAACATCGCCGCGAGCTCTGCCGCCTGCTCTTCTGCCAGCGGCGCCTCGGACAAGCCCTCACAGCAGTCTTGTTTCGACACGTTCCAACAATAGACAGTTTTCAATACAGCAGGAGGTGTGCAGATGAGCGACGCAGATCTGCGGGAGACGGTGCGAGCCCGCTACGCGGCGGCGGCGGCCGCGGTCAGCTCGGGTGGCGGTGGTTGCTGCGGCCCGGAGGCGGTGGAGGTGGACGAGAACTTCGGCGCGGGCCTCTACTCCGCGAGCGACCGCGGCGAGCTGCCCGCCGAGGCCGTCGCGGCCTCGCTCGGGTGCGGCAACCCGCTCGCGGTCGCCGAGCTGCGGGAGGGGGAGCGGGTCCTCGACCTCGGCTCCGGCGGCGGGATCGACGTGCTGCTCTCCGCGCGCAGGGTCGGCGCGGCCGGCAAGGCGTACGGCCTGGACATGACCGACGAGATGCTCGCGCTCGCCCTGTCCAACGCGGCCAAGGCGGGCGCGGCCAACGTCGAGTTCCTCAAGGGCACCATCGAGTCGATTCCGTTGCCCGGCAACACGATCGACGTCGTGATCTCCAACTGCGTCATCAACCTCTCGGTCGACAAGTCCGCGGTGTTCGCCGAAACGTTCCGCGTGCTGCGCCCCGGCGGCCGCATCGGCGTGTCCGACGTGGTGGCCGACGACGGTCTCACCCCGGCGCAGCGGGCCGAGCGCGGGTCCTACGTCAGCTGCATCGCCGGTGCGCTGACGTTCGGCGAGTACCGCGACGGCCTGCGGGCGGCGGGCTTCACCGACATCGAGATCACCCCGACCCGGCAGGTCGCCGACGGCATGCACTCGGCGATCGTGCGCGCCACGAAGCCGGCCGGCGCCGTCACCCCGGCGAGCCTGCCCGTGGCACAGGGGGAGAGCTCCTGCTGTGGCGTCAGCGCGTGCTGCACGACGGACGAGCAGTCGCTGGACCCCGCGACGAGCGTCGCCGAGGCCAAGACGGCGTCCGGGTGCGGCTGCCAGCGCTGACCGGTCACGCCCGGACGATCACGCCTGGTCGAGCCTCTGGCTGCGACGCCGGTGGGCGGCCCGTGCTGAGCTCTGACGTCGTCGTGATCGGAGGCGGGCAGGCCGGCTTGTCCGCCTCCTACTACCTGCGCCGCGCCGGGATCGGCCACGTGGTGCTCGACGCCCAGCCGTCGCCGGGCGGCGCGTGGCCGCACATGTGGAACTCCTTGCGGCTGTTCTCCATCGCCCGCCACAGCTCGTTGCCCGGCTGGCCGATGCCGCCTCACCAGGACGGTTACCCGACCGCGCAGCACGCGGTCGACTACCTGACCGCCTACGAGAAGCGCTACGACGTCCCGGTGCGCCGGCCCGTCCAGGTCACCGCCGTCAGCCGCCACGACGACGGCCTGCTCGTGCACACCGACACCGAGACGTGGTCGGCGGCGGCAACTCCGGCGCGCAGATCGCCGCCGACCTCCTGCCGCACACCGAGCTGACCTGGATGACGAGGCGGCCACCGAGGTACATGCCTGACGAGATCGACGGAAAGGCGCTCTTCGACATCGCCGGCCGCCGCGCGGAGGGCGTCGGTGAACTCGGTGACATCGTGGCCGTGCCGTCCGTTCGCGAGGCCCGGGACAGCGGACCGCTGACCGCCACGCCGATGAACACGCGGACGCTGGCGGACGCGGACGTCGTGATCTGGTGCACCGGATTCCGGCCCTCGCTGGGACATCTGGCGCCACTGCGGCTGCGTGACTCGGAAGGGCGCGTCGCGGTCGACGGGACGAGCGCGGTGGAGGAGCCGCGGTTGCACCTGCTCGGCTACGGCAGCTGGACCGGACCCGCGTCCGCCACCCTCATCGGCGTCGGACCGACGGCGAAAGCGACCATCGCGAAGATCGCCCGCTGAAGGCGCACGATCGAGGGTGTGGACACCCGGGCGGTGCACGACGAGCTGGAGCGGGCGCGGACGACGTTCCACGAGTTGCTCGCGCCGGCGACGGAGAACGAGCTGCGGTCCAGGTCCGCGGGAACGCGGTGGACCAACCGGCACCTGCTGTTCCACATGCTGCTCGGTTTCCTGATCATGAGGGCGTTGCTGGCGCCGGCCCGCGGGTTCAGCCGGTTGCCGCGCGGGTTCGGCCGCGGGTTCGCCCGAGTGCTCAACGCCGGCACCCGGCCGTTCGACGTGGCGAACTACCTCGGCTCGTGGCTCGGCGGCACGTTCCTGCCCTTGCACACCATGGATGTGCTGTGCGACCGGACGACCGGACGACCGCCAGGCTGCACCGGCGCCTGGACCGCGAACGCGACCTGAGCCGCGGCATGCACTACCCGACGCGCTGGGACCCGTTCTTCCAGGACTTCATGACGCTCGGCGACCTGTACAGGTTTCCGGTGCGGCACTTCGGCTTCCACCGGCGGCAGCTGACGCTCACCCGTGCGTGAAGACCCAGCGGAGCTCCCGCGCGGCGACGGTGGTGAGTGCAGGCCGGTCCGTGCACAGGCGCTGGTCCGCCGCGAGGATGCCGGCCCTGAGCTCCTGCAGGAAGAGGGCACCGGGCAACAGCGACACGATTTCCCCCTGGCAGTACACACATTGCAGGGTGTGCCGCCGGAACTCGTCGGTCTCCTCGGGAGTGAGCATTTCGAGCAGGTAGCTGCCGGCCGAAACCGCGTGCGGACAGTCGTAGAGCAAGGCGCTCCTCCACTTTCTGGGTAGCGGGGAAGGGGTGGACGAGCGGCGGTGTGTGGGGCAGACCGCCGCCCGTCCGGGAGCGGGCGACCCGGTGAGGGAGAGTTCGGGTCGCCGGACGTTCGTGGTGCGCGTCAGCGGTTCGAACGGGAGGGCTTGCCGGGCGCCTGGTCGGACTTGCCGGGCGCGTCAGGCTTGCCGGGTGTGTCAGGCTTGCCGGGTGTGTCAGGCTTGCCGGGCGCGTCGGGCTTGCCGGACTTGTCGCCGAGCAGGTCGGCGCAGAAGGCGGGCACCTTGTCGGGGCCGCCCGCGGCCGTGATCAACGCGCTGAAGGCCGGGTTCTCGTGCGCCTTGCCGTGTTCTGCCCCGGCGCCGGCGGTGTAGGCCTGGCACAACCCGTGGAGGGACGGCGAAGGCGACGCGCTGTTGTCCGGCTTCTTGTCCGGGGCCTTCGACTTCTCGGTGGTCGTGACGGACGTCGTGGCGACGACGTCGGTGTCGGCGGCGGGCGCGGGTTCCTCGCGCTGCTGGCCGGGCAGCGTGCCGGCCGCCGCCGCCAGCGCGATGCCGCCGGCGGCGGCCGCCGCGACAGCGGCGATCTTCACCGTCACCAGGTTCGCGAGTGCGATCTTGAGCATCCGGGGTCTCCGTCGCTGAGGGGCGGGGGCGAGACGAGCGTCGCGGAACGCCGCCATGGCAGCGTGCTCACCGGTCAGCTCGCGGTCGCGGGCCGGGGCGGCCGCGGCCGCGAGCAGGTCGCCCAGGCGGTCGTGCCCGGTGACCTGCGCGTGGCCGGGTGCGTCGCGCAGCAGTCGCTCCGCGGTGCGCCGGCCGATGCGGCGTGAACGGTGGGTGCTCATCTCGTTTCCTTCAGCGTCAGGACTCGATTTTTTGTCACTCCGGTGGTGTTGGCCCTGGTGGGGAGCTTGCGTCGAGCTGGGCGGCCAGGGTGCGCAGGCCGCGGTGCGCCGCGGTCCGCACCGCGCCGGGACGCTTGCCGAGCACCTTGGCGGCGGCCTTCGCGTCCAGGCCGACGACGACCCGCAACAGCACGGCCTCTGCCTGGTCCCTGGGCAGCCCGGCGATCAGTGCGAGCGCGGCGTCGGTGCCCACGGAGTCCACCGCGGCCTGGGCGGTGTCCTCCGATCCCGCGGGTTCGGCCACGTCCTCGACGGTCCCGTGCACGACCGGCCGCCGCTGCTGACGGCGCAGATGGTCCAGCGCGCGGTTGCGGGCGATGGTGGTCGCCCAGCCGCGGAACCCGTCGACGTCGCCGCGAAACGATCTCAGGTCCCGCGCGATCTGCAGCCAGGCGTCGGACGCCACGTCCTCGGCATCCGTTCCCACCAGCACCTGGAGGTACCGCAACAGCTTCGGTTGCACGTCCCGGTAGAGGCTGCGGAAGGCGTTCTCGTCCCCGCCGCGCGCCGCGGCCAGGACGTCCTCCGCCGTGTCCGCAGTGGACTTCCTGGCGCTCGAGCGGCGCGATGACCACGCGACACCGGAGATCTCACCGCTGTCGCCGAACCCCGCCGCACTCTGCACGCGCGGCATCCTGGACGAAGGTTCGTCCAGTTGCCAAGTCCTTGCCAACTAGCCGGATGTGTACTAACGACGCCGTCGATCCGTCCGCAGTGGACGCAAGTACCGCCGGTGACCGGTCTCAGTGCCACGAGCGTGGGCACCGGCGGTACCTGCGTCCAGGTCAGGGCTGCCGCGGCCGCTCGACGCGCGGACGGCGCACCCAGTCGCTGGACCAGCGGGTGACCAGCGGCCCGATCGTGGCCAGCAACAGGACGTAGGCCGTCACCACGGGACCGATCTGGTGCCCGGCGGCGCCGGCCAGGCTCATGATCACGATGGAGAACTCGCCGCGCGCGATCAGCGCGGTTCCCGCGCGGAGGCGTCCGCGTGGGGCGATGCCGTCCCGGCGGGCCGCGTACCAGCCGGTGGCGACCTTGGTGAGGATGCCGGTCAGGGCGAGGGCGAACGCGGCGGGCAGCGCCGGGAGCAGGTCGGACGGGCTGACGGCGAAGCCGATGGCGAGGAAGAACGCGGCGGCGAAGAGGTCGCGCAACGGTGCCAGCACCGCGCGGGCTCGTTCGGCCGTGGTCCCGGTGAGGGTGAGGCCGACGAGGAACGCTCCGACCGCGGCGGAGACGGAGACCAGTTCCGCGAGTGCCGCCACGACGAGGGTGGTCCCGAGCACGCGCAGCATGAGCTGCTCGTCGTCGGGATGGGCGAGCCAGCGGTTGACGTGGTGGCCCCAGCGGTGCGAGGCGGTGAACGCCGCCGCGACACTGGCCGTCGCGACGATCACGCCGATGATCGCCTGCCACCAGGTGCCGCCGGAGGCGAGCACGACGAGCACCGGCAGGTAGACCGCCATGGCGAAGTCCTCCATGACGAGGATCGACAGCACGGCAGGTGTCTCGCGGTTGCCGAGCCTGCGCAGGTCACTCAGCAGCCGCGAGATGATGCCGGAGGACGAGATCCAGGTGGCGCCCGCGAGTGCCAGGACACCGGGCCAGCTCAGCCCCAGCAGCCACCCGGCGATCGCACCGGGCGTGGCGTTGAGGACGAGGTCGAGCACGGTCGACGGGACGTGGCGGCGCAGGCTGTGCGTGAGCTCGGTGGTGTTGAACTCCAGGCCGAGGGTGAGCAGGAGCAGCACCACGCCGATGGAGGCGCCGATCTCGACGAAGTCGCCCGCGGCGGGCACCGGTGCGATGCCGCCGTTGCCGAGCGCCAGGCCGGCCAGCAGGTAGAGCGGGATGGGGGAGACCGACCACCGCCGGGCTGCGGCGCCCAGCACGCTGAGCCCGACGAGGATGACGCCGAGCTCGAGCAGCAGCGCGAGCGATGTGTGCACGGTCAGCTTTCGATGATCGCGCGCACGCCGCTGATGCCCTCGTGCGTGCCGATCACGACGAGCACGTCGCCCTGCCTCAGCACCTCGTCCGGTGTCGGCGAGGCGATCACGTTGTCGCCGCGCACGATCGCGACGATCGACGCTCCGGTGCGGGTGCGGGCCCGCGTGTGGCCGAGCGGTTTGCCCCGGTGCACCGACTCGGCGGGCACGACGACCTGACCGGCGCTGAGGCCGGGAACCTCCTTCGTGAGATCGGCGAACCGTTCGGCGATGCGCGGAGCACCCAGGATCTCGGCCATCGTGTCCGCCTCCGCGCTGGTGAGCCGGAACACCTGCCGGGCCTCGTCCGGATCGTCCGCGGAGTAGCGGCCGATCTCGAAGGTGCCCTCGCGGCGGGCGACGATGGCGATGTGGTCGCCGTCCGCGTTGGTGAACTCGTAGCGCAGGCCCACACCGGGCAGCAGAACCTCGTTCACGTCCATCAGATCATGATGGCCCCGTTCTCAGCTGAACGCCGTGAGCCGGCGGTCGAGGTTCCGGCGATGCCGTCGGTGCCGAACCGGCTCAGCGGGCCGCCAGTGCGTCCGGCACGGTGGCGTACAGCTCGATCATCTCGTTCAACGTGGTCGCCCGCAGCGCCCGCAGCACGTTGCCCGCCGGCGCCACGACCTTCAGCCGGGTGCCCTGTTCCTCACCGCGCGTGTGGTAGTCCACCAGCACGGAGAGCCCGGACGAGGCGAGGAAGGACACGCGGGACATGTCCAGCACGACGGTCCCGCCCTTCGCCTCGGCGAACACCCCGGCCAGGCGCTCGTGCAGGAGCGGCGCGGTGTAGGAGTCGACCTCGCCGGTGACCCGCAGGATCACCGCGTCGTCCCGCCGCTCTGCCTCCATCTCCAGTGGTGCCACGCTGCCTCCCGTAGATCGCGTCCAGCCTCGCAGGCCACGTGCCCGTTGTCGATCTTTGCAGAAAGCGTTGGATCGCCGGACACGTCCCGCCTTACGGTGGCGCCGTGAGCGACGACTCTCAAGTGCCCGTCGAGGCCTTCGACCCTCCTTACTACGTGGCTGTCTTCACCACGGTGCGAACCCAGGGGCAGAGCGGCTACCGCGAGACCAACGCGCGGATGGAGGAGCTGGTGCGGGAGATCCCCGGTTTCCTGGGGATCGACCACGCGCAGACCCCTGGCGGGCTGGGCATCACGGTCGGCTACTTCCGCGACGCCGACGCCCTCACACAGTGGCGCACGAACGCGGAGCACCAAACGGCGCAGAAGCGCGGACGGGCCGAGTGGTACGAGAGGTACACGCTGCACGTGGCCAAGGTCGAGCGGAGCCACGGTTTCGTGCGCGGAGCCCAGCAGGCTGATCGATGACCGCGGCAGCGGCACGGTTGAGCCCCCGCGTGCTCAACCGCGCCCTGCTGTCCCGGCAGTACCTGCTGCGAAGGCACGACCTGCCCGAGCGCGACGGGGTCGAGCACCTGGTGGGCATGCACTCCCAGATACCGGTGGGGCCGTACGTCGCGCTGTGGTCGCGGCTCGGCAACTACCGGCCCGAACCACTGTCCACAATGGTCAGCGAACGCGAGCTGGTGCGCACCGCGCTGATGCGGTCGACGATCCACCTCGTGACGGCGGAGGACTGCCTGACGCTGCGTCCACTCGTGCAGCCGGTGCTCGACCGCGACCTCCACCAGAACTCGGCCCACAGCGCGGCCGTCCGCGGCCTCGACCTCGACGCGGTGGTCGAACGCGGGCTCGCACTGCTCGACGAGCGGCCGCGCACGCCGAGCGAACTGGGCAAGGCGCTGCACGAGCACTGGCCGGACCGGAAGCCCGAGACGCTCGCCTACGCCGTGCGCAACCTGGCCGCGCTGGTGCAGATCCCGCCGCGCGGCACGTGGAACGGCACCGGCCGCGCCGTGCACGCGTCCGCGCGAACGTGGCTCGGCAGGCCGATCGACCCGGCGCCGTCGATGGAGCGGCTGATCCTGCGCTACCTGGCGGCGTTCGGGCCCGCGAGCGTGCAGGACGTGCAGGCGTGGTGCGGGCTGACGAGGCTCGGCGAGGTCGTCGACCGGATGCGGCCACAGCTGCGCGCCTACCTCGACGAGAACGGGAAGGAGCTGTTCGACGTCCCGGAGGCCGAGCTGCCCGATCCGGGCGTGCCCGCGCCGCCGAGATATCTGCCCGAGTACGACAACGTGTTCCTCTCGCACGCCAGGCGGGACCGGATCATACCGGAGGGCTTGTCGTTCGCCGAGTGGTGCCGCAAGCACGGGCTGCTGATGACCGTGCGGGGTGGTGTGCTGCGCGGCAATCTCCTGATCGGCGGACTGCTCCAGGGAATCTGGCGGGTGGACAAGGCGAAGCGCGCCTACACGCTCGTCGCCGGACCGTTCACCGATGTGTCCGAAAGGACCGTGAAGTGCTGGAGGAGGAAGGCCTCGCCCTGTTGGGGTTCGCGTTCCCGGAGGGGGAGTCGTTCGACGTTCAGGTGCTACCCGTGCAGAACGAGCGGTAGCGCGGACACGCAGGCGATGGTGACGAGTACGGCCACCAGCAGCAGGATGCGCGGCCCCGTCGTGCTCAGGTGCCGGTGGCGGCCGAGCAGGACCAGCGTCACCGCGACGGCGGCCGTGCACACCGCGGGCACGGTCGCGAGTCCCCAGCCGCGCCGTGCAGCGACGTGCAGCAGCAGCAAGGAACACGCGGCGGACGCGAGCGCGGTGCGGTTCCACGCCAGGTTCGTGCGCTCGGGTTGCAGCCCTCGGTCGTGCTTCATCCGGTGATCACCAGGACCGCGGCGAGCAGGGCCATCAGCAGCACCCCGACCGCGAGCACGACCACCATCCGGCTGTGCGGCAACGGGGTCCCGGCCCGCATCGCCCGCTGCACGCGGCGCCAGCGCGGGAAACTCGTGGCCGCGACGACCGCGGCGAGAGCGGTGCACGCCAGCGCCAGCACTGTCGTGGCGCCCGGCACGGCGAACGGGGGCACGAGCTGGCGGACCGCGACACCGGCGGCCAGCAGGCCGAGCGCGGTGCGGATCCAGGCGAGGAACGTGCGTTCGTTGGCGAGGGTGAAGCGGTAGTCGGGTTCGGTGTCCGGTGGTTCGGCCGCCATCAGTCCTCCTCGTCCTCGCCGGGAGTCAGCCGCGTCGTCGCGGCGGCTGGGCCTGCCCTGCAGGCGTGCGGAGGTCCTCGAGCAGCTCCATCTGACCGGAGATCACACCGGTGAGGATGAGCCGGGCGACCGCGAGCAGCTCGGCGACGTGCGGGCTCGTCAGGGAGTAGTGGGCGTTGGAGCCCTCTTTGCGGGTGGTGACCAGTCCGGCGCGGCGGAGCACGGCGAGGTGCTGCGAGAGGTTCGCGGCCTCGATGCCGATGTCGGCCAGCATCTCGGCGGCCGAGTGTTCGCGTTCGCTGAGCAGCTCGAGCACGCGGATGCGCGCCGGATGGCCGAGCGTTTTGAAGAACTCCGCTTTCACCTGGTACAGGGGCCTGCTCAACGGAGCCACGTCCCGCGGATCGTCGTCATGGTGGTGATCCTTCCTGGTCGGCCGCCGGGGCGGCGAGTCGGGAGGCGTTCCTACCTGGTTGAGCAGTTGCCAACCTTGGTAAGTCCGCAAGCCGGTCGCCGCGCGGGAAGTGTGGGAGGCCGAGCACGGGTGAGCTGACCGCGGCTCGGGTGATGTGCCGGCGCGTTGTCACGGCAGCACCGGAGACGTTGTTCAAGGATCTCGTCGGGATGGTGCTCGCGTGTGACGTGAGCGTGGTCCCGGTGATCGACCCGGCCGGCCGCCCGCAGGGCGTGGTGTCCGAGACCGATCTGACGGCCAAGCTGGAGTTCCGCGGCGGCACCGACGCCCAAGCCGGTGCTGGCGGGTTCGGCGGTGCGGTCGCGGTGGCAGCGCGCCGGAGGGATCCGGGCCGCGGAGCTCATGGTGTCGCCGGCCATCACCATCGCGGAACCGGAACCGTTGTGCTCGGCCTTGCGCGTGCTGACCGCCGCACGCGTCGATGCGGCGTGTGTGGTCAACGGCCACGGCACCTTGGTCGGCGTGCTTGCGCGCAGAGATGCGCTGCGGGTGTACCTGCGTGACGACTCGGTGATCCGGAGCGAGGTCGAACGAGCGCTGTTCGGTCAGCTCCCGCATGCGGCGGGGTTCGGCGTGCACCGGCTGCTCCGCCGACAGCGATGCCACCCACTTCGACGTCTGGCACCGGGTGTGCCCCTCGGCGCGCGGAACCAACGGCCGCGCGTAGTAGGTTTTGCCACATGGAGGCCAGGTGAACAGGTTGACGGTGTGCCGCGGATGCTGTTGCGGCACGGAGAAGAAGCACCCGGACGTCGACCATGAGAGCCAGCTCACCCGGCTTCGCGCGGCGGTCGGCGCGCACCGGGTTCTGGTCGCCGACTGCCTGGACTCCTGCGACTTCTCGAACGTCGTGGTGGTGCGGCCGGACACCGGCGCGAGGCAGGCGGGCGCACGGCCGGTGTGGCTCGGCGGCGTGTTGTCGGACGAGGTGGTCGACGGCATCGTCGGCTGGATCGCCGACGGCGGGCCGGGCCGGGCGCCGGTGTCGGATGTGCTGGCGCCCAACGTGATCGCTCGTCCAGCCGGCCAGCACGCGAGCTGAAGGGGACGGCCGGGCGGGCCGTCCCCTCAACTCTCGCCTGCTAGGCGGTCCGGCTGCGGAAGCCGCGCAACCGCAGGCTGTTCGTCACCACGAACACCGACGAGAACGCCATCGCCGCGCCCGCGATCATCGGGTTGAGCAGGCCGAGCGCGGCCAGCGGCAGTGCGGCGACGTTGTAGGCGAACGCCCAGAACAGGTTGCCCTTGATCGTGGCGAGCGTGCGCCGCGACAGCCTGATCGCGTCGACGGCGGCCCGCAGGTCACCGCGCACCAGTGTGAGGTCGCCCGCCTCGATCGCGACGTCCGTGCCGGTGCCCATCGCGAGACCCAGGTCGGCCTGGGCGAGCGCGGCGGCGTCGTTCACACCGTCGCCGACCATCGCCACGACGCGGCCCTCGTCCTGCAGCCGCTTGACGACGTCGACCTTGTCCGCGGGCAGCACCTCGGCGATGACCTCGTCGATGCCGACCTCGGCCGCCACCGCGCGGGCCGCTACCTCGTTGTCGCCCGTCAGCAGCACCGGGCGCAGCCCGAGGCCGCGCAGGCCCTCGATCGCTTCCTTCGACGTGGGCTTCACCGTGTCCGCGACGACCAGCACGCCGCGCGCCTTGCCGTCCCACGCGACCAGCACCGCCGTGCGGCCCTGCTGCTCGGCCTCCTTCTTCGCCGTGGCCAGCTCCTCGTCGAGGTGCACGCTCCAGTCGCTGAGCAGGCGTTCCCGTCCCGCCACCACCGCGCGGCCTTCGACGACGCCCTGCACGCCGAGTCCCTCCACGTTCTGGAAGTCCTCGACCGCGGGCAGGTCGTCGCCCGCTCCGGCGACGATCGCCCTGGCGATCGGGTGCTCGGAGGCGTGTTCGAGCGCCGCGGCCAGCCGCAGCACCTCGGCACGCTCCTCGCCCTCCGCCGGGTGGACGGCGATGAGGCTCATCCGGCCGGTCGTGACGGTTCCGGTCTTGTCGAGCACGACCGTGTCGACGCGCCGGGTCGACTCCAGCACCTCGGGCCCCTTGATCAGGATGCCGAGCTGGGCGCCGCGTCCGGTGCCCACAAGCAGCGCGGTCGGCGTGGCCAGGCCCAGCGCGCACGGGCAGGCGATGATCAGCACCGCGACCGCCGCGGTGAACGCCGCACCCGCGCCGCCGCCCGTGCCGAGCCAGAAGCCCAGCGTGCCGATGGCGAGAGCGATGACGATCGGCACGAAGACCGCCGAGACCCGGTCGGCGAGGCGCTGCACCTCGGCCTTGCCGTTCTGCGCCTCCTCGACCAGCCGGGCCATCTGCGCCAGCTGCGTGTCCGAGCCGATCCGCGTGGCCCGCACGACGAGACGACCGCCCGCGTTGACCGTCGCGCCGACGACCGAGTCGCCAGGACGCACCTCGACCGGCACCGACTCGCCGGTCAGCATGCTCGCGTCGACCGCGGAGCTGCCCTCCTCGACGACGCCGTCGGTGGCGATCTTCTCGCCCGGCCGCACGACGAACCGGTCACCGGTCTTGAGCTCGTCGGTCGGGATGCGGACCTCGCGGCCGTCCCGCAGCACGGCGACGTCCTTGGCGCCGAGTTCGAGCAGTGCCTTGAGCGCGGCTCCCGCGCGGCGCTTGGACCGTGCCTCGAAGTAGCGGCCGGCCAGGATGAACGTCGTGACGCCCGCCGCGACCTCGAGGTAGATGTTGCCGGTCCCGGCCATCCGCTCGATGGTGAACGAGAACCCGTGCGTCATGCCGGGAGTGCCCGCGGTGCCCAGGAACAGCGCGTAGAGCGACCACAGGAACGCCGCGCCGACGCCGATGGAGATCAGCGTGTCCATCGTGGCGGCGCCGTGCCGGAGGTTGGTCCACGCAGCCTTGTGGAACGGCCACGCGCCCCACACCACGACGGGTCCGGCCAGCGCGAGCGACAACCACTGCCAGTAGGTGAACTGCAGCGCCGGGATCATCGCCAGCGCGATCACCGGCACCGACAGCACCGCGGACGTGACCAGCCGCTGCCGCAACGACCGCGTCGGATCCTCTTCGGCGACGGTGTCCCCGGTGACCGGGGGAGCGGGCAGTTCGGCGGTGTAGCCGGTGTCCTCCACGACCTTCACCAGGTCGGCGGGGGAGAGGTCGCCGGGGAAGTCGATGCGAGCCTTCTCCGTCGCGTAGTTCACCGAGGCGGTGACGCCTTCGAGCTTGTTGAGCTTGCGTTCGATGCGCGCGGCACAGGAGGCGCAGGTCATGCCGCCGATCGACAGTTCGATCTGGCTGGTTCGCGGATCAACCGCCGTGTCCGGCATGGCCGTCCTCCTCCTTGGTGGGAGCCGGGGTGACGGCGGGGGCGGCCGACGCGCCGGCGCCGAGGGTGAACTCGGCCGTGCGGACCTTCCCGCCGTGCTGGAAGTCGAAGAACAACCGGTAGCGCCCGTCGGTCGGCACCTCCACGGAGAACTTCACCTCGGGACCGCTGCCGGGCCCCTCCTGCGGGTGGACGTGCAGGTAGGCCAGGTCGGCCGCGCGCAGGGCGACGAGGTGCCCGTTCGCGCCAAGGTAGGGCTGCAGGTCGGTGACGGGCGCGCCGTTCCTGGTGACGGTGGCCGTCACCGTGGACTCGGTGCCCGCCTTGAGGTCGCCGCCCAGCGTGACGGTGTAGCCGTCCACAGTGGACGAACGAGTGTCCGTCGAGTACTGCTGCGGCTCGTACGCGCCGGGGACCTGGACGTCCGCGCCGAGCGTGGACTTGGCGCCACCCTGTGGCTTGAAGTCTGCGAACACCCGGTAGCTGCCCGCGGCCGGCAGCGTGAGCGGGGTGCTCCACGTGCCGTCGGCGGCCATCTCGGGATGCAGGTGCTGGTAACCCGAACCGTCCCGGCGCACCAGCACGAGGTGCAGCTTCTTCTCGTGCTCCACGTCGAACGCGGTGACCGGCTTGCCGTCCGGGCCGCTGATGTGGAACTGGAGAGTGGGCGTGCTCGCGGCGAGCTGGAGCGTGTAACCGTTCTGGGACACCGAAAGTCCCGGCGGCAACGCGGGTGGCTCCCCGGCGGGCTTTTCGGGGCTGGGCTTCTCGCTGTGGTTCATGCCGTCGGCACCGCTCGGCGTTTCCGCTCCGCCGAACGGGCCGGCGGCGGCACCGGCAGCCCAGGCCCCGCCGAACACGACCACCAGTGCGAGTGCGTAGGCGGAAACCTTGTAGCCGGTCTTCATGCTCTGCTCCCTCAGCTCGCGACGAGCTCGTAGCCGGCCTCGGTCACGGCGGCGCGGACAGCTTCCTCGCTGACCGGCGCGTCGCTCGTGACGGTGACCTTGCCGGTGGGCAGGTCGACGTCGACCTGTCGCACGCCGCTGATCTGGCCGACCTCCTCTGTGACGGAGCTGACGCAGTGCCCGCAGGTCATGCCCTTGACGGTGTAGGTGGACTCAGCCATTCCGGTTTCTCTCTGTGCGTCTGGGGCGGACGGTCAGGAGCGGACCAGGCGGGCGATGGCGTTGCTGGCTTCGGCGATCTTCTCGTCCGCAGCCGTTCCGCCGTCGGTGATGGCCTGGCTCACACAGTGCTTGAGGTGCTCGTCGAGCAGTCCGAGTGAGACGGCCTGCAACGCCCTCGTGGCCGCGGAGATCTGGGTGAGGACGTCGATGCAGTATTCGTCGTTCTCGATCATCCGCTGCAGTCCGCGGACCTGGCCTTCGATTCGCTTGAGGCGGCGCAGGTGGGCGTCCTTGTTGTCGGTGTAGCCGTGCACGTCTCGCTCCTGTCGATCGGTCCACCGCGCGGCCGGTCGGGGGACCGGGGGAACGGTGTGCGCTTGCCTCTTTTATACCCCAGGGGGGTAGGGGTGTGGCAAGTACCCCCTGGGGGTAAGGCGTGCGGACGTTGCCACTAACGGCAGTAGCAGGTCGTGTCAGGAGCTCGAGGAGGGCGGCTACCGCGCCGGCCGGATCGTCACGCAGCCGGGCAGGAGACCAGCATCAGCGTCGCCAGGGCGGCCAGCGCGGTCACGGCGGGGAGCACGAGGGCCGTGACACCCGCCAGCCCGCACGAGGCGAGCCTGCGGGCAGATCCGGGTACGTGCCGCGGCAGCTTCGCGAGCCGGCTCTGCACGGAGTCGCCGCCGATGGCGAGCGCGGTGCCGGGAGCGCCGTGCCCGGCCACGCCGGTGAGCGCTGCCCTGACCGCGTCGGCACCGTGCTTGCGCACGGCGGTCGCGTCCGCGGCGAGCTCGACGAGCTCTCGCAGGGCCGCTGCCGTGCGCCGGAACAGCGGCAGGAACGGCAGTGTGGCACCGACGAGGTCGCCGAACGCCACGAGGAGGTGGTGGCGGCCGTTCAGGTGGGCCTGCTCGTGGGTGAGCACCGCCTGCACCTGCTCGGGGCTCAGGTGGCGGTGGAGTCCTTCTGTCGCCACGACCACACCGGGCCGGCCGGCCAGGCTGAACGCCAGCGGGCTGTCGTGGTCGAGCCACACCGTCACGTGCGCGCCCTCTTCGCGCCGGCCCGCCACGCGCAGCACGTCCAGTTGCTCGCGACGGGCCTGGGCGCGCTGACGGCCGCCGCGGACACCGGCCACGGCCAGGCGGGCCAGCAGGCCTGCGAGCAGCACGAAGCCGACCGCCCCGCTGACCGCCTCGACAGCAGGGGCAGAGCCGTGCGCCACGGACTGCCAGCAGTGGTGCAGCGTGGCCACGACCGACGGGCCGAGCCCGTGGTCGGGCAGCACCAGCAGCAGCATCGCACCGGCTGCGGTGACGACGACGGCGACGACGGAGACCAGCCACGCGACGAGCGCCACCGCCGGGTCGGCGATCCGGAGCAGGTAGCGCGGGGCGAGCCAGCCCACGACCACGCAGCCGAGCAGAAGAGACAGCGCGACGGTCATCGTTTCGACGGCCTCCCGCGCAACGCCTTCCGCAGAACCTCCGACTCCTCCTCGGACGCGGAGCGAGCGAAGTGCAGCAGCGCGCCCCGCGGATCACCGGAGGCGGCCAGCACCTCGCGCACCGCGTTCGCCGCGGCCTCCGCCCTGCTGAGGGTGGGCTGGTACCGGTAGGCCTTGCCGTCGAGCTCGCGGGACACCCAGTCCTTGCGGTGCAGGTTGTCGAGCACCGTCAGCACGGTCGTGTAGGCGAGGGGCTTGCCCGTGTCGAGGCGTTCGAGCACCTGACGCACCCGCAGCGGCTCGGTGGCGTGCCACAGCACGTCCATGACGGCCGCTTCCAACTCGCCCAGCCCGCGCATCGCCCATCCCTCCGGTCGGCCAAGGTTACGTGACGCGGAACTCCTCCCGAGCCGCGCCGGGGCGGGTGCCGCACCCGCCCCGGCGCACACCGATCAGGCCGCGCCGAGCAGCCCGCGCATCTCGGTGATCTCCTTCTGCTGGGCGTCGATGATCTCCTGGGCCAGCTTCTTGGCGTCGCCGTTGCCGCCCTTCTCGAGCTCGGTCCTCGCCATCGCGACCGCGCCCTCGTGGTGCTTGATCATCATCTCGAGCCACATCTTGTCGAACGCGGGGCCCTTGGCCTGTTCGAGCATCTTCATGTCCTCGGCGCTCATCATGCCCTGCATCGAGCCGTGCCCGGAGCCGTGCTCCATGCCCGGCGTCGACGTGGTGGCACCCCACGCCTCGAGCCACTCGTTCATCTTCGTGATCTCGGGATCCTGCGCGGCCTCGACCCGCTTGGCGAGATCGAGCACCTTCGGGTTCTGGCTGCGCGTGGGCACGAGCTTCGCCATGTCGAGCGCCTGCTGGTGGTGCGGCACCATGCCCTGCGCGAACGTCACGTCGTCGGCGTTGTGGCCGGCGGCCTGACCGCTCGAAGCGGGCGCGGGCGCGGTGGAGCCGTGGTTCATCCCGGTCATGTCGTTGCTGCCGCAGCCCGCGACGAGTGCGGCCGCCGCGACGGCGAGCGTCACCAAGGTCTTCTTCATGTGGAGAGACTTCTTCCTTTGTGGAGGTCAGGTGATTTCTGCCGGTGGACCGGGCGGATCACAACCTCAGCACGCACACCGCACTCAGCAGGGCTCTGCCGCCGGCGGGCGGGGGACGACCCGGTGCCCGCGGCCACGCCGGCGTCGTCAGGACGCGCTGCGCGGCAAGGGGCACCACTCGGGTGAGCAACCAGGCGAGGAGCACGAACACCACGGCGGACAGGACCGCGAGGCACATGTTCAGCATGTCGTGCGGCTGCGACGGGCTCTCGGGTTCGTGTTCTCCGTGCGCGTCGGCCGGCATCGACACGTGGGTTGCCGGCATCGCGCCGCTCATCGCGACGTGATGCATCCCCACGACGCCGACGAACAGAACGCACACCAACAACCACCGCGTGACCTTCGCGCCGTGGCTCATGCAACTACCGTACCTAGTAGATGCCATCGACGTGTCCTACGGGTCCGACACCGGGGCCGGTTCAGACCGGACTTGATACGGGTACCCCCTAGGGGTATGGTTCGGCGCGAGCTGAAGGAGGAGACATGAACCACGGCGCCGCACCCGCGAGCCTGACCAAGCTGGCCGTCTCGGCCACCCTGCACTGCCTCACCGGCTGTGCGATCGGTGAGGTGCTCGGCATGGTCATCGGCACCGCGCTCGGCTGGTCGAACCTCGCCACGATCCTGCTGGCGATCGCGCTGGCGTTCCTGTTCGGCTACTCGCTGACCATCCGCCCGGTGCTCAAGTCGGGCCTGCCGCTGAAGGCGGCGATCGGCGTGGCGCTCGCCGCGGACACCGTCTCGATCGCCGTGATGGAGATCGTCGACAACGCCGTCATGCTGCTGGTGCCCGGTGCGATGGAGGCGGGTGTCGCCAGCTGGTTGTTCTGGGTGAGCCTCGCGTTCGCGCTGGCCGTCGCCTTCGTGGTGACCGTGCCCGTCAACCGGTGGCTGATCTCGCGCGGCAAGGGGCACGCGGTGGTGCACCAGTACCACGGCGGCCACGCGCACGAAGGTCACCACGACCACCACTGATGGTGATCCGGTCAGGACGGTGTGCACAATTCACCGCGCCGCACCAGTCGTGTGTGGACGGTGTCCGCAAGTCCTTGGGCGGTAAGGCGTTCGATCTGGCGGTCGCGTACGGCCTCACAACAGCATCTGGCCGGGATGTGCGCGCACATCCCGGCCAGATGGACAGGCGATGATCAGCGGGTCGATCCGGTCCAGTTCGCGTCGATGCGGGCGATGCGAACCCGCTGCGGGTGGTCGCCGACCGGCACGGAGACGAGCTTCTGCCCGGTGGCGAAGTCGATCGCGGTGACCTGGTCGGAGCCGCTCTCCGAGATCACGCACGCGCGGCCGTCACCGCTGACGGTGGCCCAGTAGGGCTTGGAGGCCGTGACGAGCGGGCCCTGCTCGAGGGTGCCGCGGTCGACGACCGTGGCGTAGTCGTCCATGGTTCCGGCGACGCAGAGCTTGCTGCCGTCGGGGTTCATGGACAGGCCGTGGTGGCGTGAGTCGTTGACGAAGGTGGTGCGGTCGTCGCTGGTGTTCGGGTTCTTCGGCAGGGTCTTCACCCTGGTGATCTGGTCGGTGGCGACGTCGTACTCGATGAAGCCGTTGAAGAACGACACCTGGAAGTACAGCTTCGAGTAGTCCGGGCTGAACATCGCGGGCCGCACCGAGTTCGACAGGTCCTTGCGGCCGAAGGCGTCCAGCCTGGCGCGCATGTCGATCGTCCTGACGATCTGGTAGGTGTTCGCGTCGACGACGGTGATGTGCCGGTCGCCCTTGAGGAAGTCCTGCCACGGCGCGTCGAAGTTGTTGTTGACCTCGCCGATCGACATGTTCCAGAGGTACCTGCCGCCGTTGGTGAAGACGTTCTCGTGCGGCTTGTCACCGGTCTTGAACGAGCCGAGCTGCCGGCCGGTGTTGATGTCCAGCACGTGCACGGTGTTGGACGTCGACGCCGAGACCGCGACCTTGGTGCCGTCGGGGGAGACGGCCATGTGGTCGGAGCGGAAGCCGGACACCGGGAAGCGCCACTTGATCTGCCCGGTGGCGAGGTCGAGGGAGACGACGTCGGCGAAGCTGGGGCGGGAGACGACCATGGCCGTGCCGTCGGGGGTCGCGTACATGTCGTCGACGAACTGGTCGTGTCCCTCGCCAGGGCCCTGCCGGATGCCGAGGAAGAACGCGAGCTTGATCGGGTTCAGGTAGATCTCGGTCAGTCGCTGGGTCTTGTCGGGGATGACGTTGAGGCGGCCGATCCTGGCGAAGTCGCCGGTGGACTTGATGACATCGGCGGTGCCGTCCCAGTTGTTGCCGACGAACATCACCTCGCGCAGCGGCGCCGCGGAGGCCGCCGGGGCGGTGACGCAGGCGGCGAGCACGGCCGCCGCGAAGACGGCGTGAGTCAGGCGGCGGCGCGAGAGAGCGCTCCCAGCAGGGGTTTTCCGGGCACGGTCGGTCCTAGCGTTCATCGCTTCTCCGTTGAAGTGGGCCCCGCTCAGGAAGGGCACGCCGCAGGGAAATCTGAACTTGGTCAAGTTCAGATCGTGGCTACTGGATAGTAGGCTCGACGTGACGCCCGCCACAAGACCGAGTGGAGGAAACTGCTGCGGATCATCGGTGGAGGAACAGTGGCAGGCAGGATCACCCCGGCGGAGGGTCGCTACGGGGGCAAGGACGCGGCCGAGCGCCGTGACGAGCGGCGCAGGAGGTTCCGGGAAGCGGGGCTGGAGCTGTTCGGCACCGGGACGGGCTACCGGGGCACCAGGCTCGGTGACCTGTGCAAGGCCGCGGGACTGTCGAGCCGCCAGTTCTACGAGGAGTACCGCACCCTGGAAGACCTGCTGGCCGACCTGCACCTGCACGTCAACGACGTGGCGGCGAGGGCCGTCGCCGAGGCGCTGCCCCGCATCACGCACCTGCCCATGGCGGAAATGCTGCCGCTGGCCGTGCACGCCTACGTGAAGGGTGCCTGCGCGGATCTGCGTCACGCCCGCATCGCCTACGTCGAGGTCGTCGGAGTCAGCCCCCGGATGGACCGCCAGCGCCTCGAACGCCGGGCCGTCTGGGTCGAGCTGATCAACCGGCTCGCCGCCGACGCCGTCACGCGCGGCGAGATTCCGCCCGGCAACTACCGCATCACCGCCGCGGCCATCATCGGTGCGATCAACGGGCTCATGCACGACTGGGTCGTGGGCTGGGTCGACGCGACGCTGGACGAGGTCGCGGACGAGCTGGCCCAGATGGTGCTCGGCAGATACCGGATGGCCGGCTGAATGCGCCTGCACCGGGGTGAGGCAGAGGCGCCGGGGTGGCGGGTCGAGCGGCTGTCCGAGGTCGTGCGGAGACTGCGGGCGGCGGCACCCGGCGCCGGACGTCCGCAGGTGATCGCGATCGACGGGCGCGGCGGCGCCGGGAAGTCCACCCTCGCCGAGCGGCTGCGCGCGATGGTGCCCGCGTCCGGAGTCGTGCACACCGACGACATCGCCTGGCACCACGCGTACTTCGACTGGGCGGACCTCCTGGCCGAGCACGTCCTGCGGCCGCTGCACCGCGGCGAGGCGGTGGAGTTCCGGCCGCGGGCCTGGATCGAGCGCGACCGGCCCGGCGCGATCCGCGTCCCGGCCGGGTTGGACGTGGTGTGGGTCGAGGGCACCGGGATCATCCGCGAGGCCCTCGCGCCGTGGCTCGACGCCTCGGTCTGGATCCAGGGCGACCTGGACGAGCAGAACCGCCGGCTGGTGGCCCGCGACGGCGACTCCGCCGCCCAGCGGGAGCACGTCGCCGCGTGGCTGGCCGAGGAACTGCCGTTCATGCTCCGCGAACAGCCGTGGCACCGCGCGACGATCGTGGTGGCGGGCACGTCAGGACTGCGCCACGACCCCGAGGCCGAGATCGTCATCTCCGATCGTCATAATCACTTCAGTGTTGACTGAATTAGATCCCTGGCGGAGGCGGTTTCACGAGCTGAGGGGCCATTGAGGACAATGTCTCTCGACGCCCCCGTCCCAGCTCCAGGAGGATTGTTGATCCACAAGTTCTCGGTTCGCTCCGCGGGCGTCGCGGAGCCCGACATCCGTGAGCTAGGCCGATCGTGGGAGCTCGACGACCTCGAGGTGTGGCGCGACTACTACGTCGAGTTCGAGGGCGACCCCGAACCGGCGGCGCTGACCGACGTGGCCGCGGTGCTCGGTGACCAGCTCGACGTCGAGGTCACCGTGGACCAGCCGCTGGAGCAGGGCGACGTGCAGGTCGCCTACAAGCGCGGCGTGGTCGACAACGAGAGCGACTCGATCATCACCGTGTGCGGGCTGCTCGGTGTCAAGGCGCGTGCGGGCAAGGTCGCCACCACCTACCGGTCGTCGTCGCCGCGGCTGCGCGACCTGGTCGCCTCGACCCGGTTCAACGCGACGATCGAAGAGCTGCACGACGAGGAACCGCACTATGACACCCTCGTGCCGCAGGGCCACTACGAGCCGACCGTGCACTACGACCTGCGCGGGCTCGACGACGAGGCGCTCGCCGAGCTGGGGGTGGCCGGCGGCCGCAACCTCTCGCTCGCCCAGATGAAGCACGTGCGGCACATCCAGGAGACGCTCGGCGACGAGTACGTCACCGAGGTCCTGCTGGAGGCCCTGGACGCTCGGTGGAGCGACCACTGCGCCCACACCACGTGGAAGTCGCTGGGCGGCCTGCTCGGCAGGCTCATCAACGCCGCCAAGGACGTCGCGAATCCGAACGTGCTCAGCATGTTCCACGACAACGCGGGTGTCTGGGACTTCTACGACGGTCACGCCATCGCGATCAAGGCGGAGACGCACAACGGCCCGTCGGCGATCTCCGGCTACTTCGGCCAGCTGACCAAGCTCGGCGGCGTGCTGCGCGACATCCTCGGCACCGGCCTCAGCGCCGACCCGATCGGCAGCTTCGAGTACACGGCGATCGGCGAGCCCGAGGCGCCGGCGCCGATCAAGGGCAGGCCGGACGCGCGCAGGCTCGCCGGGGAGACGATCCGGGCGATCAAGGAGTACGGCAACACGTTCGGCGTGCCGATGATGTCGTCGCGCATGACGTTCCACCCGTCGTACCGCGCCAAGCCGTTCGCGCTCGGCGGGAGCATCGGGCTGCTGCCGGTCTCGGCGGCGCAGCGCGGCACGCCGCGGCCGGGTGACTTCGTCGTGCTGATCGGCGGTCTGACCGGCAACGAGGGCATCCACGGCGCGTCCGCCAGCTCGGCGGGCGCCACGATGGACACGACCGCGGTGCAGATCGGCGCGCCGCTGGAGCAGGTCAAGTTCCGCAAGGCGCTGATCGAGCTGCGCGAAGAGGGCTGCATGAGCGCGCTGACCGACGTCGGTGGCGCGGGCCTGAACAGCGCTGTCGGCGAGATCGGCGAGGCGTGCGGCGTGTGGATCAACACCGCGCTGGTGCCGCTGAAGACCGCGGCGCTGCCGATGTGGCGGATCCTGTTGTCGGAGTCGCAGGAACGCATGCTGCTCGCCGTGCCGCCGGAGCACCAGGAGCGGGCGAAGAAGATCCTCGACCGGCACATGGTCCGCTCGACGGTCATCGGCCGGTTCGCGGACACGGGTCGTTACCACGTGTTCCACGCCCCGGACCTGACCGAGGAAGCCCTGATCGCCTCCGCGCCGGACGCCGTGCCCGCGCACCAGGGCGAGACCGGCTTCGACGTCTCGTACGAGCTGCTGGACATCGAGGTCGAACGCCAGGAGGTGGGCCCGCCGCCACGCCCGTCCGGTCCGCCGCCCGCGTGGCCGTCGCTGGAGCCTGCCGAGCTCACCGGGCTGCTGGAGCAGGTCGTCTCCGACGCGGAGGTGGCGTCCCAGCACTACGCGGACTCGCAGTACGACTCCACGGTCCAGGGCAACACCTGGTACGGCCCGCACCACGGCACCGAACACCCGGTCCGCACGGCCTACTGGGCGGGTACCCCGGTCGCGGGTTCGCCTGCCGCCGCGGTGCTGAACACCGCGTTCAACCCGTGGATGTTCGACGCCGACCCGGTCGCCGCGACGCGCCAGATGTTCTGCTCGCTGCTCGCGGGCCAGGTGCTCGCCGGCGTCGAGGTGCACGACGTCTGCATGTGCGACAACTTCTACACCCCGCACCTGTCCGAGAACTGGCGCGAGTGGCTGGTCGGCATGGTCGACGAGCTGGCCGTGCTGGTCCGCCACTTCGGCGTGCCGCTGATCTCGGGCAAGGACTCGTCGGCCGGCTCGGTGCACACCGACGAGGGCCTGGTCAGCGTGCCGCCCGCGGTGTTCCTGACCGCGCTGGGCAAGGTGCCGCACCGTGACGGCCTGCTGCGCGAGCAGTGGACCGCGCCGGGCAACGCGCTGGTCCGCATCGGCCTGTCCACCTCGTCGCCGGTCGGCACCGTCGCCGGGCGCAAGCTCGGCCTGACGGACGGTGCGCTGGACGACCTGGCGCTGTCCGATGTGGACACCTACCTGGCCGCGCTGGCGGCGAGCAGGAACCTGTTGCGCAGCGGTGCCCGCATCGGCGCCGGTGGTGTCGCGGCGGCGCTCGCCCAGGGCGTGCTGGCGAGCGGGACCGGTGTGCGGCTGGAGTCCGCGACCGCCGAGTCGCTCTTCGCCGAGCACCGCGTCGGCGCGGTCGTCGAGGTGGCCCAGGACGACGTGGACCGCCTGCCCGCCGAGCTCAACCCGGTCGTGCTCGGCGTGCTCGCGCCCGGCTCCGGCATCCTGCTCGACGGCACTGACCTGTTCACCCCGGCCGCGCGTGACGGCTGGCTCAACTCGTTCACGGCGAGGATCGCATGAAGCCGACCGTCAACGTCCTGTACCTGCCCGGCACGAACTGCCAGGAGGAGACCATCTCGGCGTTCGCCGCGGTGGGCGCGACGCCGCGGCTGAGGTTCGCGGCCGACCTGCTGGCGGGCGACGAGCGGCTCGACGACGCCGACATCCTCTGCATCCCCGGCGGGTTCTCGTTCGGCGACCACCTCGGCGCGGGTGCCGTGGCGGGTGCGTTGCTGCGCAGCCACCTGGCCGACCAGTTCGAGGCGTGCCGCACGCGTCCGCTGATCGGCATCTGCAACGGCTTCCAGATCGCGGTGCGCGGTGGCTGCTTCGGCAAGGTGGGGCTGAAGGTGAACAGCTCCGGCACGTTCCGCAACGAGGAGAACCAGCGGCACGTCGTCGACGAGGAGAACGACAGCCCGTGGCTCACCGGGCTCGGCGGTCAGACCCTCGTCTTCCCGTGCGCGCACGGTGAGGGTCGTTTCCACCCGGACAGCACGGCTTCGGTGGCGGAGTACCGCGTGGCACTGCGCTACGAGAAGGACTCCAACCCCGACGGTTCGTTCGAGAACATCGCGGGCATCACGAGTCTGGACGGACTGTCGTTCGGGCTCATGGACCACCCGGAACGGGCCGTGGACCCCGAGGTGCGGCTCGCGTTCTTCGAGAACGGTGTGCGCGCGGTCCGCTGACCTGGTGTGACCCGGTCGCCGTCACCCACCGTCCAAGCCGCGGTGGGTGACGGCGTGGGGGAAGTACAGCCGCACCGTCGTGACGTCGCCGGTGGTCCTGGTGAGCACGACGTCGGCGAGTTGCCTGGTCATCCAGAGGCCGATGCCCGCGCCGTCCAGGCGGGGTGGCCGGTAACCGGCGTCGGGCGGGATGCGGCGGCCGCCGTGGTCGTCCACCTGGACCGCCAGGGTGGTGCCGTGGCGCCAGGCCCGGAGCCGCACGGGTGGCCGTCCGTGCTCGAGGCCGTTGGTGAGCACTTCGTTGACCGCGGTGGTGACCTGGAACGCCGCGGTGACGCTGAAGCCGTGACAGCCGGCCCAGGCGCGGACGGCGGCGCGGCTGGGACCGAGCTCGGCCGTAGCGTACAGCGTGATCTCGATGTCGAACCTGCGCGGCGCGGGCGGCATGGTCGCGTGGGTCTGGAATTCCAGATGCTCCCGGGCGCGGACGAACGTGCTGTTGCGCTGCCTGCCTTCGGCGGTCAGCTCGTGGGCGTGGACGCTGCGGACGCACTCGATGACCTCGGCGGAGTGGTGGCGGCTGTCCCAGATGCACGTCACCGGGCAGCCGAAGCCGGCGCAGACGTCGTTGCAGATCGCCTCGTACGCCAGGTAGGCGGTGGCGCGGTCGACCGGGAGGTCCAGGTCCGCGGTGAAGTCCGGCTCGGCGATCACGTGCACGCTGCGGCCCTCCGCGTGCTCCTGTTCGAGGTGGCGGCGGAACCCCTCGTAGACGAACCCGAGGCGTTGGTAGAACGCGCCGGGATCTCCCCAGCCCAGCTTGCCGGCGGCGGAACCGAGGCGGTCGCGCACGATGCGCTCGGTGCGCCGGCTGACCACGAGCAGCGCGGGCTCACCGGAGCGGATGTGGTGGCGCAGGACGGGAACGAGCAGCCGGTCGAGGGCGTCATCGGAGTCGGCGACCAGCACGGCGTGCTCGAAGTGCTCGCGGGTGGATCGGCCGGAGAACGTGGTCACGACGGCGCCTCTCGGTCCCCTGTCGGGTCCGGCTCGCGCCGGTCGGATCGGTCGAGCACGAGGCCGGGGAGTTCGGTCACTCCGCACAGTCGCGCGGTGTGGCGCACCGCGGCCGAGCACAGCACCTGCACGATGGTGTCCGAGGTGCGGGCCGCGGCGGCGATCCTTCTCAGCACGTGCACTCCCGCCGCGCTGAAGAAGGTCACCGCGCGGAGGTCCACGACGACGACCGTGCCGCCGAGAGCTCCGCAGACCCGGTCCGCGATCGCGCCGGCGTTGGCCGCGTCGATCTCGCCCGTCACCGCGATCCGGTCGTCCGCCCGGGTCAGCTCACAGTCGGCGAGGCGCTCTGACTGTCCGTCCCGCATGGGCACCACCCGCATCAGCAGAAGCGGACCACATTCTGGTGCGCGGCGGGGGGAGTGCAGCAGTGGCCGTCACCTTGGCGGCGGCGGGCCGATCTGGTGGCGCGACCCTGTCGGCAGGTAGGACAGGTACACGTCAACGTCACCCGTGGCCGTACTTGCCCGGGTAGTCAGGAACCGGCGGGTACTTCCAATCCCAGCCTTTCCAGGCGTCGTACTCGCGGAACTTCCCAGGTACACGTCGAGTTCGCATCGCAACAGGAGTGAGGTGATCTCAACAGCGGAGATTCCAGCACTGAAGGCCTGAGGATGTTCGGGGGAACGCTCGTGCAGGCGCTCTGACGTGCCGCGGGGCCTGGGAGTAGAAGGACGGGGAGCTCCTGATAGGACTGGATTTGCGAAGATCAAATCCCAGTCAGAAAGCTCCCCGTGATCGCCTATCGTGCCACACTCGATGTACCCCGCGAACTCGCCCAGTACCTGGGCCGGCTGCTCCACGCCGAACGCCGCGACCGCGGCACCCGCAAGGGCACCAGGGCGCTGACCTGCTACTGGCACGCGGTATTCGCCCTGCGCTGGTTCCGGCAGCACGCCGACATCACCGCGCTGGCACGTGATCACGGCATCTCCCGCGCCACCGGCTACCGCTACCTCGACGAGGTCATCACCGTGCTCGCCGAGCGCGCACCGGACCTGCACGA